>CAMFGH010000004.1 GCA_945949875.1 uncultured bacterium
ATACGAAAGATTTTTAAAAAGATGAAGATTTTGCCAACGATAGGTTTACAGAAACTTTTGAAAAAAGTGGGTTGACAAAGATAAACGTCTTTGGTAATATAGTTCTTGCGTTGAGAAAACGCAAGACAAGCGCGAGTGGCTCAGTTGGTGGAGCACGACCTTGCCAAGGTCGGGGTCGCGGGTTCGAGTCCCGTCTCGCGCTCTTTTCTTTTCACGAAAAAAGGATATCCGAATGGATATCCTTTTTTTCGTGCAAAGCAGAGCCCGACAGGGCTCTGCACCCGCGAGCGGGTATCGAGGTCTCAGCCCACGTAAAGTGGGCTTCGGTCGGTGCAAAGCCGGGAACATCGAACCTTGTGCACTGTATAGCGTTCAATGACAACGTATGGCAACGAGCTAAATGATATTGTCATGTGATCAATGCGGAGAAAAATATTATACAGATGAAGTTGCTCCATTTTGCATGGCGCTGAATAGTTACCAAAAAAATATATAAACCCATGTGATATTTTGAACCTGTGATGTGTTTTCAATATAGAGAAGGAGACGGAGGACAATTACATGACAGACGCAGAGTACAGCATTTGCGTGGAAAAGTACATTAAGATGGTATATCGAATAGCATTCCATTACTTTGGCAGTCGTGAAGAAGCAGAGGATATCACACAGGATGTTTTTATGAAATTATATTCTTCCAACATATCCCGGGAAAAAGAGGAAGAAATAAAAGCCTGGTTGATCCGGGTGACTACGAATGCCTGCCACAATCATTTCAGGAATCCATTCCGTAGGAGAAGGATAGATTTGGATGAAGGTGAATGGGAGCATATTGCAGATAAGGGCTGTTGTGAACAGGATTATATAGAGCGCAAAACAGTTATGGATGCGGTACTGTCATTGCCTGAAAAGGATAGGATCATTGTTTATCTGTACTATTATGAAGAATATTCCTGTTGCCAGATAGGTGATATTCTGCAGATGAAAGAAACAACGATTCAAACAAGGCTTGCCAGAGCCAGAGGTAAGCTGAGAAGTATACTGGAAGGCAGTTTTCCGGAGAAAGTACCGATGAAAGTTCCGGAGAAAGTACCGGAAAAAGTTCCGGTGAACGTGCCGGTAAACGTGTCGGTGAAAGGAGCTTATGATGGATTATAAAGAAATATATCAGAAAGCGGTGGATGAACTTACTCCTTCTTATGAACTGGTAAATAAGGTAAAAGGATGTAAGGAGAAAAAGATGATCAAATTCAGTAAAAGAAAAGTTGTAGTAGTAGCACTTGCTGCTTGTTTATTGATAGGCACCACTGTTTTTGCGGCAGGTCAGATTACTTCCTATCGAAGCTGGTCCAGGGCAAATGATGAAATAGAAGATTATGCCACAGCATGTGAAAAAGCAGTGGAACTGGATATCCAGACAAAAATTCCGGAGCAGCTTTCTAATGGGTATGTATTTGAAAGTGCAACCATTGGTGGCATGGAAGGCCTGGATGAAAATGGCAATGCCGTGGCAAAAGGAAAGAGCTTTAATGCCACTTATACCAAGGATGGATGTCCAAAACTTAGATTGTTCATTGTTCCTCTCTTCGAAGAGGTGGAACACACCGACTACAAGGAATGCAAAGAAATAAATGGTACAAAAGTATATTATGATGAGATTACCTATAAGTTTGTTCCGCCAAACTATGAACTGACGGAAGAGGATAAACAGAATATGGAAAGACCTGACTATGAGATCAGCTATGGCTCTGATGAGGTAGAAATCATGGTCAGTACCGGTATTAGTTTTATCAAGGGCCAGAAAGGGTACAACATGTTCTGCTGGGATGGCGATATGACAACAGATGAGTGGTTTACGATGGCAGAAGAGCTGATGCAGTAATCGGAAATAAAATTGCATATGTTAATGCTCAAGTTGTGCAGAAGAATCGATAGGGATAATCGGGCAGTATAATAGAGCAGGATAAGATAAGTGACGAGCTGAGTGATGATACATATCATTCAGCTCGTTTTTTTGACGAATAAATAGTTTCGTGCTATGCTTTTATCACGATATACAAAAGTTGGGGCTTACAAATGAACATTACTATTTTAGAGATGGCGCAGGCAACAATAGAAATCTTTGGTGGCTTGATCTGCATCATGTTGGCAGTTATCATCATCATGAATGGATATGAAAAAAACAGCTGGAAACATCTGAAATGGATGTTTTTTTCCATGTCATTGATTCTTTTTTCAGAAGCGGCTGCCTATATTTTCCGGGGAAATACGGACACATTCAGCATCCTCATGAACAGAGGGGGAAATTTTGTTGTGTTCTTCCTGAATATTATTATGATAAATCTGTTTCTCCTTTGTATGTATGACCTGTTTGGAGAAAGAGGTGAGACGCCAAGTGCAATTTATAAAAAGCTTGTATGGATTTGTTCCACGATCAGCTTTCTGATTCTGGTTACGAATTTTTTTACCGGATGGATGTACTATTTTGATCAGGCGAATGATTATCACAGAAATACAGGCTGGTATGTTTATGCTTTGTTTGGCCTGATATGTATTATCATTGGTTTTGCCATGTGTATACGGTATCGTAAAGCAGTGAGAAGAGGTATGCTTGCTGCCCTTTTGATTTATGCCTTGGCACCGATTATTTCCATTGTACTGCAGATGCTTATCTATGGAATCTCCATAACCAATATTGGTGTTTTTGCCGCACTGGTTCTGATGTTTCTGGTCTATTTGCGAGAGTGGAGCAGAACGAGGGAGAGAAAAGATAAAGAGAGAAGGAAATTTGATTTGGTTGTTCTATTTATTATTATGACAATCAGTATGGGTGCCTTTCTCTTTTTCAGTCTTATTTCCATTCATCGTATTGCTGCCAGAAATTCTGAGAATAACAGTATGTTGATCGCACAAATGGTAAAGGACAGTGTGGAAAATGAAGTTCTAAAACCGATCATAGTCTCTGAAACGATGGCAAACGATTATAGTCTGAAGGAATATATGAAAAAAAGTAGCAATGATTCCCCGGAAAGTGTGCAAAATGAGGTGGCTTCTTATCTGGATTCTATCCGGAACGGTTTTGGTTATCCTATGGTTTATGTTGTTTGTGATGCATCAAAGGCCTATTATACCTGTGATGGAATATGTGAATTTATCGATGTCGAGAAGCACGAACAGGATGCCTGGTATAAACGCTTTGTTGAGGAAGGAAAGCATTATGATCTGGAGGTCGATACCGACGTGGTAAATCATTGGGATTTATCTGTTTTTGTAAACACGGAAATTACCGACGAAAACGGGAATTATCTCGGTGTATGTGGCGTTGGTATCGAAATGACAACCTTACGGGATTTTATAAAACGGTATGAGGAGAAATATGATGTAAAAATCAATCTGATGGATAAAGAAGGATTGATACAGATTGATTCTGATATAGAACGTATCGGACGGGATTACCTTGATAATTCTTATCTGGACAATGTGGGTTCCGGTGGATTTTACTATGAAAAAGGTGATGAATCCAGCCGCATGACGAAATATTTAGAGACTCTGGACTGGTATCTGGTTGTGGAAGACTGTAATCCGGAAAAAATCAGCGTAATAGAGTTTGCCACAACAAGCATTATCATTTTCCTGATCGCATACATGATGATGGGAATCATTTTTGCTGTTATCATGATCCGTGAGAGAAAGACATGGAAAGAACTCAGGGAAAGAAGAGAAATATCCATAACAGATGATATGACAGGTCTGTTCAACCGTCGTGCTTATGAAGAAGACTGCTTAAAAATACAGGAAACAGATCTGGTATCGAGAATGACCCTGATCATGATGGATCTGAATGGATTAAAATCGGTCAATGATACCTATGGGCACATGGCAGGAGATGAGCTGATCATTGCAGCGGCGAAATGCGTACAGACATCCATGGGTAAATATGGAAAAGTATATCGTATCGGTGGGGATGAATTTATGGCATTCATGGAATGTAACAGTGACCAGTTAAATGACATGATTCATACCTTTGAACATGTGGTAAACAGCTGGAAAGGAACTTATCCGTGTAAGCTTTCCATATCAAAGGGTGTTGTTGTATGCAAAGAGCATGAAGATCTTACCTTTGAGGAGCTCAAAGAGCTGGCAGATAAACTTATGTATGAAGATAAAAATAAACATTACGAGTCGGAAGCAATGTGTAAACAATCATAGTAATGTATAAACAATCAAAGTAATGTGCTTGATTTTTGAGTTGAAAATGCTATACTTTTGATAAAGGCAGGATTAGTACATCGGTAGTATGCCAGCTTCCCAAGCTGGAGAGGCGGGTTCGATTCCCGTATCCTGCTTTTTGCTGAGAATATGATAAGTGCCAGGAATACAGTAAATATGCGGTTCCTGGCATTTTTGTATTGTGAAGCATAGTCTGAAATATTGGAAAAAGTGCACTGTTTTGGGGATTTTATTCCACGAATATTCCACGATGTGTTTCACTGAAATGAGGTAATCATGTATTCGGATGTTCTAAAAATAATTGCAATGATATGTATGGTAATCGACCACGCTGCCATTGCACTGATGAAACTGGCACTGGATGCCCCCATATGGTCCGATATCCCCCTTGACAAACTGCAGATTTTGTTTGAGGTGCTACGACAGATTGGAAGAGTATCCTTTCCGATTTTCTGCTTTATGATTGCAGAGGGTTTTTATAAAACAAAAAACAGGGCCGGATATCTGGGAAGGCTGATTCTTTTTGCCATTCTGTCGGAGATCCCCTTTGACCTGGCGCTGTTTGGGGAACTGACTTTGCAAAAACAAAATACCATGTTCACGCTGGCCATCGGCCTTGCCACAATCTGGGGAATGCAGAAGGCACAGCGAAAATACATGGCCACCGGATGGGAGGGAATGGCCCAGCTGATAGCCCTTGCCATGGGATGTGGTGGTGCTTATCTTTTGCGGACAGATTATTCCTATCAGGGAGTGGCTCTGATCGCCATATTTTATCTGTTTCGGGAGAGGAGATGGTGTGCCTGCCTGCTGGGATATTTGAGTATGATCTATGAACCATACACCATAGTCGCATTTATTCTTTTACTGTTTTATAATGGAAAAAGATGGAAAACGGGAAGGGTATGGCAGTATGCGTTATATCTGTTTTATCCGGTACATTTGACTGTTTTATATGGTGTTCGAATGTTGTTGTTAAAATAGAAAGATGTTACAATATAGATGACGCAGGTAATTGATATGGCTGGCAAATAGTATATAACTGGTCATATATCATATCAATAAAGTAAACACAATTGAGTAGGTAATAGTTGGGGGCTGAAAAAATGAAATTAATGTTTATTGGTGCGGATCATGAAGTGACGGGCAGTTGCCATTACCTGGAAGCATGCGGAAAGCATATTCTGGTGGACTATGGCATGGAACAGGGGCAGAACTATTTTGAAAATGTGGAATTGCCGGTGCAGGAAGCACTCATTGATTATGTGCTGCTTACCCATGCACATGTGGATCATTCCGGACTTCTGCCGCTTTTGTATGCAAAGGGATTCCGGGGACAGATCGTGACTACAGAGGCAACAGCAGATTTGTGTAGTATCATGCTGCGTGACTGTGCTCATATCCAGATGCAGGAAGCTGAGTGGAAAAACCGAAAGGCAAAACGAAGTTCCCAGGTGCAGCCTGCGGTGCCACTGTATACCCTGGAAGATGCGGATGGTGCAATAAAACGTTTGGTTGGCTGCGCCTATGGAGAAGAGATTGATCTTTGTGAAGGCATTAAAATCCGCTTTACAGATATTGGTCATCTGCTTGGCTCGGCCAGCATTGAGATTTGGATTACGGAGACGGATGTTACAAAGAAGATTGTTTTCTCCGGCGATGTGGGAAATTTGAATCAGCCACTTATAAAGGATCCGGCTTATACCAAGGATGCAGATTATGTAGTCATGGAATCCACCTATGGGGATCGAATCCATTCGGATAAAAAACCGGACTATGTAAAAGAACTGGCTGAAATCATACAGACCACTTTTGATCAGGGGGGAAATGTTGTCATCCCATCTTTTGCGGTAGGCAGAACACAGGAGATGTTGTATTTTATCCGTCAGATTAAAGAAGAAGGGCTGGTAAAAGGTCATGATAAATTCCCGGTTTACGTGGATAGCCCGCTAGCTGTGGAAGCAACAGAAATTTTCAACAGAAATATAGACAACTGTTTCGATGAAGAAGCAATGGAACTTGTCAGAAAGGGAATCAATCCGATTCGCTTCCCGGGCTTAAAGCTTACCATCACAGGGGAAGAATCCAAGATGATTAACTTTGACAATGAGCCTAAGGTTATTATTTCTGCTTCCGGTATGTGTGAGGCAGGACGAATCAGACATCACCTGAAGCATAACTTATGGCGTCCGGAATGTACGATCCTGTTTGTAGGCTATCAGGCTGTAGGAACCTTGGGACGTGTTCTTCTGGAAGGAGCAGAATCCGTTCGTCTGTTTGGAGAACCTGTGGAAGTACGTGCTCAGCTGAAAACTCTGGAGGGTATGTCCGGACACGCTGATATGAATGGACTGATTAGCTGGCTTCAGGGATTTGAAGAAAAGCCAAGAAGAGTCTTTATTGTCCATGGTGAGGATGCTGTCTGCAAATCCTTTGCCCAGCGTCTGAAAGTGGAATATGGATACCGGACTTATGCACCCTATAGCGGAACAGAGTTTGATCTGTCAACCGACAGACTGCTCTTTGAAGCTTCACCGGTACCGATTAAGAAGAAAGTGGTTGTGGTTACCGGTGTATATGCCCGTCTGGTGGATGCAGGCAAACGTCTGATGGCTGTTATCGAGAAAAATCATTTCGGAGCCAACAAGGATCTGGCAAAATTTGCAGATCAGATCAATGCCCTGTGCGATAAGTGGGATCGATAGAACAAAGTAAGCCAGAAGTGTTATAAGTATTATGAAATGGTACCTATGGTGGTAGGATAATAAAGAGAAAAAGTTAAAACATAGAGAAAGAATAAAGGATAAGAAAAATGAGCCTGGCAGATCAGATTTTTATCAATATGTGTAAAGATATTCTGGAAAACGGAACCAGTACAGAAGGGGAAAAAGTTCGTCCACACTGGCCGGACGGAACTTCTGCGTACACCATTAAGAAATTCGGGGTGGTAAATCGATATGATCTTTCCAAAGAATTTCCGATTATGACATTGAGAAAGACCGCTTTAAAGAGCGCCACAGACGAGATGCTCTGGATCTGGCAGAAAAAATCCAATAATATCCATGACTTACATAGTCATATCTGGGATGAATGGGCGGATCCGGATGGTTCCATCGGAAAAGCATACGGATACCAGATGAGTGTAAAGCATGCTTACAAAGAAGGTATGATGGACCAGGTGGACAGGGTGATCTATGATTTAAAGAATAATCCTTTCAGCAGAAGGATCATGACCAATATTTATGTGCATCAGGATCTGCATGAGATGAACCTGTATCCCTGCGCTTATTCCATGACCTTTAACGTGACGCAGAAAAAGGGCGATGATAAGCTGACGCTGAATGCGATTTTGAATCAGCGCTCCCAGGATGTGCTGGCAGCCAACAACTGGAATGTAGTGCAGTATGCAGTGCTGGTGCATATGCTGGCTCAGGTTTGTGATATGAAGGTGGGAGAACTGGTGCATGTGATCGCAGATGCCCACATTTATGACAGACATGTTCCCATTATCAAAGAACTGATTCAGAGAGAGCCCTTACCGGCACCAAAGTTCTGGCTGAATCCTGAGATTCACGATTTCTATCAGTTCACCAGAGATGATGTGAAGTTAGAGGGGTACGGTACCCACCCACAGATTGAGAACATTCCAATCGCCATCTAAGGGGGTACAAAGCAGCAGTTCTGTAAGCTGTGGCTCCGCAAGGCAGAAGAAACACTTTTAGAGATGATCAGGGAGAGAATACCATGAATATTATTGTGGCAGTGGACGAAAACTGGGGAATAGGCAGGAAGGGAGAGCTTCTTGTCCGCATTCCCAATGACCAGAAGTTTTTCCGGGAAGAGACTACCGGGAAGGTGGTTGTTCTGGGAAGAAAAACCATGGAAACATTTCCGGGAGGAAGACCTCTTAAGAACCGGAAGAACATTATTCTGTCTACAAAACCGGACTATAAGGTGGAAGGTGCAGAGGTCGTTCATAGTATAGAAGAGCTTTTGGAAGCATTGAAAGAGTATCCCAGCGAGGATGTTTATATCATTGGCGGCGACAGCGTTTATAAGCAGATGCTGCCCTATTGTGATGTGGCACATGTGACAAAAATAGACATGGCATATGATGCAGACGCATACCACCCCAATCTGGATAAGGATCCGGAATGGGAGATTACAGCGGACAGTGATGAGCAGGTTTATTTTGATCTGACCTATCATTTTGTAAAATATGAACGTAAAAAAGATGTATAAGAATAAACGGAATCATTTTGAACTGAATAAACGGGAACGGAAGAAAGCACTGCAGAACCAAAACAGATGGACGAAAAGAGTTGCCTGTCTGGTGCTGGCCTGTATCATGGCTTCCTCTCTTCTTACCGGTTGCAAGAAAATCAACGGGGATACAAAAATCGTTCTTACCGCCGGTTTTACGGAAGATGAGATATTCCGAATTGAGACTGCGTCCTGCTATAAAAAAGAAGTCATGGTTTACCTGACCAATATTCAGAACCAGTACGAGCAGGTTTATGGACCGGATATCTGGAATGTGAGCAAAAACGGAGTTACGCTGGAATGCAATATCAAAGAATCTGTGCTTGCTCAGCTGGCTCAGATCAAGACCATGAATCTGATGGCCCAGAATTATGGTGTGGAATTGGAGAAAGAAGAAAAACAGCAGATTGAGGAAGTGGCAGAAATCTACTACAATTCTCTGAATGAAACGGAGAAAGAGCAGATGGATGTTACCCTTACCACCATTACGCAGCTGTATACAGAATATGCCATTGCGGATAAGGTCTACCGGTATCTGATTCAGGATGTAAATCCGGAAATCAGTGATGATGAAGCCAGAACGATCACAGTGGAACAGATTCTGATCCGGACAACCAGACAGGATGGAAGTGGAAATACCATTGCTTTTTCGGAGGAAGAAAAAGAAGAGGCATACCGGACATGTGCGGAAATACAAAACCGGCTAAGGGATGGAGAAGAATTTGAAGTACTTGCCAGTTATTACAATCAGGCAGAAGCCGATACCATATCCTTTGGTAAGGGAGAAGTAGACAGTGTTCTGGAAACTGCCGGATTCAATCTGGGAAATGGTGAAGTAAGCAGTATTCTGGAAACCAAAGAGGGATATTATATCCTGAAATGCATCAGCACCTTTAACCGGGAAGAAACGGATGCCAATAAGATCAAGATCGTAGAGGAACGGAAAAAGGAAATCTTTAACCAGGAATACGATACCTTTGTAAAGTCCCTGACCAGAAATATGAACAAACAGCTCTGGGATGAAGTGACGCTGATCCGGGATTCGGAAGTGAAAACAAGTGACTTTTTTGATGTATATGACGAGAACTGCAGTTTTTAAAAGAAAAGATATGATTTAAAGAAAAAGATATTTTTTAAGGAGAAAAGTCTTTTTTATAAAAAATTAATAAATGCCGGAAAGCCCGTAAATTCAAGGGAAAACGGAATGTTATTAGCACTCATTAAAGATGAGTGCTAATTTTTTCTTGACTTGGGAAGGTGGTGGAGCTAAACTGAATAAGAAGTGAAAAATCTGATTGACAGCGAAATGATTACAGGGAGGATTCGTTAAAAGAAATGAGCGAAAAATCCAAAGCAGCTTCTGACGATCAGATGAAAAGAAAGAAAAACAGTAAGGTAAGGAGTGTTGATTATGGCAATGAAAAGTGGAAGTTTATCAATTAACAGCGACAATATTTTCCCGATCATCAAAAAATGGTTGTATTCCGATCAGGATATTTTTTACAGAGAATTGATCTCCAATGGCTGTGATGCGATTACCAAATTAAAGAAACTGGATATGATGGGGGAATATAGTCTTCCGGATGACTATAAACCACGAATTGATGTGCAGATCAATCCGGAGAAAAAGACCATCAAGATCACAGATAACGGTCTCGGAATGACTGCAGATGAAGTAGAAGAATATATCAATCAGATTGCATTTTCCGGTGCAACAGACTTTATTGCACAGTACAAAGATAAAACCAACGAAGATCAGATCATAGGTCATTTTGGTCTTGGTTTCTACTCAGCATTTATGGTAGCGGATGAAGTGCATATTGATACACTTTCTTACAAAAAGGATGCAAAACCGGTTCACTGGGAATGTGACGGTGGAACCGAATTCAAGATGGACGAAGGAGAGAAAGAGAGTGTAGGTACCACCATTACTTTATTCCTGAACGAAGATTGCCTGAAATACTGCAATGAGTATGAAGCAAGAAGCGTGGTCCAGAAATACTGTTCCTTCATGCCTACAGAAATCTTCCTTTCCAAAGAGGATACCAAAGATACCCAGACCATCAAAGCGGATGAAAAACTGGATACGGATATCGTAGTGGAAGAGATCAAGAAAGAAAAAGAAGAGGACGAACAGAAACTCAAGATCATCAAACGTCCGGAGCTTTTAAATGACACTGATCCACTTTGGGCAAAGCATCCTAATGAATGTAAAAGAGAAGAATATCTGGAATTTTACCGGAAGGTATTCCATGATTACAAAGAGCCTCTGTTCTGGATTCATCTGAACATGGATTACCCATTTAACCTGAAGGGTATTTTGTACTTCCCGAAGATCAATATGGAATATGAATCCATTGAAGGCACCATCAAATTGTATAACAATCAGGTGTTTATCGCAGATAACATTAAAGAAGTCATTCCGGAATTCCTGCTTCTGTTAAAGGGTGTGATCGACTGTCCGGATCTGCCTCTTAATGTTTCCAGAAGTGCCCTGCAGAATGACGGATTTGTTAAGAAAATCTGTGATTACATCACCAAGAAGGTGGCAGATAAGCTTTCCGGTATGTGCAAGACAGATAAAGAAGAATATGAAAAATACTGGGATGACATCAGCCCATTTATCAAATTCGGCTGCCTGAAGGATGATAAATTCTGTGAAAAGATGACAGACTATATTCTGTTCAAGAATCTGGATGGTAAATATCTGACTCTGCCGGAATGCCTGGAAGTAAGTAAGATCGATCCGGATGATGCTGAAAATGAAGATGGTGTAGAAAATAAAACAGAGGAAGCTACAGATACACAGGTAGTGGATGAAAATGGAAATCCGTTAAATGAAGCTGCAGAAAAGGCAGATGAAGCGGAAGAAAGCAGCGAAGAAAAAGAAGATGAAAAGAAAGAAAAAATCATCTACTATGTAACCGATGAAAAACAGCAGAGCCAGTACATCAATATGTTTAAGGCCGCTAAGATGGATGCTGTGATCCTGACACACAATATTGATCAGCCATTTGTTCAGCAGTTAGAGAGCAAAAATGAGGGAATTAAATTCCAGAGAATCGATGCAGACCTGACAGATACCTTCAAAGCAAAAACATCTAAAAAGGCAGAAAAAGAATTTGCCGATATGGCAGAAAAGATTGCTGATATCATGAAAAAAGCTTTGAAGAAAGAGCAGATGACAGTTAAGATCGAGAAACTGAAAAATAAAAAAGTATCTTCCATGCTGACTATCTCTGAAGAAAGCCGCAGAATGCAGGATATGATGAAAATGTATTCTATGAACGGAATGGACATGGGTATGTTCGGCGGAGAAGGAGAGACGCTGGTGCTGAATGCAAATCACCCTCTGGTACAGTATGTGATGGAAAATCAGGATGGCGAAAACACCAAAATGATCTGCGAACAGTTATATGATCTGGCCAAAATTCAGAATGCTCCACTGGATGCAGAAGCAATGACAAAATTTATTAGCAGAAGTAATGAAATTATGTTATTATTAACAAAATAGGTAAAATGCAAAGGTATACTATAGTAGTATACCTTTGTTTCGTTAGCTTTGAAAAAATAAGTCCCTTTTCGGAATTGTGTTCCTACGCCTAAGACCTATATGTCTGATTGCAGACCCGCTTTCGCTTGGACCTCGACGTAGCGGTACATAAGGCTGCAAAGTACACAGCCTAAGTACCGACGTCTCGCTACAGTCTGCAACAGACACACAGGTCTTGCCTGGAACACAATTCTGAAAAGGGAGAAAAATAAAAGGAGAGAGATATGGCGGATTTTATTCTGAGTTGTTGTTCTACAGCAGATTTGACAAAAGATCATTTTGAATCACGAAATATCAAGTATGTATGTTTTCACTTTGAGATAGACGGGAAGCAGTACCCCGATGATTTGGGTGAATCCTTCCCTTTTCCGGACTTTTATAAGAAAATGGAAGAGGGGGCAATGACGAAAACTTCACAGGTCAATGCAGAGGAGTTTATCGATTATTTTGAACCTTATCTGAAGGAGGGAAAAGATATTCTGCATCTTTGCCTTTCCTCCGGAATATCCGGTGTTTATAACTCGGCATGCATCGCTCAGAGCGAACTGCAGGAAAAATATCCGGACAGAAAAATCTATGTGGTGGATTCTCTTTGTGCATCTTCCGGGCTGGGACTTTTGATGGATGATCTGGCAGATATGCGGGATGCCGGAAAAGACATCGATCAGATCTATGAATGGGTCAAAGAAAATCTGAAGTATGTGCAGCACTGGTTTTTTACATCCGATCTTACCTACCTGGTGCGTGGTGGCCGGGTTTCAAAAGTGGCAGGAGCCATCGGAAGTGTACTGAACATATGCCCGATTTTAAATGTAAACAGCGAAGGAAAACTGATTACCCGTGCCAAAGTCAGGACGAAAAAGAAAGCTATGGCAGAAATGATGGAGCGTATGAAAGCCCGTGCCCAGAATGGTACGGATTATGATGGAAAATGTTATATTTCCCAATCTGCCTGTTATGATGATGCAAGAGCATTAGCGGATATGATCGAAGCTGCTTTCCCGAAGCTTAACGGAAAAGTGCTGATCAATGATATCGGAACAACCATCGGCAGCCATACCGGCCCCGGACTTATCGCTCTGTTTTTCTGGGGAGACGAGAGGGAACTGTAGAAATAAACAAGAGAACTATAGGAATATGACAGCATGATAAACAGAGTGATTAGAATGCTGTGATAAGAACAAAAAGAAAAGGCTTCGCATATATTGTTTTTAAGAACAGGTATATGCGGAGTTTTTTTATGCCTAATTTGCTGAAAGCAGCGCAGGAAAATCTTGTAGATCGCGGAAAACTTCAAATCGATGTGGCATCCACTATCGGTCTGATTCCAGTTACCAATGCAAAAATAGAGATTACGTTCAGAAGCCCCGGTGGTGAAAGCCAGAGGGTCATGGAAACTTTAAATACCAATATTTCAGGGCAGTCCGAGGTGGTAGAACTGCCGGCTCCTGCCTTTGAATATTCCCAGGAACCCGGGGAGGTACAGCCATACTCGGAATACGATATTCTGGTGACTGCACCGGGATACGAAAGTGTGTTTATTGAAGGGACACAGATCCTTCCGGATGTGACAGCCATCCAGCCGATCAGAATGGTACCTCAGGAAGTGGAAAAAGCCCCGGAAGAGGATATTGTGATCCCGGAACATACTTTGTTTGGAGACTATCCTCCTAAAATAGAGGAAGATGAGATCAAAAGATCAGAAGATACCGGAGAGATCATCTTAAGTCGTGTGGTAATACCGGAAACCATTGTAGTACATGATGGTCTGCCCAACGAAAATGCACCAAACTATTATGTGTCATACAAAGATTATATTAAGAACGTGGTTTCATCGGAAATTTATGCAACCTGGCCGGAATCCACGATTTATGCCAATACCCTGGCGATTCTGTCCTTTACACTGAATCGGGTTTACACGGAGTGGTACAGGGGGCAGGGGAAGAATTTCACTATTACGTCTTCTACTGCTTACGACCAGAAATGGATGCGCGGAAGAAATATCTACTCCAACATCGATTACCTGGTGGATTCTATTTTTGCCAACTACTTATCCAGACCCGGTGTGCAGCAGCCTATTTTCACCTCCTACTGTAATGGGACAACAGCCACATGCAGCGGATTGTCCCAGTGGGGTTCCAAATATTTAGGAGATCAGGGGTATTCTGCTATCGAAATCATCCGTTATTACTACGGAAATAACATGTATATTAATACAGCGGAAGATATTTCAGGTATTCCAAGTTCCTGGCCGGGATACAATCTGACCATAGGCTCTACCGGAAATAAAGTTCTTCAGATGCAGCGGCAGCTCAACCGGATCGCACAGAACTATCCAGCCATTCCGAAAATAGCGGAAGATGGGGTATTTGGCAGAGAAACAGCCAATGCAGTGAGGGTTTTTCAGAGTGTATTTGGACTGCCGGCGTCCGGTATCGTAGATTATCCCACCTGGTATAAAATATCTGCCATCTATGTAGCAGTTACGAGGATCGCAGAACCATAGAATGTCCTGATAAACAGAAGTACATGTTCGGTTAAACAGAAATACAGTGTCTGAATGAATTATAGCGTACTATTTTCGATAAATTACGACACATAATACT
This sequence comes from uncultured bacterium, assembly GCA_945949875.1. Lineage (GTDB taxonomy): Bacteria > Bacillota > Clostridia > Lachnospirales > Lachnospiraceae > 1XD8-76. The sequence goes on from CAMFGH010000004.1 coordinate 14,650, forward strand.
GTGGAAAAAAGATGCAAAATGTTGTATTATTATACTGTATGACTTTTGAGGAAGGAGGTACCTTATGAAAGAAATTGTAGACAGAATTTTAGATGGACAATTTGAATATGATAATGGCAGCCTCGACTTTTCTCAAGTCAAGATTGAGATTCAGATAAAGCCCGGAGAAACATATGAGGGTTCTTTCCGGATTATTGGAAAAGAAGATAAACTTACGGAAGGATTTGTCCTCTCTTCCGACAGCAGGATGGAGTGCGTTACCAACCATTTTCTGGGCGGAACCGAAGAAATCGCATTTGCATTTCATGGAAAAGGTCTGGAAGAGGGAGATGTGCTGAAGGGATATTTTTATATCATCAGCAATCAGGGAGAGTATTCCCTGCCTTTTGTTGTCATGGTATCCCATACCGTTCTGAAGTCGGAAATGGGAGATATTAAGAACCTGTTCCATTTTGCCAATCTGGCAAAAGCAAACTGGATGGAAGCAGTCAGACTGTTCTATTCTCCGGAGTTTGAACGACTTTTTACTGACAATGACCGAAAATTTGCGGATCTTTATAAGGGGCTTTCCAGAAAATATCTGAATGAGCGTAATGTGGAAGAATTCCTGATCGCCATTCATAAAAAACAGAAGGTCAGATATCTGCTGGACGAAACCAAAATACAACTGGATGCCAGGGAACATCTGGAAAGGCATGAACTTCATATCACCCGAAACGGATGGGGATATACCTGGCTGCAGGCAGAAGTGCAGGGTGATTTTATTCAGATCGATAAAGAAGTTCTTTGCGATGATGACTTTTTAGGAAACCGTTGCAAATTTTATTATTACATAGATCAGGATGCTCTTCATGAAGGGCAGAATTATGGTGCAATCCATTTCTATAATACCTTTGAGGACATTTTACTGGCGATTCAGGTGAGGAAGGATCCCGTACTGCCTGAAAAAACGGATTTCAGGAAAGAAAAACAACAGATCACTTCACAGATCATGGAATATTACAGCGCTTTTCGTATGAAGAAGATCAGTACCAAATCGTGGCTTCAAAGCAATTATGAGCTGGTGCAGAAATGGATGGAAATGGATGACACAGATCCGATTCCCAAACTGTATCATGCCCATCTGCTGATGACGGAAAACAGGCAGAACGAAGCCGGGTGGGTACTGGAGCGCGCAAAAGCCAGTATTATGCAGAGTGATGATATGAGCAGTTCTCTGTGGAGCTACTATTTGTATCTGACCACGCTTCGAAACAGAGAAGAGAGCTATGTCAATACCATAGCAGCTGAAATCGCAGGGACCTACAAACAGGAACCCGAAAACTGGCGGGTGGGTTGGCTGCTTTTGTATCTGTCACCGGAGTACAATTCATCTTATTCGAAGAAATGGCTGTTTATTAAGAGACAGTTTGAAATGGGCTGTAACAGTCCGGTATTTTATATTGAAGCTTTATTACTCATGCGTCTCGAACCTTCTCTCTTTATGGAGCTGGGAGAGTTCGAGCTGCATGTGCTTACCTATGCTGCAAAGCATGAACTTTTAACCGATGAGATCATGATGCAGCTTCATTACCTTGCACCCAGAGTGCGTGGTTTTTCGCCCAGACTGCTTCGGATTCTGCAGAAAGCATACGAACAGAAGGAAGACGAGGAAACCTTACAGAATATCTGTACGATGCTGATCAAAGGCGGAAAACGGGGTACAGAGTATTTTAAGTGGTATGCAGCCGGAGTGGAAAAAAACCTGAGAATAACGCAGCTGTATGAATATTATATGTACAGTGTTGATCTGCAGGGAGATATCAGACTTCCAAAAGTCATCTACATGTATTTTGCATATCACAATACCTTAAGCTGGGAGCGCTCGGCGTATTTATATGCTTCTCTGCAAAGAGATAAAGAGGAATACCCGGAATTGTATCAGAATGAGCAGTTCCATATTCAGGATTTTGTTTTGCAGATGATACGTGCCGAAAGAATCAATCGCCATTTGGCGTATCTTTATAAAAATGTGATTCAGGCGCAGATGATCGATGAAGAAATTGCAAAAAAACTGGCAAAGCTTTTGTTTACTCATGAAATTCATATCCTGCCGGAAGTACTGAAAGAATCTTCCATTCAAAGTGCCGATCCGGTATGGAAAATAGTAAACAAAGTAGTTTTACGTATGCCGAATATAGCAGAGGAGCAGATTTATCCTATCCTGGACGGCAGAGCAAATGTACCGATTTACGGGGACGAATATACGCTGCTTTTTGAAGATGCCGAAGGAAACCGTTATTTTTCGGGAATTGAATATGAGACAGAAAGACTTCTTTCCTCCGGGAAATTAATACAGGAAATCGAAAAACAGGATTATGAAACCTTAGGCCTTCAGCTTTATTTATGTAAGGGAAATGACAGTGAACAGCATATCCTGCCGGACAATGTGAAACGGTATGAATGTCTGCTAAACAGTGATAATATTCTGCCGGATTACAAACGGGATCTGCTACCTAAGATGGTAAAATACTATTATGATCAGGATGAAATAAATGTATTGGATCAGTTCCTGGACCATGTTGATCCGATGATTCTGGACAGTAATAAACGTGGAGAGGTCATTCGTTATCTGGTGATCAGGGAATTAAACGATAAGGCGATGGAGTGGATCAGTCAGTTTGGAATGGAAGGGATAGATCCTAAGACGATTCTGCGTCTGGCATCCAGACTTTTGCAGCAGGAAGTGGACAACCCACAAATCCTTTCTCTGTGCAATTATAGTTTTGAACACGGGAAATACGATGTTTACACGCTGGAATACCTGATGCAGCACTATGAAGGTACCACAAAAGGAATGCGCAACATCTGGAAAGCGGCGAAAGAAAAGAATCTGGATATTCACGATTTCAGCGAAAAACTATTGGTTCAGATGCTGTTTACCGGATATTTTGTGGGCGAGAAAATGGAAATTTTCCGCAGTTATCTGGAAAAGGAGACAAGCAGGTCCATTGAAAAGGCATTTCTGGCACAGTGCAGTTATGACTATTTTGTAAAGGACAAGCTGACAAAGGCCGTGATTTTTGAGGATATTCTGCGTCTCTATCAGCTGGGGGAAGAAATCCAGAAGGTATGCCTTCTGGCCTATACCAAGTACTATGCGGAAAACAAAGAAAAAATCCGGGAGGCGGAAGAACACTTTTTGAAGTACTGCCTGTGGACACTGCAGAAAGAGGGGATTTCCTTGCCCTATTTTGCAGAGTATGTTGGAATGTTTTCGTTTATGGACAGATTCTATGATAAGACGATTCTGGAATATAAGACGAGACCCGGAACTACCGTGCGTCTACACTACATGCTGGAGAGCAAGGAAAATCAGGGTGGAGAGTACCATACCACTGAAATGAAAGATATTTATGGTGGAGTCTGTACCTGTGTGTTTACCCTCTTCTTTGGAGAAAAACTCTTATATTACATTACAGAAGAAGCAGGTGGAGAGGAAGAGCTGACGGAGAGTGGCAGTGTATCCCGTAATGATATGGGCCGTGACGGGTTAAGCAGTCGTTTTGAAATGCTGAACGATATCATGATCTCGGAAACCCTGCAGGATTATGAAACCATGGGCAGTATGCTGATGGAATATGAGAAAACAGATTATATGCAGGAACTGTTGTTTGAACTGCAGTAGAGATGATAGAAGAGCCAGGAGTGGTTTTTGACACTTATGTCATATAATGAAAAGCTATAAGGAAGTGCAAAGGAGTTACCATGCTGTTTGACGGATTGGATAAAAAGAACAATCGATATATGGTTGGTTATGATTTGGGAGAAATGGCCTCCCAGATCAGCTTTTGCACCTTAAATCAGAACGAGCCGGAAACTCTTCCTATCGTGGCAGGGACAGAGGAATATAATATTCCTACGGTCCTTTGCAAAAGAACGGAAGTGAATCAGTGGTTCTATGGAAAAGAGGCCCTGAAGCATATACAGGATGGAGACGGAATACAGGTGGATCATCTGCTTTCAAAGGCATACGATGGAAGCATGGTGGTGATAGAAGAACAGGAATACGATCCGGTAGCACTTTTGGCTTTATTTGTGAAAAAGAGTTTTCACTTGTTTGGTCTGATCGCACCTATGGACAAGATTGAGATACTGGTTATCACCACGAGACTTTTCGATGCCAGAATGGTAGATGTGTTAGAGCAGGTAGTGGGAGCCCTGGGGCTTAGGACAAACCGGATATTTTTCCAGAATTATGCAGAAAGTTTTTACAATTATATGCTGCATCAGTCCCGGGATCTGTGGAAAGGCAAGTCCATCATCTTTGATTATGGCCGGGACTTTCTGAGAGGCTACTTCCTGGAATACAATACCAGAACTACGCCGGTGGTAGCTTTTGTGCAGGAAAAAGAATGGGAGCAGTATCGGCTGCCGGAGTGGCCGGAAGAAGAAGCTGCTTTGCAGATGGAAAAAGAGCAGCTGGATGAAAGATTTTTGATGGATATCCGTCCGGAATTCCAGAACCAGTTCATTACAGCAGTGTATCTGGTGGGGGATGGATTTGAAGGAGAATGGGCTGAAAAATCCCTGCAGTTCCTTTGTCGGGGAAGACGTGTTTTCCGGGGAAATAATCTGTACAGTAAAGGGGCTGCATACAGCGCCATGGAAAAGCTCTGTCCTTCTGAGGCAGGAAAACAACATGTATTTCTGGGAAGGGAAAAGTTAAAAGCAAACATTGGTCTGCAGGTTGTGAAGGATGGGCAGGAAAGCTATAAAGCATTAATTGATGCCGGAGTGAACTGGTATGATGTAAAAGGAGCTTATCAGTTTATCCTGGAATCGGGCGACAGTTTTATGATGACAGTAACTCCCCTTGCTCATGTTTTTCCGGAGAAAACTCCTGCCGGAAAGTATCCGGTAAGAAATATAGAGATTGAACTAAGGGGGTTGCCGGAGAGACCAAAGCGGGCTACCAGACTGGAAATCCGGTTTTACATGAAAGATGTGGAGCATCTGGAAATAGAGGTAGAAGACCTGGGATTTGGTGAGATCATAAAAGGAACTCACCATGTATGGACAAAAGAAATCGTAACAAGTGAAATCGTAACAAGTGGAGAAGCGTAAATGGGAAGGCTGATCGATACCGTCGGTAATTATGCGGAAAAACCATATATTGTGCCTCAGGTGGTAGTACCTGTCTACTGCGTTGAAGAATTGTGCTACATTCTGTGTAATAATGCTTTTCTTCTGGACCGCAGCATTATGGATGTTGATCTGGCAAAGTGGCTGGATGAACAGTGCGGACTGCCGGAGCTTTCCAAAGCACTTTATCCACTGATTCATCAAAAGGGAACACCGAGTGCCCTGGCGGGGATTATTTTAGAATATGCCCATTACGGAACGGAACGGGAAAGAAAAGAAATCGAAGATCTGTTTCGTGAAAGTGCCGACATGGATATCACGGATAAAATGAAAAATCACGGGGACTATATGGTGAAGAGCGGATTATATGCGCAGGCAGTGAGGGAATATGACAACATGCTTTCGGATTATCCGGCATTAAATCATACCTTTCGCTCGGAACTGCTTCATAATAAAGGTGTTGCATTGTGCCGATTGTTTGAGTTTAAAGAGGCGGCCGACAGTTTTCTGCGTGCCTTAGAAGAAAATCCGGATAACAGGAAGGCAGAACTTGGTTACCTGGGAGCACTCCGGATGAGACTGAGTAAAGAGGATTATATTGCTTTTGTGGCAGAACACAGTATGTGGTATGGGGCATCCCTGGAACTGGAAAAAGAGTATAACCGGATCGAGCAGGAATTTGAGACTTCCTCAAGAAAACAATATGTAAGCAGACTGCTGGAAAAGAAATGGGGCAGTGATTTCGAAAACTATTACGATGAAATATCCAAATGCCTGGCAGAAAAAAAGCAAGCATATAGAGAGATGATTGTAGAAACATGAGTTTTTGGAAAAAGATATTTTCTTTTAAAAATAAAAATATAAACCGGATGGCTGATTCCCAGTACGAAGACCGGGAAGAGATTCAGTGGGATGATATTCTCCTGAAAAGGGAAAATGTGAATATTCATGATGAATTCCAAAGAAAACAGTATGTGGAAGGCTGTCTGGAGCAGATGATGGATGCGGAGAAAGAACTTCATCAGCTGAATTATGAATATAGCGTAGTGACTTCCCATCTGACTGACATAGAAGAACTGGAAGCATTGCCACAGGCCATGTATGACGATATCAGGGAAACTGCCTCTCAGGTGGTGAAAATCGAACATGATCAGGAAGTGTACCATAAAAACAGTCATATGGAAGACATTCAGTTCGAAAGAATGCAGCAGATGGAGGATGAGGTAGAATCCGGAATCGAAAACCTGAAGAAGGCGGAAGAATTTCATAAATTAGTCAAAAGCGACCTTCGCAAATTAAACGGAGAGAAAAAAGCATACCAGTTCAGAAAGTCGGAACTGGAAGAAGACGTGGATGGTTATACCGGAATGGCCAAGATATGTTTTGGGGCCATGGCACTGTGTCTGGTTGTGCTTTTGATTCTGCAGATCACATTGGAACTGGATGCAAGACTGGGATATGTTCTCATGGTGTGCGTGATGGCACTGGTGATCGTAAATTTCTACATCCGGTACAATGATGCACAAAAAGAACTGGTGAAAGTGGAACGTGAAATCAACCGGATCATAATCGCATCCAACCGTGTAAAGATCCGTTATGTTAATAATAAAAATCTATTGGATTATTTGAAACTGAAATATAAAGTGGAAAATGCAAAAGAGCTGGCAAAGAACTGGGAAGATTACCAGACCGAAAAGAAAGAGCGGGAGCTTTTGGAACAGGCGGAGCTGGATTATACCTTTTATCAGAAAGAACTGCTGAAAAAGCTCCGCAGATCAAGAGTAAAGGATACCAGTGTCTGGCTGCATCAGGCAGCAGCCATTGTGAATCCAAAAGAAATGGTAGAACTCAGGCATCAGCTGATCGGACGCAGGCAGGCTTTGCGGCAGCAGATGGATCACAACCGGAAGCTGGCATCTTCTTCCAAGGAGGAACTGAAGGATATCAGCCAGAATTATCCACAGTATGCGGAGGAGATTTTAAAGCTGATGTCAAAATACGAAGCAGCCGAAAGCTGATGTGGGAGCTTTGTGTCTATATCTCCAGGTTGACAGAAATGTTGTGGGCATGCTAAGATAAAATGGCTTTAGCGTGGTAAAACGTTAAAGGAAGAGGAGGAAAAAACATGAGAAAATTATTAGCAGTTCTTTGTGTCATGACATTGACACTCAGCATGCTGACAGCATGTGGCTCCGCAAAGGAGACAGAAAGTGCAGCAGAGGATACAACTGCTGCAGCAGCAGAAACAGAAACAGCAGATGATGCAGCGGAAACAGAAGCAACAGAAACAGAAACAGCAGAAACAACAGAAAGCACAGAAAGAACTACTTTTGTAGTAGGTTTCGATGCAGAATTCCCACCATATGGCTATGCAGATGAGAATGGTGAATATACAGGATTTGACCTGGAACTGGCAGAAGCTGTATGTGAAATGGAAGGCTGGGAACTGGTAAAACAGCCAATCGACTGGGACGCAAAGGATATGGAACTTTCTACCGGTGCCATTGACTGTATCTGGAACGGTTTTACAATGAATGGACGTGAAGATCAGTATACCTGGTCTGAGCCATATATTGATAACAGCCAGGTTTATGTAGTAGCAGCAGATTCCGGAATTTCTTCTCCGGCAGATCTGGCAGGAAAAGCAGTTGGTGTTCAGAAAGATTCTTCTGCACTGGCAGCACTGGAAGATGAAGAAAATGCAGATCTTATGGCAAGTTTCGGTACTTTAACACAGTATGCTGATTATAATACAGCATTTATGGATCTGGAAGCAGGCGGAATCGACTGTGTAGCACTGGATATCGGTGTTGCAAATTACCAGATCGCATCCAGAGGAGACGGATATGTTATGCTGGATGAAAAACTTGCAACAGAACAGTATGGTATCGGTTTCCTGCTTGGCAATGAAGAACTTCGTGATATCGTACAGAAAGATGTAGAAGCTCTTTACGAAGACGGAACCGTAACAGCATTAGCAGAAAAATACGATTTGGTTGATTGCCTTTGCCTTGGCAAATAAATAGTCATTTCGGGGAAGCAGGACGGTCTGGCTGTCACTGCTTCCTTTTTCTATATCACAAATGCAGTAGTGGGGGTAAACTATGGATTTCATGATGATTTTTTCACAATTAGGAAAGGGACTTATTGTTTCCGTTGAGATATTTATTCTCACGCTGGTATTTTCCATGCCACTGGGCCTTTTGGTTTCTTTTGGAAGAATGTCCAAAAATATCGTGATCAGAACGATCATGAAGGTATATATATCCATTATGCGTGGAACACCGCTGATGCTTCAGCTGATCGTTGTTTATTTTGCCCCATATTATGTGCTGGGAATGAAGATATCTTCAGCATATCGTTTTATCGCTGTCATTATCGGATTTGCAGTAAACTATGCGGCCTATTTTGCTGAAATCTACAGGGGTGGTATAGAGTCCATGCCGAAGGGGCAGTACGAAGCGGCTCAGGTACTGGGATATGGAAAAACCCAGACCTTTTGGAAGATCATTCTTCCCCAGGTGATCAAACGGATATTGCCTGCTGTAACCAACGAAATCATCACGCTGGTCAAAGATACATCCCTTGCCTTTGTTATTGCAGTTGCTGAGATGTTTACCATTGCAAAGCAGATCGCTGCAGCACAGGCAAGCATTTTCCCGCTTATGATTGCAGGCGCATACTATTTCATCTTTAATCTGGTGGTGGCGCTTGTGATGGAATATGCAGAGAAGAAATGTAACTATTATCGATAGGTGCGGGAGATAAATATATGGAGAATAAGAACTTACAGGAAAATAATCCTATGGAAAATAAGAGTTTGCAGGAAACGAATCCTATGGAAAACATCAATTTGCTGGAAATCAATCATATGAGAAAACAGTTTGGGAATCTGGAGGTCTTGAAAGACATTTCCCTGAATGTGAAAAAGGGCGAAGTAGTGTCGATCATCGGCCCTTCCGGTTCCGGAAAATCCACTTTACTCAGATGTGCTACCCTTCTGGAGAGAATGGATGGAGGAGATCTGATCTATCTGGGAGAAGCAGTATGCCGGGATGAAAATGGGGAGAGTAAATATGTGTCCAAAAAGGAACTGAAAAAGTTCCACCGGTATTTTGGTCTGGTTTTTCAGAATTTTAATTTATTCCCTCACTTTAGCGTGATGAAAAATATCATAGACGCACCGGTCAGTGTGGCAGGCGTTCCGAAAAAAGAGGCGGAACAGACCGCCAGGAAATTATTAAAACAGCTGGGGCTGGAAGATAAGGCAGATGCCTATCCATATCAGCTTTCCGGCGGCCAGCAGCAGCGCGTCTCCATAGCCAGAGCACTGGCTTTAAAACCACAGATTCTTTTCTTCGATGAACCCACATCCGCACTGGATCCGGAGCTTACTGCAGAAGTACTGAAAGTCATCAAACAGCTTGCAAAAGAACATATGACCATGATCATTGTGACCCATGAAATGAATTTTGCAAGAGAAGTGTCGGATAAGATCATCTTTATGGAAGATGGTGTGATCCAGCAGCAGGGAACGCCCCAGGAAATCTTCCAGTCGCCAAATGAGCGAGTACGGGAATTTATCGGGAAGTTGTCTGATTAGAAGATGATGGATCAGAAGATGACGGATCAGAAGAGTCTGATCAGAAGATGACGGATTAGGTGAATCGATAATATTTTTCTACCGGAATGATAAGCCCCTGCTTACTGAATATGAGGTAAGCAGGGGCTTTTGTATAGAAAAGGCTTCTGCCGCGAGGACAGAAGCCATAAAACTTCAACAAGCTGTTTTGCAGTATTTTTACAAATCTTCGCCGGTCAGAAGCTTATATGCCTGAAGGTATTTGTCTATTGTCTTTTGCACGATGTCCTGTGGAAGAGTCCAGTCATGACCTTCATGGCTGGTAAGCCAGTCACGGGCAAACTGTTTATCAAAGGATGGCTGACCATGGCCCGGTTCATATCCATCTGCAGGCCAGAAACGGGAGCTGTCCGGAGTCAGCATTTCATCACCCAGAACGATGTTGCCCTGCTCGTCCAGACCAAATTCGAATTTGGTGTCTGCGATGATGATTCCTTTTGATAAAGCATAATCAGCGCATTTCTTATATAAAGCGATGGTATAATCACGAAGCTTGGAGGCGTATTCTTCTCCTTTTCCGGGGAAGCGTTTCTCTAAATATTCTACACTCTGTTCATAGGAAATGTTTTCGTCATGATCTCCAATCTCAGCCTTGGTAGAAGGGGTATAGATAGGTTCTGGCAGTTTGTCGGATTCTTTTAAGCCTTCCGGAAGCCTGATGCCGCATACGGTGCCGCTTTCCTGATAGCTTTTCCAGCCACTGCCTGTGATATAGCCACGGACAATGCATTCCACCGGAAGCATTTCCAGTTTTTTGCACATCATGCTGTTTCCATCGAATTCCGGTTTCCGGAAAAATTCCGGCATATCTTTTACATCCGTTGAAATCATGTGGTTTGGAAGGATATCCTGTGTCAGATTAAACCAGAATTTGGACATCTGTGTCAGAACCGTACCTTTTTTGGTTACAATATTATGGAGAATCACGTCATAGCAGCTGATACGGTCAGTAGCTACCATGATCAGGCTGTCTCCGTTATCGTAGATCTCACGTACTTTGCCTTCTTTGATAGGCTTTAATGCGTCTGTACTCATATTATCATTTACCTCCGGGAGTTTTCATGCGACAATTTTTACTTGGTATATTTGTAGTACACATGTCCATATTTACATGTTTATGTTACGTCAAATTGTCTTCTATATAAGTCAATCATTTTTTCGTGGAAAAATCAATTGTTTTTTCCAGTTACTTTTCAATTTTGTTGCAATCCATTTTTTACTGTTGTAAGATGAAAAAGATGTATGCAGTATTTTGTCTTTTCACGGATTCAGTTTTGAGGAGAACTGCAATTTTGAGAAGAGATGATCACTTTTTTGAGGAGAAAAGCGTATGCAGGAAAATTTATTTATGTTAGAGGAGTTAAACGACAACCTGAGGGAAGAGTGCGGCGTTTTCGGGATGTATGACTTTGATGGCGGCAATGTTGCCAGTTCCATTTATTATGGTCTTTTGTCCCTGCAGCACCGTGGACAGGAAAGCTGCGGTATCGCAGTATCAGATACCAACGGGCCAAAGGGCAGGGTTTTATCCAGCAAAGACATGGGACTGGTAAACGAAGCATTTAAACCGGAGCATCTGGAAAAACTGGTCGGAGACATTGGTGTAGGGCATGTGCGTTATTCCACAGCCGGAAGTTCCACCAGAGAAAATGCCCAGCCACTTGTACTGAACTATGTGAAGGGCACACTGGGACTTGCCCATAACGGAAATCTGATCAATGCCCCTCAGCTGAGGGATGAACTGGCTTATACCGGTGCGATTTTCCAGACGACCATTGATTCAGAGGTAATTGCTTATTATATTGCCAGAGAAAGGCTGAATTCCAAAACCGTTGAGGAAGCAGTGGCGAGAGCAATGAAACGGATCAAGGGAGCGTATTCTCTGGTTATCATGTCGCCGAGAAAGCTGATCGGAGCAAGGGATCCCTTTGGATTCAGACCGCTTTGCATTGGTAAGAGAGATAATTGTTATATCCTGGCATCGGAGTCCTGTGCACTGGATACCATTGGTGCCACCTTTATCCGGGATGTGCTTCCGGGAGAGATCGTAACCATTTCCCCTGGGAAGGGAATCCAGTCGGATACTTCCATGTGCATTCCAAAAGAAGAACATGCCAGATGTATTTTTGAATATATTTATTTTGCCAGGCCGGATAGTAAGCTGGATCAGGTCAGTGTATACAATTCCCGTATGCTGGCCGGAAAATTCCTGGCAATGGACAGCCCGGTAGAAGCTGATATGGTGGTAGGTGTACCGGAATCCGGTAACGTGGCTGCTCTGGGCTATTCCCTGCAGTCCGGTATTCCCTACGGACAGGCCTTTGTAAAAAATACCTATATCGGCAGAACCTTTATCAAGCCGAAACAGAAAAACCGGGAAAGCAGCGTGCAGGTGAAATTAAACGCAATCCGGGAAGCTGTGGATGGAAAGAGGATCATTATGGTGGATGACTCGATTGTAAGGGGAACCACATCCGACCGTATTGTAAAAATGCTTCGGGATGCCGGCGCAAAAGAAGTACATATGCGTGTCAGCTCGCCACCATTTTTATGGCCCTGCTATTTCGGTACCGATGTACCTGCAAGAGAGCAGCTGATCGCTTACAACCGTTCCATAGAGGAAATCAGGCAGATCATTGGCGCGGATTCTCTGGGGTATCTGAGAATCGAAAGGCTTCCGGAGATGGTAGACGGAATCGGCATCTGCACAGGATGTTTTACCGGAAAATATCCGATAGAGCCACCGGAAGAGGATATCCGGGGTGAGTTTGACCAGTAGGTCGGAAACCGGATAATGGGAAGATTTCTAAGATAGAGAAACAAGGCAAGAAAAGAAAAAGAATAAAAGAACAAGGAGAAACGACGATGGCAACAGACAGATACACCAGCCCGCTCTCTGAGCGATATGCAAGTAAGGAAATGCAGTACATTTTTTCACAGGACATGAAATTCAAAACATGGAGAAAGCTGTGGATTGCTCTGGCAGAAACAGAGAAAGAACTTGGACTTGATATTACCCAGGAACAGATTGATGAATTAAAGGCACATGCGGAAGATATTAACTATGATGTTGCCAGGGAAAGAGAAAAACTGGTTCGTCACGATGTTATGAGCCATGTGTATGCTTATGGACAGCAGTGTCCCAAGGCGAAAGGTATTATTCATCTTGGTGCCACATCCTGTTATGTGGGAGATAATACCGATATTATTATCATGACAGAAGCATTGAAACTGGTAAAAAAGAAACTGGTCAGTGTGATCGATGAACTGGGAAAATTTGCAGAAAAATATAAAGATCAGCCAACCCTTGCTTTTACCCATTTTCAGCCTGCACAGCCTACTACAGTAGGAAAGAGAGCCACACTCTGGGCACAGGAATTTTGTCTGGATCTGGAAGAACTGGATTTTGTATTATCTAATATGAAGCTGCTCGGTTCAAAAGGAACTACCGGGACTCAGGCTTCCTTCCTGGAGCTGTTTGACGGGGACCAGAAGACCATTGACAAAATCGATCCGATGATTGCTGCCAAGATGGGATTCAAGGAATGCTATCCGGTATCCGGACAGACCTATTCCAGAAAAATCGATACCCGGGTATGCAACGTGCTGGCAGGTATCGCTGCATCTGCCCATAAGATGAGTAACGACATCCGTCTCCTGCAGCATTTAAAAGAAGTAGAGGAACCTTTTGAAAAATCACAGATCGGTTCTTCTGCCATGGCTTATAAGAGAAATCCTATGAGAAGTGAACGTATAGCTTCTTTGGCAAGATATGTGATGATCGATGCACTGAATCCGGCTATTACATCCGCAACCCAGTGGTTTGAAAGAACACTGGATGATTCCGCCAATAAGCGTCTTTCCATTCCGGAAGGCTTTTTGGCCACCGATGGTATTCTGGATCTTTGTCTGAATGTAGTGGATGGCCTTGTGGTATATCCAAAAGTAATTGAAAAGAGATTGATGAGCGAGCTGCCATTTATGGCAACGGAAAACATCATGATGGATGCAGTAAAAGCCGGTGGAGACAGACAGGAACTGCATGAAAAGATTCGTGTCCTTTCCATGGAAGCAGGAAAGAATGTGAAGGTAGAAGGAAAAGATAACAACCTCCTGGAACTGATCGCAGCAGACGAATCCTTCAATATGACATTGGAAGAACTGCAGAAATGCATGGATCCTTCCAAATATGTGGGAAGAGCACCGCTTCAGGTTGAGAATTTCCTGAAAAATGTGATCAATCCAATCAGGGAGGCTAATAAAGAGCTTCTCGGTGCGAAAGCAGAGATTAATGTGTAAATATGTGCAATAGATATAAATTTGAATAAAAGAAATAAGAAAAGTGCAGATACGGGTGGATCTGCACTTTTTTGTAGCCTATCAGAGCGAGATTCGCAAAGCGTATCTCATTTCTATGGAAAAATATATTGTTTGGAAAGTTTACTCAATATGAATGCCATGCTCGGCAAGGAGAGATTTTAAATATTCGTTTTCCTTTTCCTGTTTAGCAATTTCCGCATCCTTTTCAGCAACTTCTTCTGTCAGCTTAGCAATATAATTCTTATATCCCCGCTCTCTGCTTTCGGCCCTGATAAAGCGGTCACAGGTTTCACGAATCTGTTCGTCTGTATTCAGTTGATACAGGGTTTCAACGGATGACTGTAAAGTAGGCATTTGATTTGCTAGCATAATAAGTTCCTCCCAGGTTTTCGCTTTGAAAAAGGCAGCCCATTTATCCATTTCATGAGCTTTGTCTTCTTTTGTTGCTAAATGGATACACTTTAAGTCTACCATATGCAACACAAATTTGTCAGTGTATTCATGGAAATTTTTTATGTTTAGTAGTTTATAAGTGGCGTGAAATTCAGGAGAATTCGGAAACAGATGGAAATCTAAGAAACCGATGTGAATGGCAGATTTGGTATCAATATATTCTTCACCGGAATTTAAGTTGTCAAAGGAGCGACAAAGATAACCGAGGGAACGTTCCGGCCAGTTTTGTTGGTTTTCAATCTGCATTTCCAGGTTTATAATGATGTTGTTATTTAGAAGTACTTTGATGTCTAAAATGAATGTTTTGCCTTCTATATATTTCCCCAGAAGAATAGGATTGGTGATTTCGATAGATATGATTGTTTCAGGATCCATATGTAAGACGGAACAGATCAGGCTTTTCAACGCATCATTGTTTTCCTGCAAAAAGGCCTGGAAGATATAATTGTTGGTGCCTCCATATTTGATTTTTCCGGAGGCATGTTTCAGATTGTATCGAAGCTCCTCTGTGGGTTCGGGTAAGAATTTGACATAGGGAAGAGGGGCACTTAATTCTGCTGAAGCCTTAATAGTGCCATAAGGCATCCTGGTACCGAAAATACCAGGAGATGTACTGGTATCGTATATGTTATGGAATGCCTCGATATCTGAATTCTGAGTACAAAAGTTTTCAGTTCCTGAGAGTTCTTTAGAAGTTAGATTATTTTCCATAGATATGTCCTTTCATGATGTGATAATTGAGTTGAAAATAAAGTTCAGCAATTGATTAAAAAATAAAGCCCGACAGTTTGAATTGATAATAAAGTTTGATAATTTGGCGAAACGCCGGAAAGAAGAACAAGAGTCTTCTTGATATGGTTGGTTGAAGCAGGAATGCTTCAGATAGTGAGATGGTATCACATTTTATGAATGTAGACAAGAATAAAACATTTTTATTCAATTTTTATTCATAACACAAATTTGCAATGCAGAATTGCCACAAGTATGTTATACTTGTCGATGGAAGAAATAATTCCAATGATTTTATGCAGGAATTGCGCGGAAATTTTGTAATATGGATGTTTGATTAGCAAAATTTTACATGATCCGTGCAGTAAGAGAGGAGAACAAAATGGTAAAAGCAGTAGTTGGAGCAAACTGGGGAGATGAAGGCAAGGGCAAAATCACCGATATGCTGGCAGAAAAGGCCGACATTATCGTTCGTTTTCAGGGTGGTGCCAACGCAGGTCACACAATCGTAAATAAATACGGCAAATTTGCATTGCACACATTACCGTCCGGCGTATTTTATGATCATACCACCAGTATCATCGGTAATGGCGTTGCACTGAACATTCCGGTTCTTTTTAATGAAATCAAATCCATTACTGATAAAAATGTACCGATGCCAAAGATTCTGGTTTCCGACAGAGCTCAGATGGTGATGCCATATCATATTTTATTTGATCAGTATGAAGAGGAACGTCTTGGTGGCAAGTCCTTTGGTTCCACAAAATCCGGTATTGCACCATTTTATTCAGATAAATACGCTAAAATTGGTTTCCAGGTGAGCGAACTTTTTGACGAAGAATTGTTAAAAGAAAAAGTAGTCAGAATCTGCGAAACAAAGAACGTTTTATTAGAGCATTTATATCACAAACCATTGCTTAATCCGGATGAACTTCTGGAAACATTACATGAATACAGAGACATGGTAGAGCCATATGTGTGCGATGTTTCCCTGTTTTTGGACAAAGCATTAAAGGAGGGAAAAACTGTTCTGTTGGAAGGCCAGCTGGGAACCTTAAAGGACCCGGATCATGGTATTTATCCAATGGTTACCTCTTCTTCTACACTGGCAGCCTATGGTGCCATCGGCGCAGGGCTTCCACCTTATGAAATAAAACAGGTCATTACCGTATGTAAGGCATATTCTTCCGCAGTGGGTGCAGGTGCTTTTGTTTCTGAGATTTTTGGTGACGAGGCAGATGAGCTCCGCAGACGAGGCGGAGATGGCGGTGAATTCGGTGCCACAACAGGTCGTCCGCGCCGTATGGGATGGTTTGACTGCGTAGCTTCCAAATACGGATGCAGACTGCAGGGTACAACCGATGTTGCTTTTACGGTACTGGATGTACTGGGATATCTGGATGAGATTCCGGTATGCGTAGGCTATGAAATCGATGGTGAAGTAACAACAGACTTCCCTGTAACCCATAGATTGGAGAAGGCAAAACCGGTACTGAAAACATTACCCGGATGGAAATGTGAAATCAGAGGTATCAAAAAATACGAAGACCTTCCGGAAAACTGCCGTAACTATATCGAGTTCATTGAAGAACAGATTGGTTATCCAATCACCATGGTCAGCAACGGACCTAGTCGTGATGACATTATTTACAGAGAAAGCAAGCTGAGCAAATGATAAAAAATATTATTTTTGATATCGGAAATGTATTGACTGATTTTGGCTGGGAAGCATTTTTTGACTCTTTTGGTTTTTCGGAAGACATATTGAAAAGACTTGCAAAAGCCACAGTACTGAGTGAGAGTTGGCAAGAATATGATCGCGGAAAAATGAGCGATGAAGAGATTTTGAATAGCTTCATTGAAAATGATCCGGGGATTGAGAAAGAACTAAGACAAATATTTCAAAGTGTGAAAGGCATGGTGACCCGTGAGGAGTTCGCCATTCCCTGGCTACAATCCCTGAAGGAATCCGGATATCACGTATACTATTTGTCAAATTTCTCTCATATCGCACATGTGGATTGTGCAGAGGCACTGGATTTCCTCCCAATTATGGATGGAGGCATCCTATCCTATCAGGATCAGCTGATTAAGCCACAGCCGGAAATCTATGAGCTGCTTTTAAGCCGCTACCACCTGAACCCGGAAGAATGTGTATTTCTGGATGACACAGAAAGAAACCTTTTACCGGCACAGGCACTGGGGATGAAAACCATATTGGTTAAAAACCACGAACAGGCAGTCCGGGATTTGGGGATGCTTCTTTCTTAGTGGGGACGTTCCTTCTGTCCATGGAATAGCCCTTTTGTCCATAGGATTGTCCCCTGTCTATAGAATAGCCCTTTGTCTGCATACATTGCGTAAAATGTGTTAGTAACAGCCCTGGAAACTAT
The DNA here is from genome assembly GCA_945949875.1 of uncultured bacterium. Taxonomy (GTDB): domain Bacteria; phylum Bacillota; class Clostridia; order Lachnospirales; family Lachnospiraceae; genus 1XD8-76. Next base: position 32,311 of record CAMFGH010000004.1, read on the forward strand.
TGTAGAATCAATAGTTTCCAGGGCTGTTTTTAATATTACTGCATGTGGGAAATATTTTTCCACTGTACAGTAATCGTTTTCAGCTTATTAATCAACATTACTGTATATTGATACAATTTACGCCACATACAGTAATTGCTTTAGGCTTGCTGGTAAGTCTTACTGTACACAGGAACATTTCTGCTCTACATACAGTAATCAATTTAGACTTGTTGGAAAATCTTACTGCGTACAGGAACTTTTTGATTCATATACAGTAATTGTTTTGAGCTTGCTGCCAAGCATTACTGTGCACTAGGATAGTTCTTACCATATACAGTAAATTATTCAAAAGTTTCCATAGTTAGATAGGACAGAGGGACAATCCTGTGGACAAAAGGGCTATTCTGTAGACAAAAGGGCTATTCTGTGGACAAAAGAAACGCCCCCACTATATAAGATGCATCAGGAACATAATGACCCAGACGAAGATCGGAAGGCCGATGGAAGCAATCAGGCTTGCTTTAAACAAGGTGAAGGATGCAGTTGGATCAAAAATAGCCAGAATAAGTGTGGCAAGATAGAGGCCAACCAGGATGATAATGACTGAAATGGCGAGAATTTTTTTAATACGGGATTTATTCATAAGATGATGTGATTCCTTTCTGTGATGCGTTAACTCGTCCATGGGAGACGAGTTATGTATATACAATAGCAGAACAAAAATAGTCTTGCAAGAAGTAGAGGATATTAGAAAAGAAGAGAGGTGAGACAGACATTTGACATTTTATCGGCGTACCGATAAAATGATGATAGGAGGTAGAAATAATGGATTTTGTTGTTGAATTGCAAAAGCAAAAAATGAACATAAGAACCTGCTCTATGAAAAGTGGTATTCCTTACGCAACTCTTTATCCTATTATTAAAGGTCAGGTTGATATAGGAACATGTGCTTATTATACAGTGGAGAAGTTGGCTAAAGCATTAGGCTATCGCCCGGATCAAATTGTATATCATAAAGAGGATTTTCAGACATTTAGGAATAATCTACATCACGATATAAAACGAAACGATCTTCAGACTGTGTTAGGGATTATTGAGCATGAGGATGTAGAATATTACCGCCTTCATGGTGACTATATTAAAATGATGTATCTGGTTGCTACAGTTGATTATATCAGTAAAAAATATGAGATTCCTTTATGTGATAAATATGATGAAATTCGTAATATGAAACTGGAAGAGCCATTTTTTGTGGGTGATTCTGCGTTTTTGAATAAGGAAATGGATTCGGGAATAGAAGAATTTGCAAGGTACAATATTGTTGAAGGGGATTTGTATGATGCGGTCTAAAGGAAAAATAACAAGAGAAAATGCTTTTGATATTATCAAACAATTTGCGAAAGAATATCGTAAGGAACTTGGTAAGGTTCCTGGTGAAATTATAATTGTCGGTGGCGGAAGCATTATGCTCAATTATAAATTTCGGGATGCCACACAGGATTTTGATGTAATATTAAAGACTGTGTCTGGTGTTGAAGATGTGATAAAGAAATTTGCAGATCAGAATGGTTTACCCAGAGACTGGATGAATTCAGATTTTGTAAAAACGGTATCATATTCGAATGTTTTATCCGAAGTCTCAAAACATTATTATACTTTGAATAATGGAACATTGGAAATTCGTACGGTGTCTGGTGTGTATCTGATAGCTATGAAGTTGAGGTCTCATAGAGATTACAGGAATGATATCTCGGATGCAATAGGTGTCTTGATGGAGGAGATGGAATCAGGAAATGCAATTTCTTTTAATGACATCCAAAATGCATATATGCGGTTGTATAATGACAAATTACCTGATGAACTGATGGAACGAATGAAACAGATTTGTGATATGAGTGTAGATGAACTTAAAACATATTACGAGAAACAGAATGCGTCAGAACGAGAAATTGGTAAGAGAATAATAACATACATTGATGAAGGTGCAAATATTAATACCCGGAATGTTGATGATGTTATTGATAGAATTAAAGAAAAAATGAAAAATGGGAATAAGACTTAGTTTTGCCAGTTACCTCTCTACTTGTAAGGATTTTGTACCTGTTTGACACATCTGTGTTTACCAGAATTTTACATTTATTTTGTAAATATCTGTCGTTTTTTGTAAGGGTTTTGTAAGGTGTGTTCCAGTATAATATTTGCGAAAAATTATGCTTGGATGTATTTCGGCGGGATATAAGGCAGATTGATATGGCGTAATCGAGGGAAATAGAATACGTATGAAATAGAACATATCAGGTTGCACCATCGTACCGGAATGAGATAGAAAGGAATGTATAGCCATAAGCAATTAGATGACCCTACAAAGAAACAAATGAGAAATACGAAGAAGCAGAGAAAGAATAAGTTATATTTAATGATAGGTGGGATTCTACTGGGATTCATTCTGGCTGTAGGAGTAAGCGATGGGGCGGTAGAGGCTGAAGAAACGCAGAATAATTTGCTGAATGGTAGTTTTGAAGATGGACAGAGCTGGAAGGCCGGCTCTACTAAAGCCTATAATACACAGTCTCAAAATACTATCCCTTACTGGAATACTACTGCTACGGATAAAAAGATAGAAGTTTTTATAGAAAATCCGAAAGAAACTGAGCCAACAGTTCCGGGTACATATGTGAAAGTTGGCAATGGGTATGCCACCTTAAAGCCTACGAATGGGGATTATGCTGTAGAATTGAATGCGAATGAAGAAAGTACTTTGTATCAGAATGTTTCTACAACACCTTATAGCATATATAAGTGGGGACTGGATCATGGTGCCCGTGTGGGTACAGATACCATGGCACTTGTGATCGGACCAAAACAGGATGTTGAGCCGGCAAAGCCTGAGATAAATGGACGAGATCAATTTATGCAGATGATAGACTGGCTGATTGCACAGAATAAAACATCTGTAAAAGATGGTGAACATACAGGCTTAGGAGAACAGCTTACCGTATACAGTAAAAAATTCGCCACAGGGGGAACCTTTGCAGACAATGCCGGAAATAATGCATTCAGTATGACACCTAGTTCCATTTACACCGAAGAGTGGCATATCTGGATCATGGCAGATAGTGCGGCTACAACGGTTGGTGATGATAATCCCTGGGGAAAATATGGTTCCAATGCTCCAGACGCTGCCAGCCAAACATATTATCAATATACTGTACCATCTGGTCAGGGAGAGACTTTGTTTGGCTTTGTATCCGTTGGAAGCTATGGGAATACAAACAAGACCTTTGGTAACTTCCTTGATAATATTAATTTCCAGCTTTTACATCCATTATCCGGTAGTACAACCCTTCATGGAAGTGGTGTGGTTAGCGACAGCACCGGTTCCATATCAGGTGGGGGAGGAGCCAGTTCAGGATACGAGGTTACCGTGGACCATAGTTTGATTACATATGCAGTTGAAGGCGAAGCGTTAGAATTGAAAGCTGTTGTAAAGAGTGCCGATGCAAATGATGGATGTGAATTCGTCGGTCTGTATCATACGGTACAGGATACCGATGGAAATCTTAGAACTACATTTCTCCAGAGAGCCGGAAATGAGACAGAAGATACGGGAAGTTTAACAGATGAGCAGAAAGCCGGTAAATGGATTAAATCAACCAATAGTTCTGGAGATATTATTTATACCTATTATCTGGCAGATTTGACATCCGCAACAGACCTTCATTTTGTCTTTATCAAAAGCCCTACTGTAACCTATGATTCAAATGGTGGAAAAGCATATGTGGTTGAAAGCATATATAATACTACGGAAGCACAAAATGTATATAGCTTTAAGCCGGTTACAACTGTTGAGGGAGAAAACGCGACATATACTTTTATCCCACCCTATCAGTCCAAAGCAGCAGAAGGACCAGTGGGAGCGGCAGCAGGTAGCTGGAAATTCATGGGCTGGTTATTGACCGGCGATACGGTTACTTCTAGTACAATACCAGATGAGAATTTGGTTAATAAAGACGGGCTAAATTCATTACTGCTTCCAGCGGAACATACCATTGCATGTGATTATGACGCAGAGGGTTCTACAACGAAGGAGCAGTATTTTAAAATATGGAGTGGAAGTAAAACGTTAACCGATGATAATGATGGTGTGGTTGGAAGAAAAAGTGCAAAATGGCGGCTTTCGTCTGATGAACAACCGATCTACGCCAATGTACATAAAGGCCTCACCATGGTAGCTCAGTGGCGCTGGCGGCAGGCATTTATTCCGCAGGTGAGTAGTGATAGTACATATACTGATTCAACAGAAGGTGGAACTGTTGAAATTACCAACGTGATAAATCTACCCGGTGATAATTATGATGCTTCCTATAATGAAAATGGTGGTAAGGCCTACTATGCGGCAACCGATGAGGTAATAACTGTTAAAGCAACTGCAAATCCAGGATATACATTTGAGGGCTGGTATGATGCGGCTGGAAATTTGCTCACTACCAATAATACCTATGGTTATACCGAAACAAAAAAAAGCGTAAATACATTTTACGCAAGGTTTTCCGGAAGTGTGACTCAGACCTACATTCGGCAGGTAAAAAACGGAGACAGTTGGGAGCAGACAATGGATGATAACATTGGAACGTTGGATCGCAGCAGCTATACGGATGTGGTGGGAACTACTGCGAGCTGTACGGCCACTGCTGGAGCATATTATCAGTTTGATGGTTGGTATAATTCGGAAGGAAATAAAGTTGCGAATGAAATGGCAACTAGCGGTGGAAAAACACTTAGTTACACCACAACCGGAAATGCTACCTATTATGCCAGATTTTCCAGAAGAAATGTAACCCAGTCCTATATACGCCAGTTGAAAAACGGAAGTGACTGGAGTGTTATAAGTGATAATAATATTGCAGAACTTACCGATTATAGTTATTCGGGTTATGCAGGAACAACAGCCAGCTCCACTGCATCAGCGGGTGATAATTTTAAGTTCGAGGGTTGGTATGATGCATCTGGAAATCCTGTTTCTGAATCGATGGTTAGTAATGGGGGAAACACACTTAGGTATTTGGTTATCGAAAATGCTACCTATTATGCAAGATTTTCCAGAGAACAAACTCAGACCTTTGACAAAACATTAACCCAGGAAGGCGAAACGCTATCACTGGATACCCTCATAACTCCGGGCAGCACGATAGAAAGTATCATATCCTGTACTTCCGATAATGCCGCTGTCGCTACCGTGGATGCGGATGGAAATGTGACTGCAGCCGCAAATGGAACCTGTACGGTTACTATGGAAGTGGTTACAGGAGATGGAAAATATACTGCCATCTGCACAATTACTGTCAATATTCCGAGACAGAATGTGCAGGAGGAAAATCATTCGGGTTCCGGTAAATCACATAAGGCAAATACGACAAAACAGACCGATGAAGCTGATAATCTTCAAGATTCGGATGGCTCAAATTCGGGAGACTATGTGGATGATAATGAGGTTGCCAACGCAAGAAAATCTAAAACAGGGGATAAAAGTAATCCTGTACTCTGGATCATCCTTTTGCTATTATCATTAGTAGCGATGATAGGATTCTTTGTGAAAAAAAAGAGTGCTAATGAACAGAAGAGCAAACGGAAAAGCAAAAGAAAAAGCAAAAGAAAAAGTAAAAGAAAAAGGAAAAAGAATAAATATAACAAATAGCAGGAGCGTTCTATGGAGAACAACGAAAGATTAGAACTGCAGACAAAAGCTTTTGTGATAGATTTGCTGGCAGGTGTGAATAAAGAAGATAGTATTCAGGACACGATCAGCCATATTTTAAAAGAAGTGGGTAGGTTTACCCATTCCGATATGGTGGGCATTTATGAATCAGGAACAGAGCCGGGCTACGTGAATAAGGTATATCAGTGGAAATCGGATCATTTGGCTGCAGAGGATGAAAAAGTACAGCCGATAGAGGAACGACGACTGAATAGCTGGATTGAAAAGCTCAAACTGAAAAAAATAGTTTTAGTGAAGGACAGAGAGTGCGTACGGGATAGTATGCCCCTGGAATATGAAAGAACAGGAAAGTTTGGTATACATACTTTTCTGATCATTCCACTGTATACCAAGGCTGCCATGCCGGTATGCATGAGTATTGTAAATCCGGATCTGTCCGCCTTTGCGGTAACCGAGTCTGCCTGGCTGTACCTGGGCCGGGAAATCGGTCTTCTCTGTCACCAGAAAAGAATCCACCATAAATACCTTTCATTTATGGAAGGAATCCGCTCCAGCAACCTGTCCGAATTCATCGTGGATTATAGAACCAAAAGATATGAGGCCTTTCGTATCACAAGAGTACTGGCTGGAGTGATTCCGGAAGAAGGAGAATGGGAGTGGATCAGACAGTTTTATGCATCCATTATTAAGCCGGAATATCGCGAGGAATTTCTGAGAAAGACAGGACAGGAATACCTGGAAACCTTTCTTCATACGGAACAGAGCTCTTTTGCCATTGATTTAGAGCGTGAAGTAGATAACAATAACACCTGGTTCCGACTGGAATTTTCTGTGGTTTCTCTGGATGAAGAAGGGCATTTGGAACGTTTCGTAGTACTGGTCAAAGACATCACTGAGATGAAAAAAGATGAGGAAGAACACCACCAGATGATCATGGCTCTGAGCAACTTTTACAGAGCCAGCTTTATGATTGATTTGAAAAACAGAATGGCGCAGGCCATTAAGCATTCTGAGAAGATTAAAAAATATTACCCGGATGGAATCATGCCTTATGAAATATTTCTGGATACGTTCAGCAGTCAAATGGTGAAGAAAGAATGTCTGGAACCGGTTCGGGAATTTATGAATCTGGATAATATGGAACAGCATCTGAAGGATGAAAGTGCTCTTTCCCTCGAATATCATGGAAATCAGATTGAATGGGGTCGTATCGTTCTGGCTCCGGCAAAATGGAGTCCGGATGGCAGACTGGAAAAGGTGGTTTTTGCAGTCCAGGATATCACAGAGCAGAAATGCCGGGAAGAGTGGATGCAATATAAGATGGAACATGACGAACTGACCGGAACGCTGAACCGTACTGCATTCAACAAAGTGACCAAACTGCTGGAAGATTCGGTGACACCTTTTGCCCTGGTAATATTGGATATTGATCAGTTTAAAATGATCAACGACACGTATGGGCATGATGTGGGGGATGAAGTATTGTCGTACCTGGCATCTGTTCTTCATGAAAAAATGCAGGCTGCGGATAAGATTTTCCGTATCGGTGGAGATGAATTTGCCATTATCATGAATCGGATGAAGCTGGCACAGGCTGGCCGCGTGAAAAAAATGATCATGCAGGCAAATGAAACAACCATGTCGGGGGTGAATGATCTGCCGGAATTTTCTATTAGTGCCGGGGCGACGTTTTCGGTATCAGGCTATGATGAAACCGTATATCGTAATGCAGATCAGGCACTTTACCGGACAAAACAAACAACCCGCAGGGGATGTACTGTTTTTGAGGAGATGGAGCAAACGGGAAAATAAAGCATAGGATAAAACAGAGTATAGGAGGAATTTGTTAAGGAATTCTTTCGAAATAATTAAAGATTCCGGGGTGGACGATACAGGCAGGATTCATTATAATAGGGCTCATATCAAATTCTTTTTGGCGCAGAAGACATGTGGCAGAAAACATGTGACAGAAAACATGCGACAGAAAGAATAAGGGGGATTTATATTATGAAAAAAAGAATCTATAGCATACTGCTTGTATGTCTGCTGGCATTTGCTTTGACCGGCTGCGCTGCTTCTGATGTGACAAGGAAAATCATGGAAAAAGGAGTCGGAGAAGAAAAAGCAGAAGACGGATATAGCGGAAAAGAAACAGAAGCAGAAGAGAAAGCGGAAGAAGCAGCAGACGGAGATAGGAAAGACGGAGAAACAGATAAAATAGAAGAAACCGCAGACAAATCAAAGGATGGGCTAAAAGATAAAACAGACAGCCGGTTAACAGATGATAAGAATGGTAAAACGGACGCCCGGAAAAATGACAAGGGAGAAGAGATGACCGGGGATCAGGAAGATGGCAAAACCGGAGAAGATGATTTCTCAGATATTCATCTGGACCTGGACAATCTGGAATATTCCTGCAACCGGGATGATTTTCCAAGTGACATTGCCTTTGCCAATTTCAGACATTTAAGCGGCGGTGCCATCAATGAAAGCATGTTTTACAGAAGTGTTTCTCCTATTTTCAATCAATATAACAGAGCACCATATGCGGACGCACTGGCCATGGAAGCAGGGATAAACTGTGTCTTAAATTTGTCTGACAGTAAGACAGAGATGCAGACTTTTCTGGATGAAAACGGGCACATCTCGCCATATTATGAGAAGCTTCTAGGGGAAAATAAGGTAATCCCGCTTAATCTAAGTTCTGATTATCATAAGAATACCTTTGCATTTTCCCTGGCAGAGGGACTTCGGAGAATGCTGCAGATGGAAGGGCCGGTTTTGATTCACTGTATTGAAGGAAAAGACCGGACAGGATTTGTGTGTCTTTTACTGGAAGGGATGGCAGGAGCATCCTATGATGAAGTGGTTGCAGATTATATGATCACCTTTGACAATTATCTGGGAATCAATCAGGAAAGTAATCCTAGATATTACCAGTACATTAAGCAGGAAGAGGTAGATACACTGATTCGCTACATAGCTCTGGAGGATGAGGATGTAGATGCTTCCCAGATCGATATCCATAAAGCTGCGCGGCAGTATTTGTATAATGCGGGCCTGACGGAAGACGAGTTAAACAAACTGGAAGAAAGAGTAAGGCAGTAAAGTATAGAAGTAGATGTAGTTCACAAGTAGTTGTAGTTCACAAGTAGATATAGAAGTAGATTTGCGGCGAATTTTATATATATTTTATAGAAAAAGCACTTGCACATTCCACTTTGATGATGTATTATGATTATAACTAAAGATGTATAAAAAGCAAAATTATCGGAAGATAATGACGCAAAGCTAGAGGGTCTCAATCACGATGTGACAGACAGCCAGTTGCCGAATATGATGAATATAAGGCCTGGTCAATGTCATTGACCAGGTTTTTCTAATTATAAAAGTAGTGATGACGCCCACAGCATAAATATCTTTAAAGTAAAAGGAGGTTTTCAAAATGAGGAACAAAATGAAAAAAATCCTTTGCTTAACACTGGTAGCAGCCTGCATGATTGGTTGTGTTGCTTGTGGAAAAGAGAAAGGGGACATTACGGATGATGCCGTAGCAAGGGTGCAGTCGGAAGAAGACGAAGAGTTCGTTTATATCGATGACGAAGCCATTGCACTTGCAGGTAGCTTATCCGAACAGGATCCGGGTCTCAGACAGGCGGCACAGGATGCATTTGCACTGACCAATCAGGAAAGAGCAGCAGCCGGACTTCCTGCATTAACATGGAGCAATGCTCTTGCTGATGCCGCATATGTTAGAGCACAGGAAATCGTCGGAACGTTCTCACACACCAGACCGGACGGAAGCGATTGGTGGACAGTAAACAGCAGTATTATGTATGGCGAAAATCTTGCGAGAGGTTTCTCCTCAGCAGGTGCAGCTGTACAGGCATGGATGAATTCACCAACCCATAAAGCTAATATTGTGGATGGTGGATATCGTACACTCGGTATCGCGATTTTCCAGGGTAGTGACGGAAAATGGTACTGGGCACAGGAATTCGGTTATTAATTAATCATTCTCCCAATTGATTTAAATCCCAATAAACCAGGAAAGGGCACTTCTTCGGAAGTGCTTTTTTCTTGCAAAAGAGATAGGGTTTGGTATATACTAAGTAAGCAGTTTGTACTGTGTGTAAACAGCTCTTTTAAGAAAGCAGTTTATACTGCGTTTAAACAGCCGTGCTGTAAAGCAAACAGTTATACTGAATGAAAAAGATTTTAAAGGTGGTAAACAATATGGCATTATTAAAGAAATGGCGCGATGCTGCATATTCTGAGACAGCAAATAAAGGAGATCTGCAGAGATTCTGGGCAAAATATTTTGAAGAAGAAAAAGAAATCTATGCACAGCTTTTAAAAAATCCGGATGAAGTAGTGACAGGAACCGTTAAAGAACTGGCAGAAAAATATGATGTTACGGTTATGACAATGACCGGTTTTCTGGATGGAATCAATGACAGCTTAAAAGAAGCCAATCCAATCGAAGAAATGGAAGAGGATACAGTAGTTAATCTTGGCTTTGACAAAGAACGCCTGTATAAAAACATGGTGGCTGCTGAAGCAGACTGGTTATATAATCTGGAAGAGTGGGAGCCTATCTTTGATGAAGAGACCAGAAAAGCTCTTTACAAAGAACAGAAATCTTCTACAACCATTGTAAAAGAGGCAAAGGTATATCCAAATGATCCATGTCCTTGCGGAAGTGGAAAGAAATATAAGAAATGCTGCGGCAGAAAATAAGAAAAAATGCTGTAGTAGATGATTAACAATGCGATAGCAAACGTTAGAGAAATGTTTGGATAAAAACATAAAGTTGTTGACAAAAAGAGAAATGAAAAAGCTAGCACAGGACAGGTTTCAAACCCTAAATGACGCTAGCTTTTGAACTTTTATAAAATATGCAAGAGTTTTGGGAGAATTTTTTGGAAGCTTTCTCAAAAAAGTTTTTTAAAAGATTTTTCCGGTCGAAAAGGGGAACAGAAATATGAAGAAACATTTATCAACCATTATATTGATTGTGTTTGTAGTGGCCTTCTGTTATTCGGGATATCAGCTTTATTCGATATATCATAATTATCACGTAGCAGAAGAAGAATACGACAGTCTGGTAGAGAATTATGTTACGACCGGTGTTACACCGGCACCTGCACAGGGGCAGGAAGGTGATGCGATGCAGCCGGTTATAGAGGAACCATATCCGCCGCTTCAGATTGATTTCACAGCACTTTCCGCAGTGAATCCGGATGTTGTGGGATGGATTTATATGGAAAACTGTGCCATTAATTATCCTATCGTGCAGGGAACAGATAATGAGTTTTATCTGACCAGAACCTTTGAAAAACAGGTGAATTCCTGTGGGGCAATTTTTATGGACAACAGGAATCTTCCGGATTTCTATGATTACAATACGTTCCTGTATGGTCACAATATGAAAAACGGAAGCATGTTCGGCAGGCTCAAGGACTTGTATCGGGAAGAAGGATTGTGTGATCAGGATCCATATTTTTACATATATCTGGCAGATGGTGAAGTCCTGAAATATCGTATTTTCTCTTACTATATAACAACAGATGTGAGCGATAGCTACAACTTTGTCAATGATGATGCCGGATATGAAGCATATGTGAAAACTGCAAAGAGCAGATCCGCATATACAACTACATTGGGCAGCGAAGAATACGACGCAGCATTGGCAGATCATTCGGCCATGGTGACTTTATCCACCTGCTCCGGACCGAGTAACGGAAATCAGAGATTTCTGGTACATGGTGTCTGCGTAGCTGATTATAATCAAACGAATTAAGTCATTAGGTTTCAGAAGGTAAGGAAACGATGAAAAGTAAGAAAAACAGAGTTACGTCCGGGAGAGGTGTCATGTCAAGGAGAGGTATCATGTCCGGGCGAGGTATCATGTCAGGGATTTCGGCTATGGTCATGCTTCTGGCTATGGTAACGCTTCTGACTGTTATGCTGGTAGGATGTGGTGCGGAGCAGGTTTTAGAAGCAACAAATGAGCTTCAGGAGACTGTGCCGGAAGACGCTGCACAAACGATTCCGGAGACAGCTTCGGAAGACATTTCCCCGAAGCATTCTAAGCAGATCGAAATCTATTATTGGGCCATGATGTCAGATCATGCAGAGAAGGAAGAGGTGACCATTGAAGATTTTCAGGAAGAGGATCTTCAGACGGTTGCCAAGGTCCTGGGGTATCTTTGCAGCCATAATATTGTATCCATAGATACCAAAGTGGAAGAATTTTATATTGAACAGGCATCTGATTCGGCATCTGGGCAAGCATCAGATTCGGCATCGAATCAGGGCTCTAAACAGAAATCCGGAAAAACATTGCATCTGGATCTGAACAAAGCTTTCGCAGAATATTTGAATACCATGGGAAGCAGCGGCGAGCAGATTGTTTTATCCTCACTTGTCAATACGTTTCTGGATGCCTGGAATGGAGACTGCATTTATATCACATCGAATGGTAAGGTTTTGCAGACTGCCCATAAGACCTACGAGGAGGCATTTGTAAAATCAGAACTGAATCTGGCGGGTGATGAACTGGAAAAGGATGCGGAAGAAATACATTATCAGATTAAATCCTGTGATCTGGAAAATGATGATACCATATCTGTGCCTTCCCTGCAGGTAAAATATCCGGTATTTACTGAAATGTACAATGGGGATGTACAGGAAACCATCAATCAGAAGATTGTGGAATATGTGGGGCGTTTCTTTGTAGCGGAAGGGCTCAGCGCAGCCGTGGGAGATTATGAGCTATATGAAAACGCCCGGGATATCTACATTGTTTTTCGCGGGACAACCTGTAGTGAGCAGACGGATTATGAAACCAAAAAGATTTTAACCCTTCATTTTGACCTGGAAACAGGAAGCCTCATACAGTTAAATGAAGTGATGGATGTGGCTCTGATCGTGAACCGGATCACGGAAGGGGATTATACGATTTTGAGTGATGACATGGACAAAGATTCTTTCCGGAAGATACTGGAAGAAGATTATCCGGATTTACAGGAATCTTTGGAACAATTTGATATCGGAAAAGGATTGAGCAGTATTTCGGTTCCACCGGGATATTCCTTTGAAACAGACGATGGGTTACACCTTATTTTTTCAGTTTCTCATGAAAAGGGAGATTATGTAGAGATTGTGACAAAGGCGCCTGTACTTCCCTAGAAGTGCAGACGCCTTCTTGCTGCTTCCCGAAGTCTGGGGATAAAGAACAAAGAAATAATAAGAATGCTCAGTATAGCGCATACCGTGAGTACCACAGCAGACCAGGTGATGCGATAGGGCTTTTCTGCATAGTGCCGGCACAACAATTCGATACCGATACAGAAAATCGAAATATCGGAAAGAATATAAAGACCAAGGGCGGAAAAACTGTGGCTTACCTTTTGATGCAGCAGCATCGTGCACACCCACAGAAATGTGAAAAGCAGTGGGATGGGCAGAGCCAGGGAATAGAACCAGTCGAAACGCCCGATCAGTATGGCCAGCATATACAAAAACAGGATCACCACGCCGCCATCCAGTATGATTGCCAGATAGGGTGATATTTTGTGGTATATGATAAAGGGTATGGAAAAGACCCAAAGGAGCAGGCAGATTCCAAGTACAATCAGTGACCAGGGAGCTTTCGAAAAGACAAACAGATTCAAAAGTCCACAGGTGACGGACACCGTAATCAGGAAAATGGTGTATATAATGGCAATATCTTTCCGACGGACCGGCTCATCCACTTTTCCTTTTCGGGAAGGGTATGGAGAGACTGCTTCTTCCGTGGGAATATTATGAGGGTCCAGAACAGGGGTGTTGCATAATGGACAGCGTTTCAGGGATGCGTCCAGTTCCACACCACAGTGAACACAGTATGACATAAAAAACCTCCTTATGAACGGTTACTCTCGATCTTGACCGGGATTCCGTCCTGAATCAATTTGCAGAAAAAATACTGTTCTACATCAGCTTCTTTGATGCTGCTGGCAAAATTTATGGTTAAAATATCCTCAAAACTGATGATGGCACAGTTGGTCCGATTGGAAAAGGGCTGTCCCATATAGATATCGAAACGTTCCAGATAGGGTTTCATATCATCAGGAACCTGTAGTGCCCCCATATTGGTAAGACCTGCAGAGGAGTTTTTGTCCTGCACCTTGGTATAAAATGTCCTGACAACAAGGTCTTTTATAAACAGAGGAACCACGCGGATGAAGGGATTGCGCTGGGTTGCAGCATTGGTAGTGATATCTCCGCGCAGGTATTTCTCATTGATATAGAACTGCATGTAATTATGAACATGCTTTGTGATTTCTTCAAAGGTATAGTCGCCAAGCCTTGGATCGATGGAAGGGTAGATCATCGTAATGAAATTGCGCAGGGTTTTGGAAGGGAAAAATCTGCGCAGATTGATGGGCATGGCAATTTTGACCGGACGCAGTTTGGAATGTCGGTCAGCGGCCTGTTTTTGCAGCAAAGCATATAACAGGACGGAATTCAAGTATTCCGTGATGGTCACATGATATTTCTCCTTGGCTACTTTCATCACCCGGGAAACGGACATAATGCCATCTATGATATTCAGAGTATAAAAAGGCTCTTTGGTTCCCCGAACGCGATAGGCCTTTTCCGCCATTCTGGGTGGACGGGTCATGGCGTTGGAATAACGCATATAGGCATCTTCCAATTCTTCCGGATCCGGCTTTTCGTTGATATCCAAAACAAAACCGCCGGTGCCGATGGAATGGCCCTGCAGGCGTAAGTACTGTGCAAGAAGCGTCTGCAGCACACACATACCGCCGGTTCCGTCACCGAGAGAGTGATGGGCCTCCAAAGCAATTCGGTTTCCGTGATAGTATACACGAATCAGGTAGCGGTTATTAGATTTAAAGGGAATCGGCATACAGGGATTCTTGATGTCAGGCATGACAAAAGGACCCGGCCGGTTGTTGGGCTCTAAATACCGCCAGAACAAGCCTTTCCGAATCGCTGCTTTATAGGTGGGAAACCGGGGAAGGATCATATCCAGGGCCTGCTGCAGAAGCTGAGGGTCCACCGGCTCTTTCATCAGAGCAGACAGTCTGTAAAGAGAAGAAAAATCTTTCCTTTGCAGTGTGGGGTAAACGATGGCAGACAGATCCAGCCGGTACCAGGTTCTTCGATCGGTTTCGTTTGAAATTTGCTTTTTGGTGTTATCTTTATTTGAAATTTGCTTTTTGATGTTTTCTTTTTTTCTCATATTAAACAGTTTATGCATTTATGAGTGGTTATGCAAGTAAAATGGTTGAAAGAAATTGGAAAATAGGACATACTGGGAACAGAGAATATGACGGATGTAGAACCCAACATATCCGATAGCGACTCGGGCGGATATTTGAGAAATTAGAAAGGAAGGAGATTCCCATGGCATCTGAAAAATCGCATCAGGGGTTGATGCAGCTCATAAAAATGGCACATGGCTTTATTGAAAATACGGATCTTGAGAAGCACAGACATTCCCAGGATCAGATGGGACCGCTTCTGGCACCCTCTAAAGATATGCTGATATCCGACGTGGATATCGATGGCATGCATGGGGAATGGGTCTGCGTGAATCGTGCCCATATGAAAAAGTATGTGATTTTATACTGCCATGGCGGTGGATATTCCACCGGAAGCAGCTTGTATGCCAGAACACTGACAACGAAGCTGGCAGCATCCACATCCATGGATGTACTTTCTTTCGATTACAGGCTGGCACCGGAACATCCCTATCCGGCAGCACTGGAGGATGCACTAAAAGCATGGAATCATCTGATGCAATATGGTTATGGCGCAAGAGATGTTCTGGTTGCAGGGGATTCTGCGGGTGGAAATCTGGCCCTTGCACTGACTCTGAAATTAAAGGAGCAGGCTCGTCTTTTGCCCAAAGGACTTTTACTGATGTCTCCATGGACGGACCTGGCAGGCTCCGGAAAATCATATCTTTCTAAAAGAGACGCGGATCCGGTATTGAACGCAGGCTATCTGGATGCCATGAAAGAGAATTATCTGGGCGCTCAGAATACACAGGAAACGTGGGCAGATCCATTTGTTTCTCCGCTGTATGGTGACTTTGAAGATTTTCCACCCACATATATCCAGGTGGGTGATCAGGAAATCCTGCGCAGTGATTCTGTTCTTTTGTACAAAAAGATGAATAAGGCCGGAGTCAATGTAAAAATAGATATTTACAAAGGTATGTGGCATGTGTTCCAGATGTCACCGCTCAAGACTGCTTATGATGCGATGGAGAAAAATGCTGAGTTTATTTTTTCTTTGTGCAGATAAATTATAAATTATTTTACATATTTCATTTGCAGATATTGAAAAAGTGCGCTAGAATCATAGTGTTTGGGCTTGCTTTGGAGTATTATTTGGGCTTGCTTTGGAGGAATGAAAAATGGAAATGGAATTTTTGAGAAAACTGCCGATACCGAGAGAGGTAAAGGAACAGTTTCCGTTAAGCGATAAGGTAAAGAAAATCAAAGAGGAACGGGATCAGACCATCAAAAATATTTTTGCCGGTAAGGACAACAGGCTGCTTCTGATCATCGGTCCTTGTTCTGCTGATAATGAAGATGCGGTGCTGGATTATATTTCCAGACTGCGTAAAGTGCAGGATAAAGTAATCGATAAAGTTTATATTATACCGCGTATCTACACCAATAAACCGCGTACCACAGGTGCCGGTTATAAAGGAATGCTTCATCAGCCGAATCCGGAGGAGAAAACGGATATGCTGAAAGGTATCATCGCCATCAGGCAGATGCACACCAGAGCCATTGAAGAAACCGGTTTTACCTGTGCCGATGAAATGCTTTATCCGGAAAACCACAGATATTTATCGGATTTGTTATCCTATGTTGCAGTGGGTGCACGTTCGGTGGAAAACCAGCAGCATCGTCTGACTGCAAGCGGACTGGGACTTCCGACCGGTATGAAGAATCCCACAGGCGGGGATTTGACGGTTATGATGAATTCCATTATTGCCGGACAGAGTGGACACACCTTCCTTTACAGAGGCTGGGAAGTACAGACCAAAGGAAATCCCTATACTCATGCGATTTTAAGAGGATATGTAGATAAATTCGGCAGAAATATGCCAAACTATCATTACGAAGATCTGCAGAATGTATTCGAGTTGTATGCAGAAAGAAATTTGGCCAATCCTGCAGTGATCATTGATACGAACCACTCCAATTCCGGAAAGAAATTTGAAGAACAGATCCGTATCAGCAAGGATGTTTTACATAGCTGCAAAGTCTCTGATGATATCAGGAAACTGGTGAAGGGACTGATGATCGAAAGCTATATTGAGGATGGATGCCAGAAGGTGGGCGAACATTGCTATGGTAAATCCATTACGGATCCATGCCTGGGCTGGGAGAAATCAGAGAAGCTGATTTATGATCTGGCTGAGTTGTGGTAAGAAAAAACCCCTTTTGTCAGACAAAATGTATGTCTGACGAGAGGGGTTTTTGCCTTCATAAAGTCTTACTGTGTCAATTTTTTCTCCATAAGGTAAAACTGAAAAGAGCCTGTCTGAAGAACCTGCTGCTTGTCATCACGAATTTCCACCTGGTAGACAGCAATATGTTTTCCCTGCCTGGCGACCCTGGCTTCACATTGGACATATTCGGTAAGGAAAGCCGGGAGAAGATAGTTCATATTTCCCTGAGTGGTTGTAGCATAATGTCCATAGGTGCAGGCGGCAACGCCTGAGACAATATCAGCCAGTGAGTACAAAACTCCGCCATGAAGCGAGCCATAGGGATTGCACAAATCGTGCCGATATGGAATTTGCGCCATAGCATGACCTTCTTCAATGAGGGAAAAATGCAGGCCAAGATTTTGAATATATTCATTTCCGGTTATGAAGTGCTCCAGCTTTTGTCTAATTTCTTTTTCCATGTGCTTATCTGTGTGCCTCTTTCGTAAATTTATCGTTTCATTATCAAATGTATCGTTATATTCTGCTTTGTAAGAGTGTGTTGTATTTCTATATTCTATTTTACCTGTAAATTGCGTCTCTTATCATAGCACAGTTCTGCGGCTTTCTCAACGAACTCCGATTATATTATTGGGCGGACTCTATTATTGTGACTATCAGGCGTAAAAATCCTTCCCAACAAGCTTTTTGTAGGTCCTATGGGCTGTGCCTTAGCATGTTGGGCCTACAGTTTCCCTTCCCAACAAGCTTTTTGTAGGTCCTATGGGCTGTGCCTTAGCATGTTGGGCCTACAGTTTCCCTTCCCAACAAGCCTTTTATAGGCCCTATAGACTGAAGCTTAGCTTGCTGGGCCTACAATTTTCCGTCCCAGCGGTTTTTTTATAGGCTCTATGGATTTGTCTTGTGACTATGGGGCAGGAAAAAGAGTTAAAGGTCACAAAATCAGCAGGGAACAAAACACATATTAAATATGTATTCATTCATTGATTTGAAATATACCCAGTGGGGGTATATAATCCAGGCACAGGAACAGAAAGATTAAGATAATTGAATGTGTAATATATGCAAGGGAATACGATACGTCATAAATATGTGCAAGATCACAGAATATACAAAAAGAAGTGCAAGATTAAGAAAGATGCATATTGTACAGATATTATCATGCAGGTAGCAGCTGTGAATGCTGTACTGAACAGTTTTAATAAAGTTTTGCTAACGGAACATATCAAAACCAGCGTGACCCGGAACATTAAAGAAGGCAGAGAAGAAACGGTAGATGATCTTGTGAATACGATTCAGAAGTTGATGAAATAATATCGGAGGATGATAATACGCAGATGGAACAATATACAGTAACCGGAATGAGTTGCGCGGCGTGCGTGGCCGGAGTAGAAAAGAGCAGGTCCACTCTGAAAAACATCAAGGAAAATCTCTTCTGGGCATTTTTCTATAATTCCATCGGAATTCCTCTTGCAATGGGTGTGCTGGTTCCGTTGGGGATTACTTTAAATCCGATGTTCGGAGCAGTAGCTATGAGTTTGTCCAGCTTTTGTGTTGTCAGCAATGCATTGAGGCTGAATCTTTTAAAAATCCATGATGCAAGCCATGATAAGAAAAGGGTGCATGGAAGTAAAGATACGAAAAAATAAATGAAGAAGCAGGAAAAGCAGAAGCAGGAAAAGTAGAAGTAGCAGAAATAGAAACAGCAGAAACAGGAAAAGCAGAAGTAGGAAAAATAGAAATAGAGAAAAAGAAAACGGAACTGCAGTAGTTACTCTTTCCGGAGAGATTGGTGATGATGCGCTGAAAACAGCAGTACAGGAACAGGATCATAAGGTTTTGGAAATCAAGTAAATTGGGTAATTGATCAATGAGCTCTCACTTCGGTGGGAGCTTTCTTGTTTGAAAAAGGCAAAAGAAAGACATTGGAAAATCAGGGGCTTTGTGTTACTATTGTTATGGTATAAAAATTCATAAAGCTACAACAAACGAGATACAATATGAAGAAAAAGAAGTGGATGAAATTGTTTCCGGTATTGCTGCTGCTGGTGCTGGTTGGATGTACAGGCTGCGGGAGCAAAGGGGAAAACGAGAATATAGAGCAGGGGATGGCCCTGATCGAGGAATTGGATTATGAAGGTGCACTGGCATGTTTTGAACAGGCACTTGTTTCCGGTGAGGATACCAGAGAGGTTTACAGAGGACAGGGAATTGCCTATATGGGACTTACTCAGTATGACAAGGCAATCGAATCCTTTGGAAACTGTTTTGCAGTCAGCAGCAGTATTCCAAATGAGCTGGATTATGATGTGAATTATTATCTTGCAGTTGCACATTATAAAAATGGGGAGCTGCAGAAAGCAAAAGAAATATATGATGCTATTCTGGATTTGAAACCCAAGGAAAAAGATGCCTATTATATGCGTGGCAGCATCCTGCTGGAGCTTGGAAATTATGAAGAAGCTAAGCTGGATTTTGACAAAGCGTTGGAACTGGACCCGGAGAATTACGATCAGCTGGTCGCTATTTTTCAGGTGCTGGACAAGTTTGGTTATCGTGAAATCGGCCATGGCTATTTGCAGCAGGCCATTGACAATGCGCCAAAGACTATCAGCAATTTTGATAAAGGCCGGATCTATTTCTACATGGAAGATTTTGAGGTGGCACGTAATTATCTGGAGCAGGCCAGGGATGCCGGGGATGCCCAGGCTGCCTATTATCTGGGAAAAACCTGGGAAGCCCTGGGGGAATACAATTATGCCGCCAGTGTCTATAATTCATACATAAGGAACAGGGCGAATCTGCGCTAATCTATAATCAGCTGGCACTTTGCAATATGCAGCTGGAGGATTATGATGCTGCACTTGCAGCGATAGAGGCAGGCCTGGCGCTGGAAGATAAAAGCATTCAGCAGGTTCTGTATTTTAATCAGATTGTCATCTATGAATATCAGGGAGATTTTGACAAGGCAGCGTCACTGATGGCTATTTACAAGCGAAATTATCCGGATGATGAAGAGGCGGCAAGGGAATACGAATTTTTGAAGACTCGTTAGAAAGTGTATATTGAATTCCGGAAAGCAGAACGAGAAACGTAAGAAAGAAGACAGAATAAAAAGAACAGAATAATAACAGACTCGGAGGACGAAAAATGATCAATAAACTGGTAGACAAGATTAAAAAAACACAGGCACCTATCGTGGTGGGGTTAGACCCCATGCTGTCCTATATTCCGGAGCATATTTTGAAAAAAGCATATGCGGAATACGGAGAAACTCTGGAAGGTGCTGCAGAAGCTGTTTGGCAATACAACAAAGAGATCGTGGATCATGTTTATGATCTGATACCCGCTGTGAAACCGCAGATCGCCATGTATGAACAGTTCGGCATCGAAGGACTGAAAGCCTTCCAGAAGACGGTTGCATACTGCAAGTCCAAAGATCTGGTGGTGATCGGCGATATCAAACGCGGGGATATCGGTTCTACATCAGAGGCTTATGCAGTTGGCCATCTGGGAAAAGTCACAGTAGGCGGAAAGACATACGCTCCTTTTGATGAAGATTTTGCAACGGTGAATCCTTATCTGGGTTCGGATGGAGTAAAACCATTTATCAAGATCTGCCAGGAAGAGAAAAAGGGTCTTTTCATTTTGGTAAAGACTTCCAATCCAAGCAGTGGAGAATTTCAGGATCGTATCATAGATGGCAGACCCCTGTATGAGTGGGTTGGCGAAAAAGTAGCTCAGTGGGGCGAAGAACTGATGGGCGATTCCTACAGCTACATCGGTGCAGTGGTAGGAGCCACCTATCCGGAAATGGGCAAGGTGCTTCGTAAAGTGATGCCGAAATCCTTTATTCTGGTGCCGGGATATGGTGCACAGGGTGGAAAAGGAAAAGATCTGGTTCACTTCTTTAACGAGGATGGACTGGGTGCCATCGTAAATTCCTCCAGAGGAATCATCGCTGCATATAAGCAGGAGAAATATGCACAGTTCGGCGCAGAAGGGTTTGCAGAAGCATCCCGCCAGGCTGTGATTGATATGAAAGAAGATATTGCATCTGCGTTAGGGTAGCATTTCATAGGGGAGTATTTCATACAAGAAATAGGATGTTCGAGAATTCTAAAAGCTTCCTGTCAATTTGACAGGAGGCTTTTTGTGGTTATATGGTTATTTATTATCTTCTAAAGTCACAAAAGGACGGGCACTTACAATAAAGTGATTATTGATGAACTTTGTCCGGAAAAAAGGAATCATCCATGTTTATTAACAGTATTGCCAAGTGGCAGATGGAAGAACGGATATCGGATAAGTAAAAATTTGCAAACCTTTTCATCAATGCGGACACTCCAGTAACCGGAAAGGCTTCCACTGAGTGGTTCGGGCTTTTCGGTACACTTGTATCCATTTCTGTCAATGTCTTTTAAGAGCCTGTTTATTTTTGCCAGTGTTTTTTGTCTTGTGTCTGCCAGTTAAGGTATTCTTCCCATGCTTCATCTGTCCATAGTTTTTTCATTCATCTACCTCAATCAATTCATGTTCTTTTAACGTACTCTTTCCGGAACGAATATTTGCCACACGTCTTTCAAGCTCTTTAGTATTTTCTCTACTGTAAAAAGGATCCGCAGACAACTCAAATGGGATGCGGTTCTCACGGACAACAGTTTTTAAAAAAATATTGATTGCAGTAGACATGCTAAGTCCGATGTCATTTAAAGTTTTTTCAGCATTCTTTTTTACCTCATCATCTATACGTAGACTAATCTGTGCCATATTTGTCACTCCTTCCTAATTCATGGTATTAGTATATGCATTTTACTGTATTTTTGCAAGCATTTTTATATACATTTGCTACCAAATGTGTTGGTATATTTTTTGTGTCTACTTTTCTTGACTAGTACAATTCTGCAATAAAAGCATTGAAATAAATATACTTTTCTACAATAAAAGCATTGAAATAAATATACTTTTCAATAATAAAAGCGTTGAAATAATTATATTTTTTGATAAAATAATGAAAAAGCAGCATCATAAGACTATCAATAGGTGGAAGGTGAAAATGATGTTTAAAAGAAAAGTATATGACGAATTACTTTCATGGAAAAAGGAATGGGATGGGAAATACGCATGCTTGCTTGAAGGTGCAAGACGTGTAGGAAAGACAACCATTGCAGAGGAATTTGCTCGAAATGAATATGACTCCTATATACTGATTGATTTTTCAAATACCAGTAAGGAAATGATAGATATATTTGATGACATTTCTAAACTTGATCGTTTTTTTCTGAGATTGCAGATGGAAGCGGGAGTAGAACTTTACGAAAGAAAGTCAGTCATTATTTTTGATGAGATTCAGTTATTTCCAAAGGCAAGACAGGCTATCAAGCATCTGGTGAAAGATGGCAGATATGATTATATTGAAACGGGTTCTTTGATATCCATAAAGAAAAACGTACAGAATATATTGATTCCGTCTGAGGAACATAAGATTCATGTATATCCGATGGATTATGAGGAATTTTTGTGGGCCACAGGTGGAAATCCGAATGTTCTGGATATGGCGTATCAGAGTAATATAGAGCTTGGTAATGCTGCAAATCGTAATGCTATGAGAGATTTTCGTATTTATATGGCAGTGGGAGGAATGCCACAGGCTGTAGAATGTTATATTTCTACGAATAGTTTTGAATCTGTAGATAAAGTGAAGCGTGAAATACTGGAATTATATTATGACGATTTAAAAAAGATGGATGGGTCAGGAAGAATAACAGATATGTATAAATCTGTTCCTTGCCAGCTTGCTGCAAAGAAGAAACATTATGCGATTACCACAGCTACCGGGAAGCAAAAAACAAGAAAGGACGAGGAACGTCTTTTTGAGTTGATTGATTCGGGATTGGTGTTGCCTTGCTATAATGTATTAAATCCCAGTGTTTCATTAGCGCAGACAAAGGATATGAACTGTTTTAAATTATATTTGTCGGATATAGGGCTTTTTACGACAATGCTTTTTCATGATGCGCAAAATGGCATAGAAGACATTTATAAGAAATTATTGAGTGATACATTACCGGCAGATTTGGGTTATCTATACGAAAATGTAGTTGCACAGGCGATAAAGGCCAGTGGAAGAGATTTGTATTATCATACATGGAGAAAAGAGGGGAGCACCCATTCCTTTGAAATAGATTTCCTTGTTACGTCCAAGAATAAGGTGGTACCGATTGAAGTGAAATCTGCGTCAA
This sequence comes from uncultured bacterium, assembly GCA_945949875.1. Lineage (GTDB taxonomy): Bacteria > Bacillota > Clostridia > Lachnospirales > Lachnospiraceae > 1XD8-76. The sequence goes on from CAMFGH010000004.1 coordinate 55,739, forward strand.
TCAATAATCATAAATCGATTGATAACTTTGAAATCAAATATGCAAAGCAGGTGGGGGAACGCTTCCTTTTATCCCAGAAGGATGTGGGGAAAATCGGAACATTACATTTGAAACCCATATATATGATTTTGTTCCTTCTAAAAGACTTGAGGTAAAAGATTTGAGATAAAAGGAAGGAATTGTAAAGGAGAACCAACATGCCGGATTTCGGAAGTAAAAAGCAGCAGTCAGGCCGCATCAGTTTATCAAAAATAGTATTGGGTTTTACCATTTTTGCCAGTGTCATATGTGTCATTGTCATGATACAGGTAGGCAGGGCAGATCATATCAAGATTTCTCAGGACAATGTGATTTCCGGATACGAGAAAATCGGGACCGTGGTATGCCGGGAAATCGAGGATCCGGATACACCCATCGGGATAAAAAAGGAATATACGTTTACCCTGGATGAAAAACTTCATGAGGATACGCATCTGGCATTTTATACAGTGCATCAGTATGTGGAGGTGCTACTGGATGGAGAAACAGAGTATACCCTGATGCCTTCCGGAACGAACAGGATCAGCCGGACCGTAGGCAGTAACTGGAACATGATACCGATTTACCGGGAAGATGCAGGAAAGACAGTGCAGGTGAGAATCATACCGGCATATGAAAGCTTTCGTAACCGGGAAGTGGAATTTCTCATCGGTTCTGACCTTGCCATATACAGGGATCGTCTGTACAGGGATCTGCCCCAGCTGATTTTAGGCATTATGGCAATCTTTGTTGGAGTCGTATTTATATGCGTTGCAGGCTATAACCAGTTGAGAAGACATCGCGGAAGAGGGGTTGTAGCACTGGGTATTTTTTCTGTCATGTTGGGTATCTGGAGACTTACAGACACCAGATTTACCCCTTTTCTTTTTCCGGATCACCCGGTACTGCTGTTTTATATTTCTGTCATGATGCTGATGCTTGGAATGGTTCCGTTAATGGAGTGGATACAGGAATACTATACGGAAAAAAGTAAAAGACTGCTTCGTATGTACAGTATCGCTGTGGTGATTGTATGTCTGATACAGTTTTTCCTTCAGCTCACAGGCATGGTAGATCTTCGGGATATGCTGGTGGTAACGCATCTGGTGATTGGGGTGGGCTTTTTTGTCGCGATTGGAACTGCCATATATGAAAGGAAAAAGTCTCCAAAGGAAGCGATAATCCGAAAAGGATTTGGATTGATCTATATCTGTGTAGTAGGTGTGATTCTGGATGAACTGGCTTATTATATCAAAGGCAATTCTTCCGGATTGACATTTACGCTGATTGCCTTTCTGTTTTACATAGTTTTGATGGGCATCGCATCCATCTATAGATATAGTGAGCAGGAGCTGCAGCTGGCGGAGAAAGACAGACAGCTTGCGGAAAGCGACAGAGAGTTGGCAGAGAGTGAAAGAATGCTGGCAGAAAGGGACAGGCATCTGGCAGTAACAGAAAGGCAGTTGGCGGAAAATGAGAGAAAGCTTACCGAGCGACGTATTTCCGTGATGATGAGTCAGATCCGAAGCCATTTTATTTTTAATGTCCTTACTACGATCAGTGGGTACTGCAAGATCGATCCGAAAAAGGCTGACAATGCCCTGATTCGTTTTTCCAGGTATCTGAGAAAGAATATCCGGATCATTGAGGAAGAGGGTCTGATTGATTTTGCCACGGAACTGGAACAGGTGGAGGATTATGTGGCGCTTGAGCAGCTCCGCTTTGAAGATATGATCGTGTTCGAAAAAGAAATTGGGACAAGCAGTTTCAAAATCCCGCCTCTTACCATTCAGCCCATTGTGGAAAATGCCATCAAACACGGTCTGATAAAGCAGGACAGAAGCGGTGTGATCCTACTTCGCACGGAGAGGAAAGCAGGGCAGCCGGGAGAAGCAGGAAATCATGGAGCCGGGAAACCGTCCGGAGAAGCAGGCTGGATCGAAATAACCGTGTCCGACAATGGTGTGGGATTTGTGCCGGAAGAAAGTGGAAGTCCGGATTCTGTGGGAATCCGTAATGTACGGTATCGTCTGGAGCATATGGTGGGCGGCAGTCTTTCGATTCAAAGTGTTCCGGGAGAAGGAACGGTGGTGACTATCAGACTACCGGAGGAGAAACTCTCAGAAGAAAGATTACCGGAGGAGAAGCAACCATGAGAATAATTTATGTAGATGATGAAAAAATACTGTTGGAGAATTTTCGACTTACTGTAAAAGGATTTCCGGAAATCGAAAGTCTGGAGACTTTTGGAAAAAGTGATCAGGCTCTTGCCTGGGCAGAAAAAAATCCGGTAGACGTGGCATTTCTGGATATTGAGATGCCCTTTATGAATGGCATAGAACTGGCCAAAAGATTGAAGCAGATTGACCGGAATATCCAGATTGTATTTGTGACAGCATTTGGGCAGTATGCCCTGGAGGCTTTCGGGGTGGACGCCATGGGATATCTGTTAAAGCCTTATGCCGGAGAAGACATCCAAAAAGAACTGGATAAGGCATCGTATATAAGGAAGCGGCCGCAGAAGAAGATTCAGATAGAAACCATGCCGGATCTGGTGATTACAGTAAACGGCAGGACCCTTCGGCTGGGACATACCAAGCAGGAAGAACTGCTGGCCCTTCTGATCGACAGAGGAGAGGTTGGAATCACAAAGGGCGAGGCCATTGCCTGTCTGTGGGAAGGGAAAAAGCCAAGCGACAGCATTTACTGGACCACCATGTCCAGATTGCGGGAACTTTTGGCCAGAGAAGGAATCGAGGAAATCCTGCTCACCAATGGGCACACCAAGCGGATCAATACTGAACTGGTGGACTGCGATCTGTACCGGATGCTACAGGGAGACCCGGAAGCTATCTCGAAATATGATGGCTTTTACCTGCGCAGGTATTCCTGGGCGGAGGAGACCAATGCACAGTTGAATAAGATAAAAGAGAATAGTTTTGGCTCATAAAATGTGAAAAAATCCATGAAAATCAAATTGACATAGTGACTCTGTAGAGATATACTTGTTTAACAAGTAACTCTATGGAGTCATTACACTAAGGAGATGATATAATGAGCAGACTGGTTTTGTATCATGGTTCCCCGGAAATAATAGAAAAACCAATATATGGGAAGGGAAAACCATACAATGATTATGGGAAAGGCTTCTATTGCACAGAGAATCCGGAACTTGCCAGGGAATGGGCATGTACAGAAGGTATAGATGGATATGTGAATCAATATGAGATAGAAACAGATGGTTTACAGATACTGGATCTTTCCGGTGAAAAATATACTATTTTGCATTGGCTTGCATTACTCATGATGTACCGTAAGGTTCGTTTGTCCACTCCGGTTATGAAAAGAGGGGCCGAGTGGTTAAAAGAGCATTACATGATTGATGTGGATAAATACGATGCAATCATTGGATATCGTGCAGATGATTCATATTTTTCGTTTGCGCGAGCTTTTGTAAATAACGAAATCTCTATGGGGCAGCTTAGTTATGCCATGGGTCTGGGAATGTTGGGAGAACAATTTGTATTAAAATCGCCGAAAGCATTTGAAGCTATTACATTTGTTTCATGCAAGTCGGTAGATAGCAGCGTATATTTTCAGCGACGAAAAGCCAGAGATGAGCAGGCACGGGCAGCTTTTTTTGCAGAACTCGAGAAGGAAGACGTAGCTGGTTTGTATATGATGGATATTCTTCGTGAGGAGGTAAGGCCGAATGATTCACGCTTACAATGAACTTTATTTGAATGATGCTATGAGAAATCTTGGTGAGGCCTTTGACTATGCGGTAAATCAATGTCATATGGAAGCTGATGTTTTTATGGATATATTTATTGTGGGGGGGATTGCAGAACAGTTCGGCTCAGGTGTTCCTAAATATACATCCGGTATGTCAGGAACAGAATTGGTGTGGGAAGTGATAGGTCGTTCCGGCCTACAACAGGAACTTCCTGAAGTGGAAGTTGTATATGACTGTTCCCCGGAATATTGGAGTGGATGGATATTAGCTTATTATCAGTGGTATACAGGAAGAAGTTTCAAAAATATAAAGCAGCATATCTTGATGAAGGATATTTTGAAACTGTATCCCACACTTCACGAAGCGGCAGAGGATAAATTTGTGGACACAATAAATCATATGATTTGTAGAAATAATCCGCCCACACAGCTGCAAAAGAGGCGAAAGGAAGCAGGGTACTCACAAAAAACATTGTCTGATAAATCGGGGGTTTCTCTTCGAATGATTCAGCAGTATGAGCAGCGAGCCAAGGATATCAATAAAGCTTCCGGCATGAATTTGGCAGCACTGGCAAAGTCTCTTGGGTGCGCGATAGAGGATTTGATGGAATAGGAATCATAAATTCAGTCCTTTCCTTATAGAAAACATTTTTTTGGTGTGGTATACTGTCTACAGTAACGGCTGAGAGGAGAACAACAAATGGAAGCATATAAAAAAGAGTTTATTGAATTCATGGTAGACAGTAATGTCCTTAAATTTGGTGATTTTACATTAAAGAGTGGCAGGAAATCTCCGTTTTTTATGAATGCAGGTGGTTATGTGACTGGCAGCCAGCTGAAAAAACTGGGTGAATTTTATGCCAAAGCTATTCATGCACAATATGGAGATGACTTTGATGTACTGTTCGGACCTGCCTATAAAGGGATTCCAATCAGTGTTGTAACAGCCATTGCATATAGTGAGCTTTATGGAAAAGAAATCCGTTATTGCTCGGATCGAAAAGAAGAAAAGGATCATGGAGCAGATAAAGGAAGCTTTCTGGGAAGTAAACTCCAGGATGGAGACCGGGTAGTTATGATCGAAGACGTGACCACATCCGGAAAATCCATGGAAGAAACCGTTCCGAAAGTAAGAAATGCAGCTGATGTGGAGATCATTGGCTTGATGGTTTCCCTGAATCGTATGGAAGTGGGTCTTGGTGGCCAGGTATCTGCATTGGATGAAATCAAAGAAAAATATGGTTTTGAGGCAAATGCAATTGTTTCTATGGCAGATGTTGTGGAATATCTGTATAATAAACCATATCGGGGTAAGATTTATATTGATGATGAGCTGAAGGCTTCCATCGACAGCTATTATGAACAATATGGTGTGAAATAAAAAAGACAGACTTTATGAGGCGTGCGAATCAGCTACATCAGAAAGTTTGAATCAGATAGTTTGAAGCAGAAAGGACAGGGCATATGGAGGAAAAGGTTTATAAATCCATGAATGGAGCAGGTGCACTGAATATAGTGCTTGGTGTGATCGGTATTGTGGCAGGAGTCGCCGGTGGAGTACTTCTGATTATCAGCGGTGCAAAACTGCTGGCAAGTAAATCAAAAATGATCTTTTAGAATACAAATGTGAAAATGGGTGCCCTTCTGAAAAGAGAGCGCCCATTCGTCGTTGGTAGGGGCGAGGCAGGTGCGCATATGTTGAAACGAAATAATTATATTTTTACAAATAAAAAACATTCCCCGAAATCGATTATGTCCGGTGTGCTGGGAGTCATTTCGGTAGCTTCCCTGATTTTGGCCATGTATTTGTCCTATCAGGCAGAAGGAAGAGCAAGTGCCAGATATGGAAGTGCCTGTGTACTTGCGCTGCTTTTTGCTTTTATTGGAATCATACTTGGAATACTGGGAAGACTGGAAAAAGACAGATTTTACCTGTTTTCATACATTGGAATCTTGTTGAATCTGGTGGCAGTGGGACTGGTAAGCCTGATTTTGTATGCCGGAGCGCTGCTGTAGATTTTTTATAGGCCCTATCGGCTCTATCTTAGCTTGTTGGGTCTACAATCTCCTTTCCTGGAATTAAATAGAGAAAAAATAATTAAGAAGGCGAAGATTATGATAGAAGAAACCGATATTTTAACACTGAGGATGGAACTTGCAAAAGGAAGAATGCAGGAAATTGTAGAAACAGAGAGTGATTTTGAATTGCTGCCCTATTTTAAGAAGCAGTTTTCTTTTTGCCTGTTTCTATTTGATCTCTATGAGAAATTCTGGCTGGCAGAAAATTCATCCGGTCCCCTGGGATGGGTGCAAAAGACAGACCTCCATCATCTTCGGGAACGAAACAAAGCTCTCTATCAGGATATTCTGCCGGAAAACTATGATACCAGTTATTGCAATCCGGATTATGCAGCTAAGACCCTTGGAGAATATGCGGGCGTACTGTGTGTGGCAGCAGCTGAGATGCGGGCCATGATCGGAGCATGTTATGAAAATCGGCTGGAAGAACTGCTGATCCGTGCAGAGCTTATGCTGGAATTATTCGGTGCTTTCGAAGAAGAGATGCCTTCTGTTTCCGTATTACAGGATATTTTATACTGGTATGTAAGCGATTACATGGAAGTGATCATGGAAAGAAGAGTAGCCAGCCAGGTGAATCCGGAGGATGACTACTTTACCGGAATTGTTATGAGAGGCGGGAAGAACTCATCGAATGCAGCAGCTGGTGGCTATGACTTATCAGATACAGTCGGCGGGCAGAGCGGACAAAAGCCGGAAGATATACGCTATCTCTATGCCTATGGCGAGTATGTAACAGAAAACGAAGAAAAGATGGCGGAGTATTTAAGCAGGCTTCCGGAAGAAAAAATCGGGCTGATCGCAGATACTTTTACAGAAGGCTATCGAATCGGTTTTGTGCTGGGAAGAAAAGACCTTTCCAAAAAGAAAACCGTTAACATCCGTTATCATGTTGGATTTGAAAGAATCATCCGCAGGGCAGTTCTGAATTTTGAAAAAATGGGACTCAGGCCCACGATTTATCGTCAGGCAAGTAGCATTCTGGAAGGAAAAAGCATGAACCGCATCGGCGTTTATGGCGGCGCGGCAAACAGACAGTTTGATTATGACCATAAAGAGGATATGGGGCTTATTCTGGATAAGAAGCTGGTTTCCAGAAAACTGGAGATTCTGAAAAACGCTTATGAAGCACAAAAAGACTGGGCATCTCTGCATGCCGGTCCGGCAGTAATGGAGACCTTTGGGGAGGCGGACTTTACACCGGAGAATAAAGAAACCTCGGTGAAACTTTCTGAAAAACAACAGCATCTTACTGTTGAGTACGCTTCCGGTGCAGGTCAGATTACCAATGAATATATCAAAGGGGAAGAGAGAAGCTTCACTATCATTGCATTCCCTGTTCCGGATATCGGAGAAAATTTCCCTGAGATTTTTGATGAAACCATTCGGATCAATACCCTGGATTATAATCTGTACCGGGATATGCAGCAGAAGATCATCGATGTTCTGGATCAGGGCGAGTATGTGCAGATCCGGGGAATGGGGGAAAACAAAACCCGGATGAAAGTCATGCTTCACACCCTGCAGGACCCGGAAAAGCAGACCAACTTTGAAAACTGTGTGGCTGATGTGAATATTCCGGTGGGAGAAGTATTTACCTCTCCGGTTCTTGCCGGAACAGAGGGAATACTTCATGTTTCCAAAGTATTTTTAAATGAACTGAAGTATGAAGATCTGGAACTTCATTTTGAAGATGGAATGATCACATCCTATTCCTGCCGCAACTTTGAATCAGAAGAAGAAAATCAGAAACTGATTCGGGATACGGTGCTGTTCCATCATGACACACTGCCCCTCGGAGAGTTTGCCATCGGAACCAATACCACAGCCTATGTGGCAGCAGAGAGACTGCAGATCGCAGATAAACTTCCTATTTTAATAGCGGAGAAAATGGGTCCCCATTTTGCTGTAGGTGATACCTGCTATTCTCATGCAGAAGATATTCCGGTTTACAATCCGGATGGAAAAGAGATCATCGCCAGAGACAATGAAAGATCCCTTCTGCGTAAGGAAAGACCGGAAAAATCCTATTTTAACTGCCACACAGACATTACCATCCCCTATGATGAACTGGGTGAGGTTTCTGTGGTAAGGAAAGATGGAAAAGTGATTCCGATTCTGGAAGAGGGCAGATTTGTTCTGGATGGATGCGAAGCCCTGAACGAACCGTTTGCAGGCTGAATCATACCGGATTTCCCGGGAACAGAAACAGATAAACGTTCAGAGCAGAAACAAATAAACTTTTCAGAGCAGAAATGGCGATATTTTGGGAGAGAAACCATTTTTCAGGGTATAAATACTTGCATAGGTTTGGAATTTCATATAAACTGTGTAATGTGTGTATTTGCGTTTTGCAAATAGGATACTGAATATTAACGATATATCTGAATATTTGCGATGTATAGAAGTATGTATAAAAAAGTATAGGATGATTCATAAAGATATTACGAGAGGAGCGTAAAAATGGCACAGGTAGGTATTGTAATGGGCAGTGATTCTGATATGCCGGTTATGGCAAAAGCTGCTGATATTTTAGACAAGTTGGGAATCAGTTATGAAATGACAATTATTTCCGCACACAGAGAGCCGGACATTTTCTTTGAGTATGCAAAAAGTGCGGAAAGCAAAGGGTTTAAAGTAATTATCGCAGGTGCAGGTATGGCAGCTCATCTGCCCGGTATGTGTGCAGCGATTTTCCCCATGCCTGTGATCGGTATCCCGATGCATACCACATCGCTTGGTGGCAGGGATTCCCTGTATTCTATCGTTCAGATGCCATCCGGTATTCCGGTTGCTACAGTAGCCATCAATGGTGGTGCAAATGCAGGCCTTCTGGCAGCAAAGATTCTGGCAACATCCGATGCAGAGCTCCTTGGTCGGCTGAAAGAATATAGTGAAAATATGAAAGAAGAAGTCCAGAAGAAAGATGCTAAGCTTCAGGAATTGGGCTATAAGAACTATACAAAATAAGGGTAAGCAGATTGCAGAAATCCTATAAAATAAGGAAAAGCAGGCTATAAGAATTACATAAAGTGAGGAGAACGATATGGATTATAAGAAGGCTGGAGTAGATATTGAAGCAGGATACAAATCAGTAGAACTGATGAAGAAATATGTGAAAGAAACCATGCGCCCGGAAGTGCTGGGAGGTCTGGGAGGATTTTCCGGAGCATTTTCCCTTGAAAAATTCAAAGGAATGGAAAAACCAACCCTGGTATCCGGAACAGATGGAGTCGGAACCAAGCTGAAACTGGCTTTTATTATGGATAAACATGATACCATTGGTATTGATTGCGTTGCAATGTGTGTTAATGATATTGCATGTGCCGGTGGGGAACCATTGTTTTTCCTGGATTATATTGCCTGTGGCAAGAACTATCCGGAAAAAATTGCAACCATCGTTAAGGGTGTGGCAGATGGATGTATTCAGTCCGATGCAGCTCTGATCGGCGGTGAAACAGCAGAAATGCCGGGCTTCTATACAGAAGATGAATACGATCTGGCAGGTTTTGCAGTTGGTATCGTTGATGAAAAAGATATGATTACCGGAAAAGACTTAAAAGCCGGTGATGTACTGATCGGTATGGCCAGCTCAGGTGTACATTCCAACGGATTTTCACTGGTCAGAAGAGTATTTGAAATGACAAAAGAAAGTCTGGATACTTACTATGATGAACTGGGAACAACACTGGGAGAAGCTTTGCTGGCTCCCACCAAAATATATGTAAAAGCATTAAAATCCATTAAAAATGCAGGGGTTACCGTAAAAGCGTGCAGCCATATCACAGGAGGCGGTTTCTATGAAAATATCCCGAGAATGCTTACCGACGGAATGAATGCGGAAATCAAACTGGACAGCTATCCGGTACCACCTATTTTCAAACTGTTACAGAAAGAAGGACAGATTGAAGATAAGATGATGTACAATACATACAACATGGGACTTGGCATGATCCTGGCTGTTGATCCGGCAGATGTGGATAAGACCATGGAAGCAATCAAAGCAGCCGGTGAAACACCTTATATCGTTGGTAGTATTAAGAGTGGTGAAAAAGGAGTAACCTTATGCTAAAGATACTGGTGTGTGTTTCCGGTGGCGGCACGAATCTGCAGGCTATCATCGATGGGATTCAAAATGGAACCATTGAAAACACTAAAATCGTAAAAGTGATCAGTAACAATCCGGGAGCGTATGCCCTGCAGCGTGCAGAAAATGCAGGAATTGAAGGAATATGTATCTCACCAAAGGACTACGAAAACAGAGCTGCCTTCCACAAGGCTTTTCTGGAAGAGGTGAAAAAAACAGCGCCGGATCTGATCGTTCTGGCCGGTTTTCTGGTGGTGATACCGGAGGAAATGATTCGATTGTACAAAAACCGGATCATCAACATACATCCGTCCCTGATCCCTTCCTTTTGCGGTACAGGATATTATGGGCTGAAGGTACACGAAGGCGTACTGGAAAGAGGCGTGAAAGTGACCGGAGCAACCGTGCATTTTGTAGATGAAGGAACCGATACCGGGCCGATCATTTTGCAGAAACCGGTTATGGTAGAAGAAGGGGACACTCCGGAGATCCTGCAGCGGCGCGTGATGGAGCAGGCGGAGTGGATCATCATGCCACAGGCGATCAATCTGATCGCAGCAGACAGAGTCAGGGTAGTAGATGGCAAGGCTGTCATAAAATAGAAAGGACATCATATGAAAGTTTTGATCGTAGGAAGCGGCGGAAGAGAGCATGCTATTGCAACAAGTGTGCATAAGAGCAGCAAAGTAGATAAAATTTATTGTGCACCGGGTAATGCCGGAATCGCATCTATTGCAGAGTGCGTTCCCATTGGTGCCATGGAATTTGATAAGCTTACTTCCTTTGCAAAAGAGAAAGAAATCGATCTGGTTATTGTGGGAATGGACGATCCTCTGGTGGGTGGTCTGGTAGATGAGCTGGAAGCAGCAGGAATCCGGGCATTCGGACCAAAGAAGAATGCAGCGATTCTGGAAGGCAGTAAGGCTTTTTCCAAGGATCTGATGAAAAAATACCATATTCCTACCGCAGCGTATGAAACCTTTGATGATCCGGATCAGGCAATCGCTTATCTGGAAACTGCAGAGTTCCCGATCGTGTTAAAAGCAGATGGTCTGGCACTTGGCAAAGGGGTTCTGATCTGTGAAAACAAAGAGCAGGCTATCGAAGGTGTCCGCACCATTATGCAGGATAAAAAGTTCGGCAGTGCCGGAAATCGTATGGTCATTGAAGAATTCATGACAGGACGTGAAGTTTCCGTGCTTTCCTTTGTGGATGGTAAAACCATTAAGATCATGTCCTCCGCACAGGATCATAAGAGAGCAAAAGACGGAGATCAGGGCTTGAATACCGGTGGAATGGGAAATTTCTCACCAAGTCCATTCTATACGGATGAAGTAGATGATTTCTGTAAAAAATATATTTATCAGGCAACCGTAGATGCCATGGCTGCAGAAGGCAGACCGTTCAAGGGCGTTATCTTCTTTGGTCTTATGTTAACTCCAAAGGGACCGAAGGTACTGGAATACAATGCCAGATTCGGAGATCCGGAGGCACAGGTAGTCCTGCCACGTATGAAAAATGACATCATTGATGTGGTAGAAGCCTGTATTGACGGAACACTGGATCAGATTG
>CAMFGH010000005.1 GCA_945949875.1 uncultured bacterium
CATATGCATGACTCATTCCCATACATCCAAATCCGATTTCTGATACTTCTAAGTCTCTTCCTAAAATTCTTATCTCCATCTTTATCTTCCTTTTCTATATTTCAAACTTTACTGTAAGTATAAGAAAAAGAGACTCCGGACAGAAGTCTCTCTTTGTTACGATTCCTCCAAATATTTTTATATTCTTTTATAATCCAAGACTGTGTATCCATGAACTTATATCTGATTCAGACGCTCCACCATGGAATCGTTCCCCTTCTTTCCAGTCACCTGTTCCTGTCATCTCTTCCAGAAGATTACCGCTGTCACCGATTCCCGAGGTCGCTGCTGTACAGAATGGGATGACTGTTTTTCCTGTAAAATCATTATCTTTTACAAAGTTATCTACTGGCCATGCTGCAATTCCCCACCAGATGGGATAGTAAAATGTAGCCAGTTCCCCTCATGCCTTGATTTTACTGGGCTTAACGGCATACAAAACTGTGTTTTGTGTTGCTCTTTCCTTTATCATATCCGTCTTTGCCTTATCCGTCAAATGCTTTGCCGGAATGTTCAGTTATGCATTTTGCGTATAATCTTTTATTCTCAACGATGAAAAGATGTGTCTGCACACATCTCTTACATCTGATTGTTTTCGATATTATAAGTTTTTGATAAAATTCAAATCCTGTCGTTTCAATGCCTTCTGCAGCTTTTCATTCTTTTTCTTCAACTCACTGTTTTCTCTTGTCAGGGCTGCTACTTTCTGGTTCAACAAATCAATCTGCTTTTCCATTGCCATGTTCAGGATTTCTCTCCTTGGATCTATCATCCCGGCCTGTTCTTCGATTGCCTGGCTCATAAGATCCCGGATGGTTGGATTTTTATAAAAGAACCCTCTGGACAATCCGGTTTTCTTCATCAGTTTTGACACTGTAATACGTTCTTTATTTGCCAGCATATCCTGGATTGCATGCTGGGCAAGACCAATTTTTTCTTTACTCTTCCTCTGGTTTTCTTCAATCATCTTGTCGTATTTGTTCATATTCTTCTCCCCATCCGTCCAAAATTGTATAAATGATGTCACTCATCATCTGCCGGATTTCTCTGGTTTCATCTGCCATTCTCTGATTGCTCATCTTTCGGTAATGCTGTACATTTCCCAGTCTTTTATGTCCCAGCAGCCTCGCTATTGTCCAGTCATCCAGATGCATTTCTGTCAGTTTAACTCCATAGTAATGCCGGAACATATGCGTTCCAAATCCGAATAGCATTCCATTGTCATCCTTTAGTTCTTTTTCCTGTATCATAGACATGACTTTGGATTTCATCGACATGTACTGCATCGGTCGGCTAGGAGCATTCTCGTCTACAAATATGTATTTTGTATCTTTGAATTTTTCCTGTGTGTATTCAATGGATCGCTGTATCAATTTTGCCAGTTCATTACTAATCGGCTTTTTGTACCGCTTGGTTTTGACCTGATATATTTCAATTAGATACTTCCCATTTTCTTTTATCAGGCAGTCTTTTCTTAAAGTAAGTGTATCGGATATTCTGGTTCCAAGCATCTGATGTATCAGGAGGCATCTTGCAATCTGTACATCCATCTTCGTAATTTCTGCATTCAGTCTTTTCATCTCTGCATCAGAATACACCTTAAATTCCGCATTTACTTCCGGTGGAATATCGGTATTGATAAATAAGTGCTCCAGCCTTTCATAACCGTAAATTTTCCCAATTGTTTCTAACTGCCGCCTTAATGAAAGTACATACGAACTATTTCCGGCTCCTGATGTTTGTGATGTTGTCAGGCTAATCAGGAATCCTTCCAGTATATCCCGATCTATTTCACTGCAGCTTTTAATTCCAGGATATTCCCTTTTTAAGTATGCCGAGAATTTCCTCATTATTGTCAATTCTCCAGCTATTGTTCCTATCGCTTCATATTTCAGATTCATGTAAACAGCTTTTTTGCATTCTTCCCGGATATCTGGCTGGTATATTTTCCTGAAGTTCAGGGTTTCTATGTTATAAATAGGATTATATCGAATTTCTATATCCAAATTTTTTAGTATCCAGACATCCTTTTCTATCTCATCCCTTAAGTCCTCTGGTTCCAAATACTTCAGGATTCTTCTAAAATACAATATTTTTTCTGCTTCGCCATAAGTAACAGTTCCATAGACACTTTTTTTCTTCTTGGTAGTCGAAATTCCCTGTTCCATCATCCAGCCTTTTAGAAGTGTTATCCATTTTTCTTCTGTGCGATCACTAAGGCTGTTGATATTTCGATTTATTCTATTGTTTAAAAACTTTACAATGCAGTTATAATTGAGTCTGTCAAAACGCAATTTTGAATAATTCCCAATCTTGCCACGATACATAATGTAACTTCGGAATTCTTCTTTTAGTGTCTGTGTTGGAAGCAGTGACAAATCAAATTTTCCATTATCTTTATGTTTTCCTTCTTTTATACAATTTGGAAATTCTCTAAAGTAAATGACATCGCTTTCCATTTCATTCCCCTTTCTTCAGCCACGAAGCCAAGCTGCTCTCCTGCATACTGAAAAATTCTTCATTTGCCTGTGCAATTTTCTTTGGCATATAATCAATGTACTGCCTTGTCATTTCTTCATAGGTGTGTCCGAGATAGTCACGAATGCTCTGGAGTGATACATCATTGTCATAAAACATGGTAGCTACTGTATGTCGATAGTCATGCGCTTTAAAAATATATTCTCCATTCGCTATCTCATTTTCTCTGCATGCCTTTAGCATCTGGTGGCGAAACGTACTATAATAACAAGCTCCACCTTTCGTATTTTGAAAAATATATTCTTCCGGCCTGGTTCCATTTTTCTTCAGATATACTTCCATAAGCTGGTATAATGCTTTTGGTATTGGTATTTTCTTATAATTTTTCATTTTCACCTGATATACCTGAATCCAGCAATCCTTCCCCTGCTGGTAATAAGCATTTCCTTTTAAGGTACACACTTCACTTGCCCGAAGTCCCAGGCACCATAGATGCAGGAACATACACCGAAGCCGTTCTGGAAAAAGATATAATTTTTTTAAAATCTCCATATATACGGTTTCTTCTACACTTCGGTCATGATGTACTGTTATTACCTTTTGCTGGAAATACTCTATACGAAATGGCATTTTGGGAATATACTTCCGGACTTCCATAAATTTAAAGAAATGTCCTATACCGAATATCCTCTCATTAAAACCTTTCGCCTGTATTTTCCGCTCCCGAAGGCTCTTTGCATATTGTTCCAAATGTTCTGCCTTTGCATCTACAGCAAGGATATTTTCCTGCTCAAGCATTTCCAGAAAATTCCTTATAAATATAAATCTGTTACGAATTGTGCTTACTGCCTGTCCAGTCACACCAAGCTCATATTTCATGTATTCCTGCAGGATTTTACGGTTCTGCAACTCTCTTATCTCCATAAAAGAAATACTTTTTAGCGAGCTACTTTCGTTAATGCGACTCTTATCTAAATGAAACTTTTCTATGTACCAGACCGTGGCATCCCATTGAATCCGTTCCTGCTGCATAAAAGCATCTTTTCTGCATTCCTCTATAATACTTAAATGCCTCATTAGCGTTTTATTTTTTGTATCTGCAAAATCTTGGGAAATTGTTTGAATCTGCCTTATTTCCAGCACTCCAATATCCTGAATATTTTGCCGGGCACAGGAATCATATAGTATATTTAACGCCTTCAATCTGTTATTTTTATATGCTATACTTTCCGAAGTCTTTGCCACAATGTGACTCAACGTAGCAAAAATTTGTCGTTTTAGTATTTCGGAACAATTCTTCTTGAAATCCCATACCAAAACCCTGAGAACATTGGTATATTTAAAATTCTCGGCAATCTGTTGATCCGGATAATATTTCAGGTAAAAAACTTTATTCTGGTATCGCCATTCATAAAATCTTTTTCCAGTCAGTGTCTGCATCTGCCGGTATATATGCTGTTGTTTTATAGCATCATATATGCTCAGATACCACATGATCTTATCAGGCTTCAATTTTTTTCTTAAATATTGCTCGTAAGAAATCCGCAGTTCATAATCCATTTCTGTTAAAATCCAGACTTCTCTGTCTGTCAGAAATTTTTTCACATGATTAACTGGTGTTTTTACTTTTATCTGTATCGGAAGTGAATCGATCTCTGCATATAGTTCCTGCTTCTTCTTTTCAATGTCCTCTTGATATTCAGTCCTGTGTTCTGCCTGCTGTAGTAAATATACAGGCATTTTTCACACCTCCTATTCCAGCAGACGGTCTGCTCCGTAAATAGCAGAATGCCGTTCATAAAACTCGTTGCTTGCTTCTACCAACTCGTCATCCAGCCAGTCCAGATACTTCATCGTGGTATCCAGATGCTTGTGTCCCAGTGCCTGACTGATCATCTCCAATTGCCATCCTGCATCCTTTCGCATATTTGCAAAATAGTGGCGGAGCATGTGAGGTGTGATCTTGACTCCGGTTTTCTTTTCCATCCGATCCAGCATATCGTATACACTGTCTACCTTTAAGGGTTTTCCAATGCCATCTCCCATAATATTTACAAACAGGTAATCCTGATGTTGCAGGATTTTCCGGTACCTTGCCAGATAATCCATCAGGAATTCAAAAGTGTCATTGCTTATCTTGGCACTCCGGTATTCCGCATTCTTGGCTCTTGCTTCGTTCTCGTTATCTTCCCGGAAGCACACCCGGATCATGTGGTTCTTGTAATCAATGTCCTTGACATATTTTACTCCCAGCAGTTCCCCGATCCGGTATCCGGTCTCTGCTAATAAAAGCAGCAGAAGCTGATCCCGGCGGTTGGTACACGCCTGCAGGATCGTCACAATCTGATTTTCCTTTGCTGCCCTGCCACGATGTTCTTCCTCTTTTAGATAGCCTTTAAAAGAATGATTTCGAAGCACCTTTTTAACACCGACCTGATCGACTGCGATGATCTGGTTATAAGATAATGTCTTGAGGCTGCCATACTGTTCGTATTCCGCCTCAATAAATAAATAGAACCTGAACACATCTTTTAAGTATGCGTTGCAGGTTCCTTGATTTGGACATTTCTTCATTTTTCCATTGGATTGTTTCGTGTGATTTCCAACTCTGAGCCAGTATAAGAACCCCACAAAATGCTCTGTCTGTTCTTCATAGTCCAGCTGGTAGACTTCAGTAAGCTCCATTTCCTTTTCTTCCATGTAGCCCATATAATAGCAGATGGCAAAGGCGGATCGCTTTACGGTATTTGGTGACCGTCTGCATTTAATCTTGTGCATCAGATATTTGCTCGGCAGTTCTTCGATTGCCATCGTATCAAGATCTCGGATGTAAAAATATCTTTCTGTTCCATCTTTTATCGTTTCTACTTTGTAGCTCATGAACTGCCTCCTTTCCTCTAACGCTATACACAGTATACCCAACTCATGCCGATAAAGCTATCACCAATACCACCAATTCGGTCAAAACCGTCCCTGAAATACCACTAAACTTTTTGTCCTATCTGCCGTCCAGATCTGGGCAGAACCAACAACACTGCGATTGCTCTCAGCTGTAGTAACGCTCCACCTTCCGGCTTCGAATGAAATCTTCTACCTCTTCGATTCGCTCTGCCATCCGGCACTTTGGCAGGGCATCCAGAACATCACTCCGGTACCTGCCTTTCTTCGTGGCTCGGTGGTCTAAAATAGACACAACGCAGGTGTCCTGCTCTGTGCGGATCGCCCGGCCGAATCCCTGGCGCAGTTTCTTCTGCATATCCGGGACTACGATGGTCTGGATATAGGATTCCAGGGATCGGTACTGTTCCTTCTGTGCTTCATGGATGGGGTCCGGAACAGAAAACGGCAGTTTTACGATAATGAGAGAGGATACCATGTCCCCCGGAAAGTCCACACCTTCCCAGCAGGAGCCGGCTGCGAACAGCACTGCATTCTCCATCTTCTTAAACCGTGCGATCTCTTCCTGAGAGTTTCTCCATACCTGCACCATCGGGAACGGGATCTGATCCCGCAAAAGCTGCTGCACATTTCCCATCAGGGTATAAGATGTGAACAGTACCAGCGTATGCCCGTAAGTGGAACACACCAGATCACGGATCTGTCCGGCAAGCTGTTCGGCCTCTTCCCGGCTTCCCTTTTTCCTTGGTTTTAAATGCTCCGGGATGTAAAGCAGACAGTTCTCTTTGTAGCAGAAGGGGGATTCTGCCACACACTCCCGGACGCCCGTTTCTTTTTCCAGCCCGGTCATCTGTCTGGTCCTTGCAAAACCGTTTCCGGCTTTTAAGGTGCCGCTGGTTAAGATCGCCGGAAATCCCCGGCTCCATAAAGTGGCGTCCAGATATTTCGGGATCTCCCGGTTAACCGCCATAAAAGTTAAATGTTCCCGGCTGTCCTGCTGTAAAAATAAAATATACCTTTTGTCGTTCTTTAAAAACCAGCCGAACAGCTCTTCCATCTCTTCCAGCCGCCGAAAGATCCAGTAAGGAATGTTCCCGGCGAGCCTTTTGATCATAAGCTGAAGCCTTTCCTGCATCTGGGCTAAGGCTGTGCCAGCTCCCGGCGGAAAATAAA
Organism: uncultured bacterium; assembly: GCA_945949875.1. GTDB lineage: Bacteria > Bacillota > Clostridia > Lachnospirales > Lachnospiraceae > 1XD8-76. The sequence continues at coordinate 6,589 of CAMFGH010000005.1, forward strand.
AACTTTCTTTTCCAGCCATGTCTTCGATGCCATCTTTCCGGTGCTTTCGGATTTCTTCCTGAAGAGTGTTAAATCCTTCCTGCAGCCATTTTCCTTCTGTTCCCTTATGCTCCCTGGCTAAAAAATAACGGATTTCCTGCACATCTTCCCTACCAATGCTTCGTCCATACATCTGGCTGGCAGCTTCCGGGAGCTTGTGAGCCTCATCCACAACCAGAGCCCTGTAATCTGCCAGAAGCGGCCGGTACCCATTCGCCCGGTGCATGGCATCTGCCAGAAGATAATTGTGATTGCAGATCTGTAAAAAAATGTCCTCTTTCCTGGAAATATCCAGATGCTTCTGATAACGGCATCCTGCTTTCCCCGGACACTCCCTGGGGCAGAATTTCGGTACGCACACCAGCCTGCGGTCAAAACCGCTCAGGTTATGTACGGAATCTAAATCAAAGTTATGCCGGAGGAACTTCAATGCCTCCATCTGTGCCTGATTTTTATTCTTGTCCCGGACTGCCTCTAATCTCTGGGCCAGCCTGTAATCGCATACAAAGTGTTCCTTTCCCTTGCGGACGACTGCTTTTAATTCTCCCTGAAGCAGATCTGCTTTTAACAGTACCTCCGATAAGAAAGGAACATATTCTTCTATGATTGCTTTCTGTAAGGCGATACTGGAAGTGGATACCACCACAGGCCGCCTGTCGCATCCCGAATAGCCGGAATGCAGTACACTATATTTCCGCATCAGGATGCAGGCTGTCAGATAGGCATAGGTCTTTCCGATACCGACTCCTGCATCACAGAGCGTGATCTCATTTTTCATAAGGGCATCCAGCATTTCATGGCAGAGACGAATTTGTTCTTCTCTTACATGAAGCCCGGCTTCTGGGAGAAGTTCCCGAAAGATCCTTTCCACTTCGCCATGCGCCCTTTTCTGATATTCATTTTTATAACACATTATTTCTCCTTGCCGGAAAGCTTATCTTACCATTCCCTTACGGACAGCTCTTGCAACATCCGGTACTTTTTGTCCCTGCTCCTGCATGTTCTTTATAGCAGCATTTCCCTTTGCCATCATCCTTCGGATATCTGTCCTGGAAACATTCCATGTCTTTACTTTCTGTGGAGCTTTCTTTACCTGCTCGGATAAATGACATTCACATAGTTTTGGATAAACCACCATTGCTTCCGGCAATTCCAGCGGATATTCGATCATAGGATGATACACAATATCCCGGATCACCTCTTCATAGCATGCCATCTGCATTCTGGCCGTACTGTCCTGATAGATATTTTTTCCTTTCATGGCACTGTAGACCTGCGATGAGATGTATCCCAGTGATTCAAAACTGCAGTACCCATACGGAGTTACGCCAGAAAGGGAATCCGGATCTTTTAAGGCATTCAGATAGACTTCTTTCCCCTGGGCAATCAGCCACATCCGAAAATCAGAAAACCTGTCATCACTGCACCCGGTTTCCATCATAATACCTGCCGCTGTCCATAAGCCATACTTATAAGCCGCATCCCGATAACTGTAAACAAGATTGTGAAATTGCAGGACATCCTCTGGTGGCATATAGAAAAGCTGCTGCTTGATCCACACTGCCGAAGCCTCCAGATCGGTGCCGCAGACTTCCTTTGCTTTTTCAATCAGATTCCAGAATTGATCCTTGCTCATTCCACTTCTTTTTGTTTCTTCCATCTGTTCTCTCCCCTTGATGTGACGTTAATACCACAAGAATACGGCTGTAGTTTCCCACAGCCGCATGGTATCTGATATCAACGACACACTTCTTCATTGATTTCTATTATTTTATCTTGCTGTTCCGCATTTGACCTCGCACCCCCGGAACCATCCTGCTTTCAGGAAAGGGGACACTACAGGCGGACGGCTGGCCTGCCGCCTCTCACAGATGTCCTGGGGGTCTTTCTGATTACAACCCGGAGTCCATCTTCCGCTCTTTGGCTGGTAACGTGTATCATTATCCCCCGTCCGTGATCCTGGCGAAAGGCTGCCACCGCCTTATTCACAGCTATGCTTCCTCGCTCCAAGTCTAAGAATCTTTACCCTTCACTTAATCATGGCGCTCATGCTGTCACGCTTCTACGGTTGGGAACGTACCTGTAGTGCCGATATTCACTTGCCAAAGAACAGCCGAGGGATGTCCCTCTGCTTACTAGCCGATGGCAGTATATTTTTTTATTCAGTCTACAGAAAATTTTTTATCTTGCATCCCCGGATCTGTTTTTCTTCTTTGCCGGATTTTTCTGTTGTGCATCGTTCTTCCTGCTTTCCTTCTGTTCTTTTTGTTCCTGCTGCGGCATCTTCATCACATGAAGTTCCCCGTTAAACAAAGTAAAAATTTCCGGTGACTGATATTTTTCTTTAAATTTTTCAATCTGCTCCGGTGTCAGTGAAGTAAAATCATCTTCTGTCAGCCCTACTACAAGGAAAGTCCCGGCTATCGCATCATAGACCTGTCCATGATCATCATATAACGCCCGATTCAGGGGCAATCCTTCAAATTTCCCGTTTCCATTTAAAAGGATTCCAACCTCGTCCTCGAATGGATAGGTCATTTCAATGTCACCGCCTACTGCCTGCTGCAGATCCTCCAGCGCATTCGGAATGTTCTTGACATAGGGTTCTTTCATAGGCTCAACTACCAGCACTGTCATCATTTCTTCCTGCATTCCAGATGCTTCTTTTTCATCCATCGTATCAATCCTCCTGTCTGTTCGTTCTAATAGTCAGCCGATGAACCCCTTTTGTTTTATTCAAATTTCATGGACTTTTTGATCTTTCCCCGTAATCTCCGCAATCTTGTATAAACCGTCTGCTCCGGCAGTTCCATATGATGACTAATCTCTTTTGGTGCATATCCCATCATCTTCATGACAACCATCTGAAGGGTTTTCTTGTCAGTTGATAGCAGAATCTGAAGCAGATCTTCATTCTCCACGGTATCCAGCAGGGCTTCCACGCTCTCTGGCTGGGACTCTTCGGTTTCTTTTTCTTCCAGAAGCAGTTCCATGCAGTCCAGAAGCGAGGTCTGATGTTCCCGGAATCTCCGCTCTGCCTTGAAATCATCCCAGTCATACTCACGGAGCTTCTGGATCGTCACTTCATCCACGCCCTGTTCACGCAGGATCTTCTCTTCCTCTGCTTTCCACTGGTTCCATCTATATTCTTCTTTTGCTTTGTTATAAGCCACTTATCTTTTCCTCCGACCTGAATTTTTGTGAAATCAAATCGGAGTGTGGCGGTGATCTGGCTCGTTCTTCCTGTCTACAGGAATGCCCGGCATCTCTGCTGTTTCCCTGCAAACACGGATCTCCTTTGTAATCATATCTTTACAAAGGCACAGTGTATCGGATGTACCTGTCAGCTAACGGTCAGAAAACTGTCAATTGACGGTCAGTTTTTATCACCTTCTTTCCAGAATAAATAAAAATAAGACGAACAATCTTTTTACGGATCATTCGCCTTACTGTTTTTCATTTTCATTATTCAATTCAAATTTGTATCCTACCTCTCGCACACTGACAATGCAGTTTCCGGCACCATCTTCAATGGTATTCAGCTTTTTTCTCAATCTTTTAACCAGACACCAAATAATATTTTTTATATCACCAACAGGATAATCTTTCCAGACAATCTGGTAGATCTGTTCAAATGTATAAATTCTCCTAGGCGATGACGCAAGCAGGTAGAGAAAATCATATTCTTTTTTATTGAGATTCAATTCGGTTTGGTTCCAATATGTCTTATGTAACTCTCTGGATATTAACAATTTTCCTTCTCTGATGTTTAATTCTTTTTTCTTATCTTCTGCTTTTCTTGCCCATTCTAAATATCTTCGAGTTAACGAAAAAATATGCAGTTCTAATTCTTCTTTTCCAATATTAATATCAAATACAGAATCTGCACCTGCATGTATAAGAGTCTTTTTATGCCGCAACGGATTTTCTGTTAAAGCAATAACTGGCGTATATGTGATTATTCTTATTGTTGAAATTATTTCTGCGGTAAGATCCAGAGAATCAGTACTGCCAATTACTATAATATCGAAATGAAATAAACTCAATTTCTTCAGGCACTCATAAACAGTGGTTACATAGCATGATTTTATTTGTTTTTTGATTTCAATGTGCATATCCTTTTCCGTATAGAACAGGATATTATAGTCGTTATCACACATATATATTTTCTTTCAGAAGTTATTCGTCAGTACACCATGCCTTTTCTTTAAAAAACATAATGTTGATTAATCTCAGCACATGATTATATGCCCAATTTACAGGAACACTTCCTAAAATTAAAACCATCAGTAAAGAAATCAGAAATAAACTTCCCACATTCAATAACAGCGGTATTTTTAAGATCTGGAAACTGTTCATTGCAATCTGCATCGGATAGTGGAAGAAATATATTCCCATTGTTCTTCGCCCGCTTCCAATAAAAGTAAGAAACAAATTTCTGTCAGGAATAATTGCAAGTAACGAAATTATCATTAAAAACGAGGCTAAATATGTAAATAACCGAATAAGCATTCCTTCCATCTCACTGATATTACTTGCCCTGTAGGAATGATTTCCCCTGAATATATCTACCGGAAGATTATTTCCCAGCATATATGCTGTCATCAGATACAGCAAAATCAGAGTCAGACTCATTAAGATCCATTTTCTCCTGAAGTTTCTTAATACTGTGATATATTGGCTTTTCCATAAATATCCAGCTACAAAAAACGGAAAAAACACAACTATTCTGGAAGCTGACAGGTATGTGGAAAATTCATTTCTTGTTCCGGCCCACAATGAAAATATAATACTTAGTGGAACAATAAATCTTATTCTTCCAAAAGCCTCTATGATAAGTCTGTAAACAAATAGTGCCAATACATACCACATAACGGTTCCGGAAGGGCGCAAGATATCATAATCCATGTTATAACCAAGCCATACCTTGACTGCCCATGTAAAACTATATCCCAGAATATATGGAACCAACAGGTTCTGAATATTTTTCAGTACATTTTGTTTACTTTTTGACAAAAATCCTGAAACAAAAATGAAAGCTGGCATATGAAAAACCGTGATAGCATACCACAACTGACGCACTGCCGGATTCACTTTTACAAGCTGAAATGCAATAATATGATTAAAGACTACCAAAAAGATCAAGATAACTTTTATATTATTGATCAGAAAAAAATATGGTACTCCCTGTTCCTTTGATTTTATATTTGATTCCCCCCCTAATATAGAATGATCGGATATCCACCATCAATCGCATTGTATATCACTTCTGCCTGATCAGGCGGCAGATTTATACATCCATGACTTCCGTTTGTTTTATATACGTCTCCTCCAAATTCCGGCTGCCAGTCCGCATCATGCAGTCCCTGTCCATATACAAATGGCATCCAGTATGTAACCGGAACTTCATATCCATAAATGTCACTGGACAGTGTGAATGGACTTGCTTTATAAGCAATCGCATAAGCACCCGTATAAGTTGCACGATCTTCTGTTGGAAGTCCGCTGATTACGTCTGTGTCTGTCACAAGTACTCCGTTTTTATACAGCCAGAGATGTTGCTGTTCCAGACTGACTTCTATATAGCTTCCATTCAGATCATCTGTTCCATTTCGTGACAGACCTTCTTTTTCATAAATTGGTGAACGCTGAATGGTTGTTCCGCTTTGCAGATCTGCACAAAGCTGTTCGAATTCGGCATCCTGGTCAATGCGAAAGCCATACTCATTATTACTTATTGTTACAGTCTGACCATTGGATGTATAGAAAGATCTTGGCACATATATTGTGTTGTATTCACTTGCCAGACTTTCTATATACGCTCTGACTTTATCAGAGTCAATTTCAACTTTGTCCCCTGAAATGACCATCCAGGAATTGATCGTTGCAGAATCAATTGTTTCTGTTACATCACCAAACAGATAAGTAATTGAAGTATTATTATATTTTTCTATATTCGTGTTTAGTTCTGATAAACGACTGAGCAGTTCTTCAGATGATGCTGTAACAGCAGCCTGACTGTATGTATTTTCATTTATATCTACAGATATCGCCTTTCTGGAAAAATCCTCTTCCAGATTTCTTTGGATACAATCGGATGTGTACTGCAATAATCGGTTTGGATCAATCTGATTGCCCTGCACTGCATCAACAATAATAAATTTTTTGCTTGTATCGTCATATTTTATATAGGCATCTTCAGAACTGATTCGCTCTGTATCTGCTGTAAAATGCTCCGCTGAGAGTGTCTCAGATAATCGGTTATCATCCCTGACAATTTCATATGGAATTTTCCAATCTTCTCTAGGCTCAAATATTGTTCTTTTCTTCCATATTTCTTTCTTCAGTTTAAACAGTTCTGTTTCTAATGTCTGTGTATTAAGCGAATATCCCAGTTCTCTTAATGAAACCGTATAAACACTCTTTCCATTCTCATAAAAAGAAACCGTTTTATCTTCAAAAGCCGTATTTATTTTTTCTGTTGCCTGATCTGGTGTGAGACGGGATACATTCTGTCCATAGACAAATGTTTTACAACCCATTGTCTGTGTATCTGTTACGATCTCATATGCGACAAATCCCACGGTCAAAACGATCATCAGCAGGATGCTTATAGATAAAATGAATTTTAACTTCTGCTTCCTCTTCCCTTTTCTGTTTGTTGGTTGTCTTTGTTCTCCTCTCTTCTTTCGTTCACTCATTTTCAATGCTCCTTTTATCTCCCCATATTTTAATTTCATACTGCTATTTCGGTAATTCTATAGAAAAAACAGTTCCGTTTGTTTCATCACTGGATGCCCATATTCGTCCATTATGCCTTTCCACAATAGCTTTTGTGATAGAAAGACCAATGCCCATTCCTCCAGTCTTTGTGTTTCTGGATTTATCAACTCGGTAAAACCGTTCAAACAGATGCTCTAAAGCATCTTTCGGTATGATATTTCCTTTATTCTGAACCTGGATCAGGACTGAATCCGTCATCTGTTTATAAATAATGCGTATACTGCTTCCGGTTTCTGCATATTTGATTGCATTTGCTACCAGGTTTGTCATACACTGCTGAATTCTCTGACGGTCTCCACACAACATATCTCCCGATCTGGTACATAGTGTCAGTTTCAGATTTTTTTCCTGGAGTTTCGGTTCAAAGCTCCAGCATAATTTTTCACACAAGCTGCTAAAATCAAATGATTCCAAACGCAGCGGTTCTCTTTGATTTTCCAGTACATATAATTCCTGCAGCTGACGGACAATATGGATCAGTCGCAGAATTTCCTCATAACAGCTCTCCAATCGTTCAGTTGTCGGTTCCCATATTCCATCCAGCATCGCTTCCAGATGCAGCTGCAGGTTGGTTAATGGTGTCCGAAGCTCATGAGCCACATCTGATGAAATCTGACGTTTTTGTATTTCTTCTTTTTCCAAAGCGGCAGACATTTCGTTAATTGCAGTTATTAAACTCTGCGTTTCATCTATGGAGCTCTTTTCCTGAATCTGTACCCCGAATTTTCCTTTTGAAATCTCAGCCGCAGATCTGGTAACATCAGAGATTGGTTTTGTCAGTTTTTTTGACATAATAACACCAAGTATAACTGCCACAAAAATGAATATACCGGACAGTAAAATCAGAAATCGATTTAATGTTCCCAAAAGTCGGATTTCTCCATCTGTATAAGAATACGGTCCATAATATCCGATTGTCAGTTTTCCGGTCTGAACTCCATCTGATTCAAGCAAATATTCTTTTTCCTGATAGGAACCTTCAAATTTAATATAACGGCTGTGCATATTACTTTCTGCATGTTGAAGTGTAAGCTGACATTCCTCTTCCTTATGTGTCCGGATATCCCAGTCTAATTCACCATCCAGCGTCTGAAGCCGTACCAAAAGGCCATTTTGTAAAGCTGCATTTCCAACAATTTCAACCCCTGTCGTTTCGTATTTTTGTTTGTCTTTCTGATAAACTCCTTTCATTTGTTCAACGACAGTTCGCATTTTTTCATCAAGCTGTTCTTTTGCATATCCGCTGAACACATTTTCCATGGAAACTGTATAAAATAGCGCCAGAGATAAAAGAATAACAATGGAAATAAAAGAATACGAAAATATAAGCCTGCCTTTTATTGTTTTCATCTTTGCTCCTTATGGTACAAATTTATATCCAACACCATATATCGTAACAATATATTGTGGTGATTTTGGATCTGGTTCAATTTTCTGTCTGAGATATTTTATATAAGTATCAACACTTCTGTCATATCCATCAAATTCATCTTTCAAAGCAAAATCAATAATCTGCTCTCTCGTGAATGCACGTCCCGGTGATTTTACCAGCAATTCAAAAATATTGTATTCCGTAGGTGTAAGATGAAGTTCTTCATTATTCTTTTTTATACTGTGTGCCTGAAAATTAACATCTAAATAATCAGTTCCAATTTTCAATATTTCCGGCTGGCTTCTTTCCACCCGTCTTAATACTGCCTCCACCCTTGCAATAACATTTCTGGGACTGAAAGGCTTTACAATATAGTCATCTGCACCGCATTGCAGTCCTGCGATCATGTCACTTTCATCCACTTTTGCAGTAAGCATAATAATCGGAATATCTTTTTTCTGATGGATAACCTGGCACACTTCTTTTCCCATAATATCTGGCAGCATTAAATCAAGCAGGATCAGATCCGGTAACTCTGTTTCTGCCAGCTTTATGGCATTTCTTCCATCATAGGCAACAGCAGTCAGATATCCGGCTTTTTCCAGATAAGCCTGAAGTACCTCTGTGATTTTTTTCTCGTCATCTACAATTAATATTTTTTTTGACTGTTTCATAAGTTCACCTTCCGTATATTTTTTATTTCACTTTAACGTTCTGTATTCTTGCATGGTAATCCTGTCATTCAGAATTTTAAGAATGATACCGGAAGCATATATGATTCTTTCCATATTTTTCTTTAAGGCTACTATCGTAAGGATATTCGTTTCTTTTTCAAAATCCACAAATTCCACACCATATATTTTTCGGATTTCCACACAGATCATTTGTGCAGATGTTCCGGCTGGTAAATATAATAAGAAAAACCTTTTTTCCATTTTTCACACCCATTCATTAACACTCGAAAAACAGTGCATTTATAATTCGTTTTTTGCCAAATGCACTGTTTCTCTATTTTATTCTGTCACAGAAATATTTCCGGATAATGCAGAATCATATAATTTCAGATCTACATTTCCATCCGCTGAATCGACAATATACATTTTCACAAGTGGAAGTATTTTATCCATTGTTTCCAGTAAAAGTCTGTATTTCGTTGTATCTTCCGAATATATTTTTGAATTATTTTTATATTCTGTCAGCATACTTAAAAACTTCTCAGTATCACCAGTTGCTTTTGCAATCTGTTCTTCTTTATATGCTTCCGCATTAGATATCAATGCACTTGCGTCCGCTCTGGCCTGAGGAATCAGACTATTATAATATCCATTTGCTTCATTGATAGCTGTTTCTTTTTCTTCTTTTGCAGTTGTTACGTCCAAAAATGCTGCTGATACTGTATCCGGTGGTACAATTTCCTGAATATTAAATGCTGTGATCTGAATTCCCGTATCATACCTGTTCAATTCTTCCTGTGCAAATTTCAGTATCTCATTCTGTGCAGCAGTCTTTTCTGTACTTAAAATATCATCAACCGCTGTATTTGCCATCAGCCTGACAAGTGCTGCCTCGACACTGTATCTTACCAGCTGTTCATTATTTCCATTTACATTATAAAGAAATTTTGCTGCATCACTGACTTTATAATGAACAATTGCCTGTGTCGTTATAATATTTTCATCTCCTGTTAAAAGCTGAATCGCCTGTGGTTCTTCATCTGGCTGGTGAATATGTTCCGGCAGTGACATTCCAACATCTGCTCTTCGAACTTCTGAGACATTGACTTTCTGTACTTCATCTATTGGCCATGGAAATCTGTAATGCAGACCTTCTCCTACAGACTGGCTGCTGATACTGCCAAACCTTCTTACAACAGCCTGTTCACCTGGATTTACTATATAAATTCCTGTCAGAAAATAGATTGCGACAATAGAAATCCCCATAATACCAATTATCTTTTTGGGATTAATATGTCCGAATGCACCCTTAAGATCTTTTACCACTTCATTTTCATGCGGCATTTTAATTTTCTTTAATCTGAATCGAAATCTCTTTTTCTCAGGATTTTGTGTTTCATCACTTTTTGAGGTGGATTTTATTCTTTTTAATGGTATTTTCATTCAGCATTCTCTCCTTCCGCCCCATCTGTGCTTCCACTTAAATATTTCAGTATCTCTGCTGTTGACGGCAAAATCAGTGTTGTGTTACCATCTATTGTTTTCTCATAAGTTTCCAGTGTACGGATAAATTCATAAAACTCAGGATCTTTTTGGTATGCTTCTCCATAAATCCGAATGGCCTCCGCATCACCTTCACCTTTAATCTGCTGTTCCTGCTGATATGCCTCCGCAAGAATCAGCTTTTGTTCTTTTTCTGCATCAGCACGTATTTTAGCTGCCTCTTCACTTCCTTCTGCTCTGTATTTCTGAGCCATCTGCTCACGTTCAGCACTCATTCTGTCATAAACACTCTGCTTGTTGGCTTCTGGAAAATTTAATACACGAATCTGTGCATCCACAACTTCAATGCCATATTCTGCTGCTTTTTCTTTGGCATAGGTAACAGCATCTGTTATCACCGTATCAAGCTGCAGTTCTTCTGCATTGGTATTTACCAGCTGCTCCAGATTGTACTTACCAAGCTGGACACCCAGACTGGAAGAGAAAACATCTGTAAGTCTGGCTTCTGCTCCGATCTGATCTTTCACCGTTTTCAGATACAAAACAGGATCTGTTATTTTCCATGCTCCATAATAATCTAATGACACACTTTTCTTATCTAATGTCAGAAGTTCTATGGAATTAGTCTGATATACCTGAACTCTCTTATCCAGCTTCTGCACAGACTGAACCGGATCTGGAAGTTTTACTTTCAGTCCAGGATTTTCATTTACATTTACAGGATTTCCGAATTGCGTTACAACTGCATATTCAGTTACATCCACTTTATATACCATTAAAGTTGCCACAAAAAGAATTGCTATAAGCCCTGTTCCGATTACTACTTGTTTAGGTATTTTTCTCAATTTGCATTATCCTCCTGGTTTCCTGAATTTGTATTATTTCCAATCCAAAGTTCTGCATTATTCACATTTACATCCGCACCGAGCAGAAGTTTCTGTGCATCCGGAAGTACTTTTTCCATCGCTTCCAGATATAAACGGAACTTTGTTACTTTTTTCGATTTAGAGTACGCATTTTCTTTTTGGGCAAATAAAGCAGCATCTCCTTTGGCTGTCTGAATTTTATCTTCTTTATAACTTTCAGCCTCTGACACAATCTTATATGCATCAGCATTTGCCTGTGGTACTATCGTATTTTTATAAGACAGTGCTTCATTTATGTAAATGCTCTTATCCTGCCTTGCAGTCGCAAGATCCTGAAAACTGGATAATACACTTTCAGGTGGATCAGCTTGGATAAGCTGAACATTCACAATCTCGATCCCTGAGTCACTCTTGTTCAATGTCTGACTGAGTGAATCCCTGGCAGCAGCTTCCATCTGTTCTTTACCATCTGTTAAAATATCATCTATTTTACTGGTTCCTACAATCTGACGAATGCTTGTTGATGCAGCTGACTGTATCAGAGTGTCTATGTTATTCACATTCAGTAAATATGCCGTTGCATCATTAATCCGATAATGCACTGATAAATTTATATTTACCAGATTGGTATCTCCTGTAAGCAATTCCTGAATGCCTGTTTCAATTCTCTGAACCTCTCCTGTATTTACAATTGAAACTTCTTCAATTGGACTGGGTAGTCTGTAATGAATACCTGGTGAAACGTCCTTGGTAATTTTCCCAAATCTTCTGACTACACCTTCCTCATCCAGTTTTACGGTATATATTCCAGATAACAAATATGAGATGAGCATTACAGCACACATACCTGCTGCCATCTTTTTATTTTCATGAAATCCATGATTATAATGTCCATGTTCTTCCACCGCATCCGGGTGCATCAATGCCCGAATATTTTCGGTTAAAATTTCATACCCGGAAATCATCAGAAGAACCATTGCTACAATAGCTGCCAGTTTGTCCAGATCCGGCATTCCAAACAAGGAACCAATTACACCCACTAACACGGCAATCCCACAATACATATCCATTTTGGAATGGTATCCATCTGCTTTAAGACTTTCCGATCCGGTCTGCTCGCCAACATAAATCTTGTACCGTGCCATAAAATAATTAATCACAACACCTACAAAAGCTCCGGCTGCAACAAACGGAACATATTTTAATTCTGTCTGTTCTCCACTGAGTGCATCAGATAAAATCTCAATTCCCATATAAAAAATGAATATTGATACAAAAATTGCCAGGATATGTTCCATTTTTCTTGATATATTTCTTGCTTTTTCTCCACAGAATCTTGCAATCATAAGTCCTGCAAATACAACACTTGTTACAAATAAATCGGTGAAAGAATGGTATGCATTTGCCGCAAGACCAATACTCCCCGAAATATCTGCAAGAAAGAATCTCAGGATAATCAAAATGATATTTGCAATGATTGTCACTAAAATTGTTTTTTCTTTTCTTCCCATCATTAATTACTCCTATGTCTCTGTTAGCATCTTTTTCAGGGTTCTGTCATAAATCTTTAGATCCGCATCATTTAGAATCTGTTGTGATAACTCTTCCGAGAGCTTATCATGTGCCTGTTCATTTAAATGACTTTTTATTGCATCTGACAGTTCCTCTAATGGCTTTAACTCTTCTGCAGATTTGCTTCTTACCAACAAAATATAAAAAGCATTCTGGTATTCGATCACATTACTGAATTCATTTTCATTTAAAGAAAACACTGCTTCAGCAAGTGGTTCAGCCAAATGATTTTTGTAGATTTGCCCCGTTATCTGTCCACCATTCTCAGCTGAAGTATCTTCAGAATATTGTTTTGCTACTTCAGCAAAATCTTTCCCTTCTTTTAATAACCCATATGCTTCTTCGGCAGAAGCCTTTGCCTGCTCTTTCTTTTCGCCATTTTCTCCCTGACTGATCCAGATCAGACTCAGCTCTACAGAGGCCGGTGTCACCAGAGATTCTTTATTCTCTTCGTAATACTGTTTGATTTCTTCCTCTGTAGGTTCATCTAGATTTGTATCTACTGTTTCCTGGTGCATCACCTGATAAAGATACTGAACCTGCAGTTCTTCAAAACTGTGGCTGTTTTCTCCATCATCCGCACCATCAGTGCTTTTTTCCAATAACAATTCTTTGGCAATCATCTGTTCTACCAGTTTCTTTTTCTCCTCAAAAGTAGAAAATTTGGAACGATATTCTTCTGATAATTCCTGAAATTCTTTATAAAAGTCACCCAGTGTATAACGTCTGCTGTGAACCACAAATAAAGTGTCATTTTTTCTTGTTGTATATTCTTTATCTATATTTTCCTGCAACAAAATATTTTCAATTTCTTTTGTTACTTCGGATAATTTTTTTACCCCTCCTTCTTTTTTCTGATTTACTTTTATGATACTGATACTTCCATCTTCATTTTCTATCGGTTCGCTGATTTCACCTTCTTTCATAGTGGCAATTGTTTTTCCCAGTTCTGTATCCGAAGACAGGTCTATCGAATTTTTGAATACCTTCTTATCTTTGCCAAAAGAACCTGCTATATTTTCGAGACTTTCTCCGGAACGTATTTTTCTTACTGCTTCTGTAGCAGTATCCATCTTTCCGTCCGCAATTTTTATTTCGCTGTAATCCGCTGAAGCAGACGTTTGATATTTTTCTTTATTCTGCTCATAGTAATCAGAGATTTCTTCTTTTGTTGGTGTATTAACTTCTAATACGTCATAATTCACCTGTAATCCTGATGTTTTTTTCAAATCCTCAAAGTATGTTTCAAAAAAACTTCCATCTTTTTCAGAAGCAAGTGTCTTTCTGATTTCTTCTTCTGACTCATCCAGGCTTTTTCCTTTGAATTTATCCTGATTTTCTGAATAGTACTGCTGAACTTCTGTCTTGGAAATTGACTCAGGAGATACATTTTCTTCATGAAGCTGCGACATATACTGTTCAACTGTTGCATCATTCAACAGATCTTCCATATTATGCTGAACTTCTTCCCTGCCAGTGATTCCCTTTTCTTTGGCCCAGTTTAAAATCATTTGTTCCGAAGCCATTTTGGATACCATTTCCTGATATCCTTCTAATGAATCTACAGGATGTATTTCGCACTCTTCCGTTGCATCACACTTTGAATGGTCATAACCATGTGTTGGACATAGCATATGCTCTCTTTCTTTTGCACCTTCTGCAGCAATAAAATTCTTTAGTTCTTCTATTGTTATCTTCTGATCATTATAAGTTGCTACAACATCCGGGGCCGGTGGCTTTGGCTCCTGTAGCATTGGCAGGCTGTGGTATATGCCCAATGCTGCCCCGCCCAGAGCCATCGCTCCAAATACCCCCAGCGGCCATCTCCTTCTGGTACGTTGTTCTGGTACAACCATTATCTCATGTTCTGGTTCTGACTCTTCCTCCTCGACGGATTCCGTCATTTCACCATCCCTAGGCACTTCTTCCTGCTTGTCTTTAGTTTTTTTCTCCTTTTTCGTATTTTTAAATCCCATAGCATGTAAAAAGTCCGACAGCACTGTTTCTGATTCTATCTCGTTATTCAGATCACCATCCTTTCCCTTTTGTTCCAGTTCATTTTCATCATCCTGTACCTGCGGTATTTTGTCATTTTCTGCCATTTTACATTCTCCTGAAATGCATAAATATTTTGCAGGCACAGTATAAAGAAAAGTTATGGGAAAATTATGGGGATTTACAGAAAAAGTGGCAGCCTGCGCTGCCACTCCCTTTGTCGGATCACCATATATTCTATAATTCACATATATGTTCCAGACCTGTATCAATAATCAGGCGAACATGTTTATCTGCAAGACTGTAAAATATCAGTTTTCCTTCCCGTCTCCTCTTTATTAAGCGGTGTGCTTTTAGAATATTTAACTGGTGCGATACGGATGATTCTGACATATCCAGTTCTTTGGCAAGACAATTTACACATGTTTCTTTTTCGTGGAGGGCAAGTAAAATCCTGATTCGTGAAGTATTTCCAAAAATTTTAAACAGTTCTGCTACAGAATACAGTTCATTTTCATTCAAATATGAAATTCCCCAGTTATCCAATATATTCTACAAGTTCTTAACATGTAAGGTTCTGATTGCATTTAAAATTGCAAGAACCATTACTCCCACATCTGCAAAAATCGCAAACCACATATTCGCAATACCTAATGCGCCAAGAATCAGGCAGGCAAATTTTACTACTAAAGCAAAAACAATGTTCTGATATACGATTCCAAGACATTTTCTTGAAATTCTGATTGCTTTTGCAATCTTAATCGGATCATCATCCATTAAAACAACATCTGCAGCCTCAATGGCAGCATCACTTCCCATTGCTCCCATTGCAACTCCTATGTCGGCTCTGGAAAGTACCGGAGCATCGTTGATGCCATCACCAACAAATGCAACCTTTCCCTTTGTTCCTTTTCTGGATTCCAGAATTTTCTCAACTTCGTCAACTTTGTCTCCTGGCAGAAGTTCACTGTGTACTTCATCAACCCCAAGATTTGCAGCCACCTGATCTGCCACTCGTTTTGCATCTCCGGTAAGCATGATTGTCTTTTCAACACCTGCTTTTTTCAGAGCCTTAATCGCATCTTTTGCATGTGGTTTTTCCACATCCGAAATTACAATGTGACCAGCATAACTTCCATTTACTGCAATGTGGATTATGGTCCCTACACTATGGCAGTCTGAATAAGAAATACCCAGTTTTTTCATCAATTTGCTGTTTCCGGCTGCAACAGATGTTCCATCTACCTTTGCCAGAATACCATGACCGCTGATTTCCTGTATATCACTGACACGGTTCCTGTCAATTTCTTTTCCATATGCGCGCTGCAGACTCTTACTGATCGGATGGGAAGAAGAGCTTTCTGCCAGTGCTGCATACTCCAGAAGCTTTGCTTCTTCCATTGTGTTATGATGAACGCCGTTTACTTCAAATACACCCTGTGTCAAAGTACCTGTCTTATCAAATACTACAACCTTTGTTTTTGACAGAGTTTCCAGATAATTAGAACCTTTTACCAGGATTCCTTCATGGCTTGCACCACCAATTCCGGCAAAGAAACTTAACGGAATGCTGATTACAAGCGCACATGGACAGCTAATTACAAGGAAGGTTAATGCTCTGTAAATCCAGGAACCCCATTGTGCCGGAAGTCCCATGAACAGACTTCGAACAACCGGCGGTAAAATTGCCAGTGCCAGTGCTGCGATACAAACTGCAGGGGTATATACCTTTGCAAATTTTGAAATAAAATCTTCTGATTTTGATTTTCTGGAACTGGAATTTTCTACAAGCTCCAGAATCTTTGATACGGTAGATTCTCCAAACTCTTTTGTTGTTCGAATCTTAAGGACACCCGTCATATTGATACATCCACTGATCACTTCATCTCCGATATTTGCTTCTCTTGGGAGGCTTTCACCCGTCAGGGCACTGGTATTCAGTGAAGAGTTTCCCTCTGTTATGATTCCATCCAGCGGAACTTTTTCGCCCGGCTGGACAACAATAATACTGCCAATTTCCACTTCATCCGGATCTACTTTTTCCAGTTTTCCGTCTTTTTCAATATTCGCATAATCCGGACGGATATCCATCAGCGCACTGATGTTGCGACGGCTTTTTCCAACGGCATAGCTCTGAAACAATTCACCGATCTGATAAAATAACATAACAGCAATCGCTTCATTATAATCACCGCTTTTTTCATAAATAGCCAGTGCGATCGCACCTACCGTTGCCACTGCCATCAGAAAATTTTCATCAAAGATCTGTCCATTAATGATTCCTTTTATCGCTTTTCTTAAAATGTCATATCCAATGATCAGATATGTGGCCATATAAAGTGCCATCCTCGGCAAGCCACTAATCGGGGCCAATGAAAGTCCGATTAACATTGCTGTAGCTATTAAAATTCTGATCAGCATAGTTTTCTGTTTTTTTGTCATAATGTTGTCCCACCTTTTTATTGAACATATGATTATTTTTTCATATATTATTTGAAATATACGCCCCAAAATATATCCTATTCCGGGGCGATTTGGTTTTATAGTCTTTATTAATTTTCAGGAACAAGGGAAACTTTTGTCTATCAGATAAACACTTCACAGTCAGGTTCTACTTTTTTGCAGGCTTTCACAACACTTGCCATAACTGTTTTCGGTTCCTGACCTTCTTCAAATTCTACGATCATTTTCTGTGTCATAAAATTAACCGTTGCATTTGCAACTCCGGCAGTTTTCTTTGCTGCATCTTCCATCAGGTTTGCACAGTTTGCACAGTCTACTTCAATCTTATATGTTTTCTTCATAAATAGAAAACTCCTTTCTTTTGTTCAAGCATTAAGCACTTGTTTATTTGTTATGGCTGTAGTATAATCGCATCATAAAGGAGTGTCAACACACTTTGGTTTTCTTCTTCCAAACAGAACCAAACATCTTCCAAATGGAACAATCTCAAAAGAAAAGGAGCCTGATTATGACATCTGAATTTCATTTACCTCATAACCATGAGGAAAAAAATGTGGAAGAACTTCTTCCTCAGCTTTCTAATGCAGAAAACTTTGGAGCTGCTGCCGATATCTTTAAACTTCTCGGAGACACCAGCCGTTTACGTATCTTCTGGCTGCTATGTCACTGTGAAGAATGTGTCCTCAATATTTCTACATTGATGGGTATGACAAGCCCGGCGGTATCTCATCATCTGCGTCTTTTAAAATCAAACGGTCTTGTAACCAGCCGGCGAAATGGAAAGGAAGTCTGCTATAAAGCATCCGATACAGAACAGAGCCGCCTGCTGCATCTGAGTATTGAAAAAACACTTGAAATAACCTGTCCATCCAATACACGCTAAAGAAAAGAGGTTTCAATTTATGGCTGTATATGATCAGAATTTAATTTCACAGGAATTACAGGATATTCCATATGGAAATATAAAAATTTTAGGAAAAACATCTTTGAATACAGATATCTTTCCACAAAAAATGAATTTTCAAACCAAAATAAATGGCACTGGAAAAGCAACCATTCTTCCACTCTTCCCCGGATGTTTTATGACTTTTTTTACTTTCCGGGCAAACAGTCTTTCCGGATATCATCCGGCATATGAATCTCTGATCCAGATTGATTTTTGCCAGCATGGACGTTTAGAATGGGAACTTGATCATTCCAGCCATATCTACCTTGGCAGCGGGGATCTGTCTGTTCATCGTATGGATAACTGTGTACACTCTACTCTTTACTTTCCTTTAGGTTACTACAAAGGTATCTCCCTGTTCGTAGCTCCTGAATATCTGGAACATACCCTTTCCGAATATCCATTAAAAAAAGGTATTTCTGATCTGTCCTGGATTACTAATCTTTGCTATGATAAAAATTTCTCTGTCTTTTCAGGAAATGAGCAGATCGGACATCTTTTTTTCGGTATTGATAAAATATCTTCTAAGATCCAGAACGATATATGCAAATTAAAAGTTCTGGAACTTTTTTTATACCTAAGCACGCTCCCTGATTCCCATGCAAAAACACCTTCCTCCTATTCGTCCGAGCAAACGGAACTGATCAAAAAAATACATGAATATATGATGCAGAACCTTGGAGAACGAATCACAATCGAACAATTATCCAAACAGTTTCTTGTCAATACCTCAACGTTAAAAGAGGTATTCAAGGCAGTATATGGTGATTCCATTGCCGCACATATGAAAGAACATAGATTGAAAGAAGCTGCCAGATTACTTAAGGATACAGATGACAGTGTCTCCCAGATTGCCAAATGTGTTGGATACGAAAGCCAAAGTAAATTTTCTATTGCCTTTAAAGAAATATTTCATGTATCGCCATCTGAATATCGGAAACTCTAAAATAGCCTGCAAATTAAATTTTTTTCATTTCACCATATTTTTACCACATTATTATTTTATTCTTATCCCTGCAAGTTCAAAAGATGCCGTTTAAACCTCCGGGTACCCAATTTTTTAAACGGCATCGCCTAACAACAATTCTGTTATAACAGATTTATATAGATATCTCCCCTTTTCCAGGCAGGCATATAATAATGCTTTGCCTGGAAATTTGGTTTTAAGCAAAGAAATCTTATAATATGGCTATCAATTAATCAGTCCATAACCCATAATTGTATTGTCATTTATATTATAACTTCTCTGGGCAACCATATTGCTGGTGTTTCCTTCTACTGTATAAATGACATTTCCCTCGGTTTTCTCCACGATTCCCACATGATCTGAGGTTCCGTCCCCGTTCCAGTCAAAAAAGATCAGGGTTCCGGGTGCTGGCGAGTATCCCCGGCTCTTCCATTTTCCCTTGCTCTGGAACCATGCAATTCCATCATCGCACATGGAAAACTTCGGCATCTTGCCGCTCTCGATCAGTCCAGCCTGATCCCCACACCAGCTGGCAAAGCAGGCACACCATGCTACATGGCTGTCAAAGCCATACCACGACCAGAACTTCTGGCCACCTTCATTTCCAAGCTGGGTAAGTGCCACGGATACGATCTGGCCGTTGCCTCCAAACAGGCCGGCAAACAATCCGCCGCTGGAATAATACCGCAGGACATGAGGGACGTATTCTGGATCTCCATAGGCACTCCAGCCATGCGAAGCCGCCTGCTCGTTGGAAAACTGCAGGGCATTTTCTGCACTGTAGCCCCCGTAGTTTCGAAGCGCCCACGTTATGTATCCGTTGCCGTAGTTATACCCTTGCAGGGACAGCTTCAGCTTGTCCATATCCTGTGGGCTGGTGCATCCGGCTTCTTTCAGGCAGTCCGCATAATATTGGATTCCCACCTGTATGGAGTAGTCTGCATCCTGGATTGCATTTGGGCTGTTGGAGTACCGGGTGTTGTATGGGCACTCACTGCTCTGCATGGGATCTGTCCCCCGGCCACCGGATTCCTGCATCATGATTGCCTGTATCACCGAGACGTATTCGGAGATTCCATACTGGTTGGCATATTTCTGGATGGTTGACGTATAGGAAAGGACTTCCTGGCTAAGTGCTTCGTTGCTCTCCGAAGTTCCAGAGAATGCCGCACCTCCTATGATTCCGACTATGATAACCAGAAGCAGAACCATGACCGCTCCGGCGGCTCCCAGAGCAGCCATCATGGATTGTACGGTTTTCGCTGCCGCTTCCACGGCGGCTTTGGCTGCCTTGAAGGTATTCTCCCCTGCCCTTGCCGTTTTCTGTATCCGGCGGACTCCATCGGAAGTCTGCAAGGCTGCTTTCTTTGCCGCCTGTTTCGCAGCCCATCGTTCCATCTGATTCTGCATCCGGGCTGTCAGAGCATTGGAGCTGGCCACTCGGAGCTTCTGCTCTGGCTGGGCGCTGATCTTCGCAGACTGGGGAGCCGTCTTGATAGTACGCTTCTGCATGGTTTTCGGCTCCGGCGGCTTCCTTGGCTTCTCCTTGATCCAGATGGTTTCCGGCTGTTTCTGACGAATGGCATTCTGCCTTGCGGTATCTGTTGCTGCCGCTTTCTGGCTCTGTTCTCGGATGGAGAACCGCTTCGTTTCTGGTAGCTCCTGCCCATTCTGGATTCTCGGTGTCTCCCTGGCTGCCCGGATCTTCTGTTCTTTCGTTTTGACAGCATCTGAAATCGCCTTTTGCCGCTGTGCTTTCTGGATCTGGACTTCCTGGTTTTCCCGTTCTTTGATCCTCACACGGGATACCGCCTGTTCCCGACTCTTCTGCTTCGGTGCTTCCCGGCTGGCCTGATCAGGAGCCTGTGTGTCCCCGGTTCCTCTGGAAGCTTCTTTCTCCGCTTTTTCTTGTGCTTCTTTTTTGCCCGCGGCTCTTGTTTTGATCTTCTCGTAGGAAGCCTGTGCTGCTGTCTTTCCAGCTCTGGTTACGGTTCTGCCAGTCTTTCTGGCAGCCCATTCCTCTGCGGATGAGACTTTCCCACTGGCATATTCTGATGGGGACTGTTCTCCCATATCATTATCCCTGGCATTTGCGATGGTCTGGGATTTTTCCTTGCTCTCCAGTATGGCCGTCCGCATCAGCTCCTTGGGGATTCTGGAGGCAGGATTTTTGGTCTTTGGTTTTGTTGTAACTTCTTTGGTTTTGATATCCTTCATCTCTCACCTCCAGTCCCGGTCTGTACTGCTCTTACGCTTCGCCCGGCTTGGTCGTCATCAGACGGTACAGCTTGGTGTTTCTTGGGAACGAATTTTCAAATGGCACCAGATTTCCAGAGCAGCGGATCAGGCCGTGGCCGGCACCCACATTGGTGATGTAGGATAACTGGTTGTCTGAAATATTCAGAAGTGCCGCAAGCTCATCCCGGTCGGTAGTGGCCTGATTCAAAAGGATCAGGAACTCACTGTTTGCCAGCATCAGGCGGGCGGTATCGGATTTCAGAAGTTCCTCTACGTTCTGGGTAAGCCCAGTTACAAAACCGGAATACTTACGGATACGCTTGTACAGACGGTAGAAAAAGTCCGCACTGTATTCGTAGCGGAACAGCAGATAAAACTCATCCGCAAAGATCCATGTCGTTTTTCCCTTCTTCCAGTTCTGGATCACACGGTTGAAAATCGAATCCAGTGTGACCAGCATGCCAAGGGGCATCAACTGTTCGCCCAGCTCCCGGATGTCATAGTCGATGATACGGCTCTTCGTATTGACATTGGTTTCCTGGGCAAAGGTGTTCAGACTGCCATTGATAAACAATTCCGAAGACAATGCCAGCCCTCTGGCTTCTTCCTCCGGCTGGAGCATGAGCTGTCGGTACAGGTCTTTTAAGGTCGGCACTTGCCCTTGGTATCCGCCCCTCATATAATCCCGGTACACATCTGCGGTGCAGCGGTCGAGGATGGATTTTTCCTTTGCCGAAAGGTTTCCGGCTCCTACAAGCTGCTCAAACAGGGACAGGATAAATTCCGACTTTTCAATCAGAGGATTACGGTCATTGCCATAGGCAGAGTCCATATCCAGTGCATTCAGATGGGTATCGGAGGTTGCCGAGATCTGGATGACCTCTCCGTTTAAGGCTTCCACCAGAGAAGTAAACTCCGACTCTGGATCAAGGATGAGAATGTCATCTTCTGTGGAAAGGGCAAGGTCTACGATCTCTTCCTTTGCCGAGAAGCTCTTTCCTGAACCACTGACTCCCAGTCGGAACGAGTTTCCATTTAACAGCTTCCTTCGGTCTGCCACCAGCATATTTTTGCTGACGGCATTCTGCCCATAGTAGATGCCGCCCGGCTGCATGATCTCCTGCGTATGAAACGGAATCAGGACGGCAGTGGATTCTGTGGTAAGGGTACGCACCGCATCGATCTTCCGCAGGCCATACGGCAGGACAGTATTCAGCCCATCGGCCTGTTGCCATTTCAGAGTTGCCATCTGGCAGAGGTGCTTTCTTGCAATGGAATACAGGGTTTCCGTGTCGGAATCCAGTTGTTTCTTGCTGTCTGCCATATGTACCATTGTCAGGATACCGAACATCATCCTCTGGTCCCTGGTGGTCAGATCGTCCAGCATCTCCTTGGTTTCTTTTCTCTGCAGCTCCATGTCATAGGGAACCACAGCAGAAAAGTTATTGTTTGCATTTTGGCGTCTCTGCCAGTTCGTCACGTTGGTCTCTACACCCAGCAGTCGGTTCTGGATCTCACGCACCGCTTCATCTGTAGGCACCGGAATAATGTCAATGGACAGCATCAGGTTCCTGCCAAGGCTGCACAGTTCGGAGATCATCTCATCCTTTACATAGCTGGCGTAATCTTCCATAAAAAGGACTCTGCCGTACTGCTCACCCAGCTTGAAATGGTCGTTGTGGAACTCCATCGTGTCCGGGCAGATCCAGTCCTTGAAGCTGTGTCCCTTTTTCGCAAAGGCTTTCATATCAAACGGAAAGCTCTGCGGAACGTCTGCCTTGAAAAAGTCCCGGAAGATCTGGAGCCTCTGTTCCGCATCCAGCTCTTCCCCGATGGAGGACAGCTTGGCCAGATGGGTGATGATATCCGTTCCCACACGGGCGAAGTATGTCCTGGCTTCATCGATATTCTTCTTGTGGACGCTGACAGTCAGATAACGTTCCTGGTAGATACTGTTGTTGGTACCGGAGATTTTGGAAAGGAGCATATCGTTGTATTCCTTCCTGTATTCATCCAGCCCATCCCCTTTCATTGGAATCAGCAGGGACTGCTCAAATTCTTCCTTGTTGATCTTGCGGTTGTTCAGGGTGATCTTCGCCGTACAGCCGGAATCCAGTGCATTTAAAAGTTCCGAGTAATCCAGAAACATTTCCGTCTTGTCCGCTTTGCTGGCAATGGAATAGTTGATATCCGTAAACCGGAATGTACGGGAATACTTGCTCTCCACCTGGAAAATCCCATCTGGCCAGATCTTACGGATCGGGATGGCCTGCTGGACAGACTTCGGTACTTTGAATTTTTCTTTGTCCTGTTTCAGTGTCTGATTCAGGGTTTTAATCAAAGGCATCACCCCTTCCTCTTAGTTTCTTTGGTTTCTTCTGTTTCGTCCGCTTCTTCTCCAGAAGCTCCGCTCCGTTTCCCATCATCTTTTCACCTAGCTGCAGGCTTTCTTCCATGCAGGAAAAGTACAGGTTCTCCGATTTGAATACCAGCCGTTTCGGGTACAGCAGTTCGGATTTGATGACTGCCCATACAAACTGTTCCGCAGTCATGCCGTGGTAACGGAAAAAGCCACAGGCTGCAAAGGGAGCCGCCCCAAGCACACACAGCCATCCGGTTACCTGTTCTACGGCGTATTTCCTGGTAATAAAATAGATCCCAAGGGCTGCCAGAATTGCCAGCACTGAAAAAAGGCACTGCCGGAAACTTAAGCCCCAGAACATTGCCTCCTGATAGTCGCGGATTTCTTTATTCATTTTCACTTCCATGTCATTTTCTACCTTTCTCTTTGTGATCTCTGTTTTTTCTTTGGTTTCTGTTTTGGTGCATCCTCTATCTGGATACCATGTCTTTCCATAAATGCTTTGGTTCCTTCCGGATCAAGCTCTGCCAGTTTTTTCAGATCAAATGCGACTTTCTGGAAGATACAGTAACCGGAGGATGCGGTATCCGGCAGTATCTTTCCCAGCTTATGCTGCCTTATAAAATGGAGCTTTTCTTTACTGAAATTGTGATCAATATAGGCTTCATTGATATTATTCAGTGGAGCAAAAGGCAGATTTACCGTAAGGTCTGCAAAACTTTCCGGGCATCCATCTTCCATGTGGTAAAGCCCGATATAGAGATTGTCATCCTCCCCATAACCGTCTATCTGGAGAAATAATTCCTCCCGGCCATATTGCCAGTCATAGCTTAGTGTCTTTGGTTCTTCCATTTTCTTGCCTCCTATAATCCCATGATTTCTTTTACGATCCGGTCGGATGCCTTGACTGCCCCAACCAGTACCAGCAGGTTAAATACCAGCTCCCCGACGTAATTCCAGACAATGGTCACGGCTGACAGGCTGGTGTCCCCGATGGCCGGCGGGCTTGCCGCAAACACCGAAAAGATGATGCAGGCCAGTGCGATGATGGCTCCTTCCAGACATACCCCGGCGTAAGAACGGATAAAGTTCTTCCCCACGGACTGGGTCGGCTCCCCGGCAAAGGTTGCCAGCGGAATCGGTGCGATGGCTGTATACATGTACAGCTTGAACATTCTTCCATATACGGTCAGAATCATGACAAACGACAATACCGTAATCAGCAGGCTTCCCAATAGGGTTACGATCCACAACGGGATGGATTCCAGCATTCCCACCGCTTCGATCTTGTCCACGATCTCCGAGGGCAGTTCCGTTACGGTTCCCCCTGCCATCCCGGAGTGGGACATGATGTTTGTCACGATGCCCTGCACTATGGAAAAGATTGCAGTCAGAAGCTCCATGCCGGACATGACGGCTCCCTGTGCCAGTGCAAATCGGATAAAGGCTTTCACGACGTGTTCCGGCTTTTTCATATCCGTGAAGCTTCCACAGGTTTTCACAAGCCCCGCTGCAAAGAACAGAACCAGCAGGCCGTACCCGATGGCTTTCAGTCCACCGTTGATGTTCGTCATCACACTCCAGATCGCACCGCCCTTGAAATTCTCCGGGTTTTGCGTCAGCAGTGTCCAGATCTCAGCCAGCTTGTCACTCCAGGTCTGCAAGGCAGAATTTAGATTCTGTACGATCCAGTTATCACTCAAACAGTTTCACCTCCCATCCTGCAAAAGTGAGCGGAGAGCCAGCTTGTCGCATGGCTCCCCTTCTAGTCTCTCTTCCTATCCCATGATCAGGTCCAGGATCTCTTTTGCAAAGGTAATGATGATACCGCCTGCCAGTGTCAAAAATCCATTTGCCCTCTGGCTTGGATCGTGGCTCTTTAAGGACAGGCCGACCTGCACAATACCAAATCCCAGCAGGATCAGGCCAATGGCTCGGATCAGGGAAAAGATAAAGGTGGACAGGTTATTGACTACGGTCAGCGGATCGCCTGCAGCGTAAACGCAGGTTGCCCCGATGCAGATCGTCAGCACCATGACCGCATACAGGACAAACAGTTTCTTCTGCCCTCTCTTCATCTTCAGCAGTGCGGTCTCTTTCTTGGTTTCTGTGTGTTTCTTATTTTTCAGTAAATTCATTGGCATTCCTCCCATCAAAAAAGCTCCCCGATGATGTCCTCATCCAGAAGCAGTTCGTAATCGTCATATCTTGTTTCGTCAAACGTAAAATCGTCATGTGCCAGCGGTGCTTTCGCATAGTTGAACGGGCCGGCTCCACCGTCCTCGGTATACCGGATGTTGGGATGCTTCATCAGGTCATACTTGGCATCCAGTATGGGCCGCTCCCCACGGATAAACAGAAGGGCATTCTGGTTGTCCAGCATGCGGACTTCATCCGGCTGTAACAGTTCCCTTCCGCTCTGCTGGAAGTTGGTGGAGTAGCTGCCGGATTTGCCCTTGGTCTGCCCGTAGGTATTGGTGTCTATGGTTTCTTTTCCCAGTAATTCTGATACATATTTGTGTGTCTCTTTTTCGTTGCCGCCCAGATATAAAAACTCATCGCAGTTTCCCACCAGACTCTCCCAGGAGTCCTTGAACAGAGCTTTTAGCTGGCTCATGTTCTGGATGATGATGCTGCAGTAAATGGAACGGGATCGGCAGGTTGCCAGGATCTTCTCAAACTCATTGGGCAGGGATACGTTTGGAAACTCATCCATAATGCAGTTGACCGGAACCGGGAGGGCACCGCCATGCACACGGTCTGCCATGTAATAAAGCGTCTGGAAAAGCTGGCTGTAGATCATGCCTACCAGATAATTCAAAGAAGTATCCGCATCCGGGATACAGCAGAAAAGGGCTACTTTCTTCTCACCCATGCTGGAAAGATCCAGTTCATCGGTATTGGTCAGCTTGGCGATCTGCGGCAGGTTAAAGGCCGCCAGACGGACACCAACACTGATCAGGATGGACTTGGCGGTCTTTCCCGCCGCCTGCTTGTAGATGTGGTACTGCTTGACGGCAATGCTGTCCGGGTCCCGCATCTCCAGACGGTCAAACAAAATATCCAGAGGGGACTCATAGTCCTCGTCCTCTTCCTTTACCTGGGCAGAACCTAACATCTCCATAATCATGGCAAAGTTCTGTTCTTCCGGCGGAGCTTCGTGAAGCAGGTACAGCATCAGTGCCTGAAGCAGTGCTGTCTCGCTCTTCTCCCAGAAAGGGTCGGAGGACTGGGAACCTTTTGGTGTGGTGTTTTGTATCAGATTGGAAATAAGACGGAGTACGTCTTTGTCATCGTGGACGTACTCGAATGGATTGTAGCAAAAAGATGTGTCGGGATTGATGAGGTCAAAGACACGCACCTCATATCCCTTCTTTTCCAGCAGACCGCCTGTCTTTCGGAGCAGCTCGGCTTTCGGATCGGTGATGACCATCGAACAGCAGCACTGCATGATGTTCGGCAGGGCAAAGCCTCTGGACTTTCCTGCACCGGAGCCTCCCACCACGAGGATGTTGAGACACCTGCGGTGCTTGTGGGTGTCCAGGCTGATGCGGAAGTTCTGCGTCAGCAGGATGTTCTGGGAGTACGGCTTCTGGCTGTATTTCTTACAGATCTGCCGGGCATCTCCCCATCTGGCAGAGCCATGCTCTTCCCCTCTGCGGTAGTTCTTCTGGCTGGAATAAAAAATGCCGATCCCGGCTGCGTAAAGTAACGTGCAGACCAGCACCGACTTGATGGTATATTCCGTATAATGAAGCTGGAATGGATGGTTCAGTTTTTCCGTGAGAACCTCCATCAGCTCAAAAAGATTCCTGCCCGGCTGGATGGCATCCCCAATCAGGATCGCTGCCCACCAGATAACAGGCAGTCCGGCAAGCCAGATCACCCAGTCCGACTTCCGGCTGTTTATTACTGGGATGGCTGCTGTTTTGGCCTCTCTGCTCTTGGCAGATCCGTGATGTGGAAGCTGTCCACTCCCGGAACGAGGGCAAGGCTGCTTCCGTTCTCCCAGTTTACATGGATCTGCCCTGCATCATCCACCATATCCACCGTTCCCTTTAAACCGGGTGGCATATGACTTTCCCCTTCCATGCTGTTCAGAGTAACTTCTGTTCCCGGCGGATATCTTCTCCGCATGGATTCCACCCTTTCACTTGTCATGTTTCGATACATATGTACCGCCTCCTTTCATCTTCCCCGTCCACGGTATGGGCGGTATCTGGATTTCATGATTTTTAACAGGACGCTGTCGATCCCATCGGAATAGCGTCCGTTGTTGATGTATGTGTCCCGGAGCTTGTTTAAGGCTTCTACGGATTTGGTGTGTTCGGCTTCTGTCAGGTAGAGCTTTCCTTCTTCCTGCTCTGCAAGTTTCAGAACCAGATCCCGTGTGGTATCTACCGGAAGCCCCTGTTCTTTTTCCTGCCGGAACACTTCCCGAAGGGCATGAATCAGCATGTGGTTCATGATCCGGTCCATCTTTACATATCGCATTCTTGTCATAGGCGAGCCTCCTTTTTTCCTCTTTTTCTCAACCACAACATACCACACTTGCTCCTGGAAAGCTACTGCAAAAGAGCCCAAAAACGCCCTTTTTATCAGCGTTCCGGGGACTTTTTACTTTTGGCTGGTTTCTCTGTTTTTTCCTCCGGGATGGCAAATTCATCGGTCATAAATTCCTGCTCACTTTTGCCAAGGTTGCGGTCTACCTGCTTGCCGATGGAATAGGCTGCACTCTTTACATCCTGGATAAAGGAACGGAGTTCTTTCGGATCTTTCTGACCGAATGCCTGCATCTGGCATACCTTGTCAAAGGAAAAGCCGGAGACATCCACGCCGTATTTCTGTGCCGTTACATACGCCGCACAATAGGCCTGTGCCGATACCCCTGCCCGGCTGTAGCTTCCATCGTGATGGTCAAGGGACGCACAGGCCAGTTCCCGGCTGATGGAATGGAACGTTGCATTTTTGCTCATGCCATTTCGGACATAGATCGTCCGCTTGTTTGGGATGTACTGCGCCTGCACCTTATCTGGCAGATTGTCTGCAATCTGAATCCGTACCTCGCTGTCGGTCAGCAGTGCTTCCATTAGCTGGTCCATCGGCTTTGGCTCCGCCTCTTCCGGCTGCTTGGTGCGGATCTGGCTGATGTCATAGGCTTTCTGGATGGAGTACCCCTGCTGGATGACACCATCCTTTTCATATTCCTGTCCGACAATGAAGTTGTATCCCTTGCTTCCGGTCTTGACCACCTTTCCTTCTTCCTTCCATTTTTCAAAGGTCTTGACCTGCCGGATTTCCGGGTTCTGTGCATAGAGCAGGAACAGGTTGTCTGTCCTCTGCGGCTTGCATTGTCCCATAAAATCAAGGAATCCTTTTAAGGAGTCCCCATTCTGGAAGACCTCCTGTGCCTTTCCATCGATCATGCCCCAGATTTCTTCCCTCTCCTGCTTTTTCTGCGCGGCATATTCCTCTTTCGATAACCGCTGGGTGGACTGCTCCTGCGTGTCCTGCCCTAAAAATTTTGTCAGGTCCATCTACTACCTCGCTTTCACCTTTCGTTTATTTCTTGCTTTCTTCTGCGTTTTCTTTGGTCCACGGTTCTTTTCCCGGCTCCGCTTCTGGGATTCCTCTGTTTTCTCCCGTTTGATGTTCTCCAGCTCCCGGCGGACACTGGGACGTTCCTGTTGCTTTGTCCCTTCAGTCCCGTTTTCCTGCCCGGTAGAAATATTTCTGCTGTGCAAGGAAGAGCCGGACAGATTCTCTTCCCCCTCTTCCTGCACCGGGATAAAATTTTCCGGTTCGGACATTTCCTTTCCATCGTGGTTCTGGTTCTTTTCTCCTTCAGAAAAATCCATATCACCAACCTGGAATGCTTCGTCCAGATCGCTGATCTCGAACTGCACCTCGCCCTCTGGCATCTGTACGGTTTCCTGCACCATTCCGGTTTCCGGCGTTTCCATTCCTGCGGTTACCTCATGGACAGCTTCCCCGACTTCGCTTCTTACAAAATCAAGGTTCATCTTATCCATGACCCGGTTGACCTTGGCTGCGTCATCTGCAAAGACCATGACCTCGCTCATCTCCGGGTTCTTTTTATCCCGGATAATGACATAGAGCAGCCCTCGTTTCCTGCCCTCACTGCAGAATTCACGCAGGCGGTCGGACGGTACGGTAAAAAATTTCAATGGCTTATTCTCCTTTAACATCCGCACCATCCGGGTTCTGCCCCTCGTTTTCTTCTGATCTTTTAATACGGCGGCAACAAATACCGCCAGATGCTTTGCCAGCGTACCCGAAAGCCTGAGCCCGTGGTCCACACCGTCCAGGGAATACCGGACGATCTGGTCCGCCGCATCGCCTCCATAGTTCATATTGTTCACCTGCTTTCTGTTCTCGGTTGTCTGGTTTTCTCCGTCTGTGCTTCTTCCTGTTCTGCCTGTCTCTGAATCTGCTCTGCAAGACGCATCTTTTCTTCCATCTCTTTGGACTGCTGTTCGATCCGGATACAAAGGCGGATATCCTTCCGAAGCGGCTTCAGTTCTTCGGTGATCTGACCGATCCTGACACTGTCCGGTTCGCTCCGGTAGAGCCGCTTTCGTTCCTTTGTGAGTGCCTGTACCTGTTCTTCCAATGGGGTTCGGTATGCCATCAGCTCTTCACGGGTGGTGATCTGATGCTTCTGGAGAAATTCCATCTGCTCAATTCTGGCATCCAGTTTCCGGATATCTGCCCGGAGCACCGGGGAGATCCTTTTGGGCTTCTGCTTTAAAACACCCATCTGGTACAGATAGGAATAGTACAGGGCCTGTATCCCTTTTAACTTCTTTTTCGGGGTTCGGGAAGTATGTTCCATTTCAGCAGGTATCCTGCTTTTGGGCTGCAAAATCCACTGCCGGATGCTCTCTTCCGAGTAATTCTTCCCAAGGCTCCGCAGGCGGATATACCGTTCCATCCCCGGTGCTTTTAATGCAATGTACTTCTGGTTCAGCTTCCACTGGTATCCCCTCTGTTTCATCTGGTCCAGAAATTGTTTCCATGTGAAGCTCTCTGCCACCGCATCCCGGATATCCAGACGGATCGAGGTTCTCCAGGTCGGCTTTCCGTCCTGTTCTGCCATCCACTGGGCATAGGACTTCCTTTTGCCGTTTTTCGGTTCGATAACTGATAAGCCATATTTCAGGCACAGGGCATCCGAAGCTTTCCGCACGTCCTCGTAGTAGCTTCTGCTGTTACTGTGGTACTTTTTCCCATCTTCCATGCTCACGGAGTTAAACACGATGTGGTTGTGGTAATGCTCCGTGTTCAGATGGGTGGTGATCACTGCTTCATATTTTCCCTGAAGGAGCCTTTCTGCCAGCTCTATGCCAATCTGGTGGGCCAGTTCCGGTGTAACTTCCCCTTTGGCAAAGCTCTGCACCAGATGATAGCCCTGTACTCCATCCATCTTGTGGTACCGTTTCTTTGTAGCTACCATATCTTGATAGGCAGTCTCACAGACACAGCCGATGGCATCCTCAAAAACGGAACGCTCCGTCTTGTTCCGGTTCATGGCATAATCAATGGCTTCTTCCAGAGAGCCGGCATTCTGCCCTTTCTTTGTGGTCTTATCCTTGTTTCGGATGTAAGTGATGGAATTGTCCAGACGGCTGACCGGGATGATACTGGTATATGCCATCGGCTACCATTCCTCTTTGACCAGCCTCCATGTTTCTTTCGTTATGCGGAGCATTTCCCGGATGCTCTCTTCCCCTGCCAGCCCGCAGCCGTTGGCTACATGGGCAAGCTGATTGGCGTTGTTGCACAGACCGGATATTTTCCGCAAAAGCTCCGTATGATGCTCACAGGGTCTTGCCCGGACTTCGCCGCCCATGACAATGGAACGGATATATTCCTCACGGGACAGGCCGCTTTTTTCTACCTGCTCTTCCAGAAAACGCAGCTCCTTTGCATTGAGGCGGACTGGTATCACATGGTTTCTTTTTCTCATCTCTTCACCTGCTTTCCGACGGGTTATTGATTACTCCATTACATTTCACGGTTTTTCCAGATCAGGAAACCTGCCAGAACGCCGATGGCTACCGCTGCAGCAATGATCTTTTTCTTCATATGGGTCTCACCCCCTTTCCGGTACCTGGCACAGCTCCATTGGGGCGAACATGATCCCTCTCTTTTCCATCTCTTTTGCAAACTCCAGAAGGTTCCATTTCTTCCCATCGATCATAGCAGATTCTGCATCCAGATAGTGACAGGTGGATACGTTCCGCTCTCCATTGGGGGCATTCTGCACAAGGCTCTCCCCGTCTGAGAGTCGGAACAGTTCCTTTCCTTTGCCGTCTACAAAACAGATGCATGCACCGTGATTGATGATCTCTTTCCGTTTCATCCGGCACCGCTCCAGTGCCTCATCTTCCCGCTTTCCAGCTATGAAAAGACACATTGCAAAAACGCCCATTACTCCTCCGGTCATTGTGCCAAGTATAAATCCTAACATTTTTTTGTTCTCCTTTCGTTTGTTTACGGCTCAGTATGGGGGATTGGGGTTCTCCCCAAAGTGCGTTTGGATATCCAAACGCTATGCTTGCAAAACCAGTCGCATCCGGTTTCGTCCCCTCTGAACCAGTCGTTTTTCTGAATCATTCGTTTTCCTTGATTTTGCTCAACCCATCCAGCGTGGTACAGATGATATGGAGTCTGTCAGCCATGCTGATCTCCGTGTTCATCGTCCCGGTGGTCTCTTTTCCGCAGACGACCACCATCCTGCATCGTCTTAAGATCTGGTGGGACATTCTCCGCATGGCCTGCATATCCTCTGCATCCCCATCATCAAGGAATGGGGAAAAGCTGTACTGCGGGCAGATCGGTACATATCCCAGTTCGTAGATCTTCCGGCAGTACCGCTGTACCTTGGTCTTTCCCTCTTCTGCAGAACAGCATACATAAGCAAGTGCCTGTTCCAATACGACCATCTCCTTTCCTGACCGGACAGTTTACCTCTGTCCGGCGTGATCTAAAAAAACACCCACAAAGCATCCCGGCTCTGTGGATGTCTTGTGGACATCTGGATTCTTCTTTTTCTTTTTTCAGATGTCTGACAGACATCCGGTTACTGCGATTCTTTGTTTTCTGTTTCTTCCAATGCTTCCAGTGCGGTTCGGACACGGTCACTTCCCAGCTTATAATACGCATCCGTTACCTCAATACCGACTGCCTGATATCCTGACTCTGCCGCAGCGAGGATAGTAGTACCAGCTCCGGCAAACGGGTCTAAGATCAGACCGCCCGGCTCGCAGATCTGAATGACATCCTTCATCAGCTGGAGAGGTTTTTCTGTCACATGGATGCGGTTCTGCGGATTTCCATAACGGAATACCCCCGGAAGGCAGGACACCGGGCGGTTGATCGGCATCGGGCCGTTGCTCCCCCAGACAATATATTCTGCCTGCTGGCGGAACCTGCCTTTCTGAGGACGGGAGTTTCCCTTGTCCCAGACTGCGGTTCCTCTCCAGATCCAGCCTGCCCACTGAAGGGCATCGGTGATGGACGGGTACTGTCTCCAGTCAATAAAAAGGCAGATCGGAGCCCCTTTCTTGCAGGCTTTCCGTACATCGTACAGCCATTCTGCCATCCAGTGGGTCCAGGAACGCTGGTCCTTGTTATCCCCATCAAAATCCGGCAGGGCGTTCTCCGATTTCATACTGCTATACTTCTGGTTGGTGGTACGGTTGCGTTCATTCTGCTTGGTTCCCCCGGACGCATAGGGCGGATCAGTCACGACTGCATCAAAGATCCCCGGCTGGAATCCCTTGACCAGCTTTAAGGTATCCCCATGCAGGATACGCCAGTTCTCCCCTCCGGCAGACTCATCTGGCAGGCAGTCCGGTTTTAAAAGGTTTTCAAGTTTCAGGGTATTTCCCATAGGCATCATCCTTTCGGTTGCTTATTTTCCAGATTTCTCCGGAAGTGCTTCTATCTATGGAACTGCTCATCGGCAGATATCCTCTTTTTTCGGTGTTTCTTTTCTCGGCGTTCTGGGCTGTTCACGATGATCCGACAGTTCGGTTTCCACATATTCGCTGATGATTCTCAGCGCTTCATGGTAATTGCCACTCTTGTAGATACGTTCTTCCATCTCATTAGCCTGTTCGGACATTCCGGCACGTCTGAGCAGTCTTGAGGCATCCCCAAGGATTGAGAAAATATTTCCGTCATGCCCTAAGAGCTTAAGCTCTGGACGGGACGGCTTTTGTTCCGGCTGCTTTTCCTGCATACCGTTTTCCGGTGCTTTCATCTGAATCAGAAAATCCGAACCTGCACCAACATAAAAATGCAGATATAATTCGCCGCCGTCTACTTTGATCTCCCTCTGCTCCATGCCCTCACCCCAGCCATCGCTGTACTGGCCTCGCAGATACTCTTCCACCTCGACATATTCTCTTGATGTCAGAGGTTTGCAAAGCGTCAGTCTGGCACATCCGTATAAAACATTATCCTGTTCTTTTACCCCTATTGTAATGCGTTCTACTTTTTCCCGGACACTGTCGCTTCCGTGAAAATAATCCATTAGATTACAGGGGGTGTCGTCCGGTGAACCAAGTCGGTTGACCTGGTCAATTTTTTCTGCTATGGCTTCTTGGTATGGCACCAGCTCGTTTCCTTCCAATGGGTCTGCATCTTCCCAGTCCACACTGTCTGAGCGTTCCGGGATAAAACTTGCCATAACAGGGGAAAGTATTTCCACTTCTATTTTGTTTTTCATAGGCATCACCTCACTTCCTTGCCCTGCCGTTTCTCTGGTGTCCGGGCAGCTATCTTTGCCATATCTGCCCAGTCCGCTCCTTCGATTTCCGGCAGGTTCTCGATGATCTGATAGCTACCTTCGTAGGCTTTTCGGATATGTTCACACGCCCACCGTCCGGCAAAGTCATTGTCGGTACACACTTCGATTTCGGTGATCTCCGGGTGCTGGGACAAAAAATGTTCCAATGCCTGCGGCTTTTTCATGCTCCGCTGGCTCTGTCCTTCTTTTGGGGCGCTGATCCCGCCAAGCTCCAGACGGTACTTATCCCGGTTTCCCTGTTCCAGTGTCATGTGAGCCAGCACATCCACACAGGCTTCATAAACGGCAACCCGTCTGCAGCCCTCTTCTGCCGGAACACAAAAAGCGTATGCCTTTTCACTTCCGGCCTGTTCCATCTTAAAAGACTTTCCGCTGGCATCGTAAATTCCACGCAGAAAAGCATATCTTGCCACCTGATTTTCGTCCCGGCCTACGAACACAGCGTTATGGTAGGGCAGGCTTTCATATAGGATTCCCAGATGAACACACCGCTGTAAGATCTCGCCGCTGATGCCCCGCTCTTTCAGGTATCGGAACACTCTGCGGCAGTCCGGGCTGGCCGGCGGCAGGACAAACGGCTTCTTGGGCTTTGCCTCCACAGGCGGAGGGATATAGGTGGGATACTCATCTTTCAGCATCTGCACCGCTTCCAGAAATGAACACCCATCTACATGGATCAGGAAATTTAAAGCACTGGTACCCCCGATATCTCTGGATTTCCAGTGCCACTGGCTGGTGAGTTCGTTGATCTTGAAGCTGTCGTGGTCCGTCAGCTCCCATTCATTTCTGGCTGAAGATTTTTTCAGGCGGTTCGGCTGGTATTTCTTCAGGTACTCAATGGCGGTGATCTCCCTTGCCCGTTTGATTTCCTCTTCT
The DNA here is from genome assembly GCA_945949875.1 of uncultured bacterium. Taxonomy (GTDB): domain Bacteria; phylum Bacillota; class Clostridia; order Lachnospirales; family Lachnospiraceae; genus 1XD8-76. The sequence continues at coordinate 42,085 of CAMFGH010000005.1, forward strand.
GGAATCCACGGCATTACATCACGGTATCCCGGAGCTGCTCTACCTTATCTATTTTCTCCCACGGGAATTCCTTTCTGCCAAAATGCCCGAACACGGCACTCTGTCGGTAGATCGGCCGCTTCAGGTGCAGGGTGTCACAGATCTGGCTTGGGGTAAGCCCGAACACCAGAGGGATTGCTGCAGCAAGGCAGTCATCCGCACAGATTTTCCCAGTTCCAAAGGTATCTACCTGTACCATGACTGGCTGGGCAACCCCAATGGCGTAGGCAAGGGACACCTGGCATCGGCTGGCAAGTCCTGCAGCCACCATGTTTTTGGCGATGTAACGTGCCATATATGCCCCGGAACGATCAACTTTGGAACAGTCCTTCCCGGAGAATGCACCGCCGCCATGCGGAACCAGACCGCCGTAGGTATCCACCATCAGCTTCCTTCCGGTCAGTCCGGTATCTGCATCCAGACCTCCGCACACAAATCTGCCCGATGGATTGATCAGAATTTTGGTGTCCTCATCCGGCGGCAGCATACGAAGTGCCGGGCGCAATACTTTCTCCCGGATCTCATGCTCCAGCTTCCGAAGAGATTTTTCCTCTTCATGCTGGCAGGAAACAATGACCGTATCCAGACGGACTGGCCTGTCATCTTCGTATTCCACCGTGACCTGTGTCTTTCCGTCCGGCAGGATTCCCATGATATAACCGCTTCTGCGGCTTGCAGACAGTTCCCTCACGATGCGGTTTGCTAGAACTACTGGCATCGGCATGAGCTGAGGTGTCTCATCGCAGGCGTATCCAACCATGATGCCCTGATCCCCGGCACCGCTGGCAAGTCCGCTCTGAACAGAAACAGTCCCTGCCCTGCATTCTCTGGATTGCTCCACCGCCCCGGCAATGTCAGGACTCTGCCTGTGGATGAGCGCATCCATGTGGATTTCTTCCGCTTCATAGCCTGCGCTCTCCAACACTTTTTTGATGATTTCAAACACCTGCGGCTCAAATCTGCTTGTGATCTCTCCTGCCACGATGATGTTTCCTTTGGTCGCCATCACCTCGCAGGCCACCCTGGAATTTTCATCCTCTTTCAGACACGCATCCAGAATGCTGTCTGCGATCAGGTCGCAGAGCTTATCCGGGTGTCCTTCCGTTACGGATTCCGCTGTATAAAATCGTTTCATAATCGTTACCATCCTTTCCAAGTAAATAACAACGGCAGGAAACGCTCCTTTCTGGAACACTTCCTGCCGGATCTGGGTTATAAGTTGTCTCACATTCTGCACTTTTCAGGGGGGCAGACACTTTTCGCCGGAACATTGGCGGATATCCCGTAAAGTATGGTTAGAGTTTCCATTTTGGAACACTTTTTTCCTCCTGAATACTCCCAACACCTAACCTCATATAATCCCCTTGTTTTGAACACTTCCCGTTCCGCGCGGTCATTATTTGTCTCATTTTCTGCACTTTTGGGGTACTTACGAACACTTCTCGCTCCAAAATGCCCCGGAAACGGGTACAGCCAGGACGATGTTCCTGGCACCGCTCCATTCATACGAACACGTGACGAGAGTTAAAACCTTATCGTATATACACGTCAGGTAATCATCCCCAGTTTCGAACACTTCTCTTTGCTTGGCTGCTTTTAAGTACTCCTGCACTGCCTCCGCATCTGCGAGTTTCTTCTGGAAGGGGAACAACTCCAGGTCTGCTTTTAGCACCGTGACAATCCTGTATTCCTGAATGCCATCCTCTGTCTGAAGATAAGTAAAGGGATGCTCCTGATAATACGTTTCATTCGCATATAAGTCCAGGTTTCCAAACATCGCTCCGCTGTTCATGTTGTGACCGTAAATGATGAGATTCCTGCTTTCAGACACTTTGCAGTCTGCCTGCAAAAACAGACTTCCGTTGATGTCATACTCCTTTTTGTAATTCCGCTTCAGATAAAATTCTCCATTTTCCTGTTCGGACTGAAGCACCGGGTAATCGATCCCGGTATCCAGTATTGTCAGCCACCCCTGTACATCCGGGTATTGTTCCCGAAGAGAAACAAGGTCTACCGCAGCCACCGGGCATTTTCTTCCAGCTGGTTGGTCTTTCTTTTCAGAGCCTGAGGCTCCCGGAGCTTCCGGCTCCGGGAAATTCCCTTTCAGCTCTGCCACCAGCTTTTTGTTCTCCATTGGGAGATATACCATGTGGTAAATCAGAAACCCGGCACTTAAGAAAAGGGCTGTAAGGCATACCGTTTGAAAAAGTTTTTTCACGATTTTCATCGTTCCGGGCCGGCTTTCCTCTGCTTCTTTGGCTGACTCTTCTGTGTCTTTCCCGGTACAGGTGGTTTCCTCGCTGCTTTCAGGATCGGCTCTGTCGGGATCTGGTTCTGCCTGCAGCCCTTCAAGATTCCGGTCAGGTACGACCGTCCGGGTGGATTAAAGTTCTGCATATAGTCTTTTGTCATGATATAGACAATGGCTTTAATTTCCCTTCCACCTTTATTCTTGACAGTGATTTCCTGTTTGTCGTAAAAATCAGGATAGCCTTCATAAAGATCCAGGCTCTTTTCGCAGTCCCCGGTCAGTGACCAGAGGACGCCGTCCACATGGCTTCCCTCTTCCGGGAAGATGGTGGCAAGACCGCTTCCTACACCTGCAAAGGTCAGCCGATGCCCCTCCAGGCGGACGGTTTCTACCGCCTCCGCCTTTGGGCACCGATATGCCATCTGGTCCAGATCCATGTTGCTTCCATACGCAAAATATAATTGTTTCAGCCTATCTGCCCCCTTTTTTCTTCTTTCTTCTGGATGCCACACCCATACCGATCAGACCGCCTGCGGAAAGGATCAGGCACAGGGCCGGAATCCAGAGATTGGTATTATCACCTGTTTTCGGGTTGCTGACGACCGGGGTATCCTCCGGCAGTTTCTCGTTGGTTACTTTCTGAATGACTTCGATTACTGGGGTTTTGTCATCTACATAGGTAAAAGTCACTTCATACTTGGTCTCATCCAACTGGTATCCTTCCGGTGCTTTGGTCTCAACCAGATAGTAAGTGACTGCTTTGTCAAATTTGCCATCCTTATAAGTTCCGATTGCAAGCAGTCCGCTGGTTGCATGACCGTTTTCATCGGTGGTCAGTGTTTCCACAACTTTGCCATCGGCATCCCTCAGTTCAAATTCTGCACCCTTCAGTGCAGCTCCGGTATCCTTATCCGTTTTCTCAACGATCAGGCGTCCCTTTGCGGTATCGTCTTTCATGGCTACTTTCTGAATTTCTGCGGTGTCAGACACCTCAAAGGTGATTTCTTCCGCAACGACATAACCGTTTGGAGCCTGCTCTTCTTTCAGGGTGTATTTCCCAATCGGAAGTTTTTCGATATAATGCGGCTCTTTTCCAGAAATCCAGCTCTCTACAACCTTGCCATTCTCATCTGTGATGGTCAGTTTGGCTCCTTCGATCTCGTTGTCTCCGGTAATATCCGTTTTGCTGATCTCCACTTTGGTCACGTCATCTTCCATTACCTGTTTCTGGATTTCTGCAGTATTGTCCACAACAAATGTGATGCTTTCCGCAGTGGCATATCCATCGGCCGGCTTTGTCTCTGTCAGTGTATAAGATTTTCCTACAACCAGTTCTTTGATGATGTGCGGCTCCTCGGTGGATGTCCATTCCTCAACAACAGCACCGTTTTCATCGGTCAGCTGTAATCTGGCTCCCGGCAGTTCCTCGCCCGTGGTCAGATCGGTTTTGGAAAGCTCCACGGTTGTTGGCTCATCTTCAAATACAAACTCATAGGACGCTTCTGCTTCTTTATCTCCCTGGTACTCAAAAACAAATTCCTGCTCTTCTCCGGTGGTGACAAATCCATCCGGTGCATACAGCTCCTTCACATAATAGGTTCCGTCAATCGGCAGATCTGCAATAAAGGAAATCTTTCCATCTGCATCTGTTGTTTTTAACTCAATCAGAGTATCTGCTTCCATCAGCACCGTTCCAGATGCGGACAGGATGTCGTTTCTGGTGTACAGACCAAAGATGCCGCCTTTTAATACACGATCTGTATCCTTTTCTTTCTTCAGGACATTCACTTTTACTTTCTGACGGTTGTTCTGCCAGTCCTCATCGTATACGACAACCGGGGTATCCTGATCACGGTAGGAAAGATCTACATATCGTGGTTCTTCATCTAGCACATACCCATATGCTGTGCCTACCTCTTTGACATAGTATTTTCCAACCGGAAGATCAGATACTTTTGCAATGCCGTTTGCATCCGTTGTCACAGTTGCTACCAGTTCGTCTTTGGAATAATAATCCGGGCTTACGCCATCGGCTGCTTTAATATCCTCTGCAGCGTAAATCTCAAAGGTAACGTCTGACAGGCTTCCTGTGATGTACTCAAACAGATGCTCTACAACGCCTTTGACATTGTCCAGCAGGGTGATCTTATCGAGGAATTCGCCTTTCTTGTTTACGATTAGCAGTGCTTTCGGCACATCGTCTTTCATTTCCACTTTCTGTACTTCTGCGGTATCCTGAACGGTGAATTCCACATCTGTGGTCTTTAAATAACCAAGCGGTGCAAGGGATTCACGGAGGATGTAGGTTTTTCCAACAGTCAGGTATTTGATCACATGGGCCTCATCCTTTACGGAAGTCCAGCTGTCGATCACGTTTCCATCTTTGTCCAGAACGGAAAGGGATGCCCCGTTCAGCTCTACGCCTGTGGTCAGGTCAGATTTTGTCACCTCGATGGTGGTCGGCTGGTTCTTTTTCACAGATTTCAGCTTGATGGTCGGGATGTCCTGTCCCTGATAGGTGGCATCAAATTCCAGTACTTCGTCGGAAGAGACAAAACCATCCGGTGCGGAGATTTCTTTTACATAATAAGTTCCAAGCGGCAGGTCCAGAGTGAAGTGTGCCTGTCCTTTTTCATCGCTTGTGATCTCCTGTAATAAGGTGTCCGCTTTCACGATTACCTTGTTGCCGGATTTGATTTCTTTCTTATTATAGAGACCGAATGTAGCTCCAGCTACCGTGCTTCCTGTTTCTGCATCCTGTTTTTCTACCGTGATGCTTACTTTCTGGCGTTCATTGGTAAAGGTCACTTCTTCGTCTACGACCGGGGTATCCTGTCCGGCATAGATAAAGGTCACTTCTTCGCCTTTGGCATTCCAGGTGTATCCTTCCGGTGCTTTTTTCTCTTCTACACGGTATTTTCCGCGCGGAAGATTCTCAACTACAGCACTTCCGGTTTCATCGGTCGTTACCGTTGCCACCAGTGTGTCCTTGGCATATTCCAGATAGCGGTTGCCGTTCTCATCTTTCTGATGGTCTGCGGTATAGATATCTTCTGCAGCATAAACCTCAAACACAGCTCCTGCAAGGCTGGCTTCCTCATAACTGAAATCCTTGTCAAAGCCTTTGACTACTTCTCCTTCCTTGCGGATGGTCAGTCTGCCTTTTGCCGGGTGGTTCTCGAAATCCACCTCGATGATCAAGTCACCGCTGACTGGATCTTCCTGGTATGCGGTATCGCTGTCTACCTTGATTTCCACGGTATTGGTGCTGTGGGTATATCCATCCGGTGCAGTCACTTCTTCGATGCGGTAATTTCCACAAGCAAGATTCTGCGGCAGGATCAGGTATCCGTTCTCATCGGTAAAATAGGATTTATGTACCGTAGTAGATGGATAGGTGGTTACCTGTTCCACATATTTCTTGTTGTCCAGATCGTATACCTTAAACTCGGTATTCGGAACCAGGACAGATTTCTTTGTCTCATCATCTTTTTTGACGATCTTTAATTTTGCTTCAAACTCTTCATCCAGAAGCACACGCCATACCTGCGGCTGATCCGGATGGTTCTCTGAGATCACAACTTTGAAATCATCAACTGGTTTGAAGTTGTGCGGTGTGGTGGTCTCTCTTACAATATAGGTTCCGTATGCAAGCGGAATGGAGCATGCATATCCACGCTCATCCGTAAACATTTCTGTCTGTCCGTCTGCGGTCAGCACAACCGGGGTTGCGGATGTGAAGTCATAGGAACCATCCTTATTTTTCTTCAGGCTGCTCTCCAGATATGCACTGAATCCCACACCTTTTAACAGATCGGCATCCGTCTTTCCGTTATTGGCCGCCTTGATGACCTGGAACGGCTGTTTGATCACATCTTCCAGAGAAGTTACGGTACGTTCTACGGTCTGAACCAGATCTCCCTCGTCATTGCACTCCAGATCATGTTCTTCCGTGTCTGCCAGATATCCGATAGGCGGCGTCAATTCTTTAACGTAATACTTTCCGAGATAGAGGTCTGCGACTTCTGCATTTCCATCTGCATCCGTAGTCAGGGTTGCAATCTGTGTTCCTGCCTGGTAAAGGACACCTGTCTGTCCATCCGGATGGACGATATCCTCACGGGCATACAGTCCGTAAACCGCTCCCTCAAGGGTTGCATCTCCCTGTGCGGTCTTTCCGGTTTCAGAATCCTCTTTTACCAGTTTGATCTTCGCATTTACACGCTCATTCTGGAACGTATGGCTGAAAGAAACCGTTGCCTCTTTGTCTGTGGTGTACTGGAACGTAAAGGAATACACATCCTCGCTGTTTCTGGTATATCCGGCCGGTGCAGCCACCTCTTTCATGTAATAGCTGTTGGCAATCGGCAGGTCTGCCTGATATACGGCTTTTCCGTCTGTTCCGGTCACTGCCTTCTCAATGAGGGTATCTTTCTTGACCACAACGGTTCCGTCCGCTGCTTTAATGTCATTTCCGGCATACAGGCCATAAGTACCGCCCGGAAGGTATTTCTTGGTTTCCTTATCCTGTTTGTATACACTCACGCTTGCTTTCTGGCGGTCATTTTTGAATGTCACGCTTCCCATGACCTTCTCTACGTTGCTTCCGGCATAGGAAAGAGTGATTTCCTGACTTTCGCCTGTGCATACCAGATTTTGTGGTGCCTGCATTTCTTTTACCACATATTTGCCCAGATATAGATTATCCAGTGTGGCACTTCCGTCATCTCCGGTGGTAAGTCCGGCTTTGACCAGTGCGTCTTTTTTATAGATGACGGTTCCGTCTGCGGATACAATGTCCGCTGCGGCATAAACGTTATAAACCGCACCCTTCTGTTTCTGCTCGGTATAAACAAAGGAAACTCCATCATCTGTCACCTTTGCTCCAGTCAGGACTTCGCCTAATTTATAAACAGTCAGGCTTGCCATCTGCTCTGCATCGGTAACGGTCTGTTTTACGGTACCCCCGATGACCAGTTTCACATCGTAGGCTTTGGTATCCAGCACATATCCGTTTGGTACGGAGATCTCTTTCAGGTATACGGTATCCTGTGTTTTGGTGATCGTAACGCTGGAAGCTCCGTTGGCATCTGTGGCCGGCATCTTTGTGATCAGGTTCTTTCCGTCCTTGTCACTGTAAACGCCATAGACTGCACCTGCGATGGCTTTGTTGCTCTTGCGGTCTTTCTTTACGATCTCCAGAGTTGCCTGTTTTACCCATGATACTTTAAAATCTACATATTTCTCATCGGTCACGCCCTCTCCAAATACCAGGGCAAGGTCCTGTGTCTCGCTTCCGGTTGTGATCTTGTAAGCGGAGTAGTCTTTGGTGATGCTTCCCTTCATGGTGACAGACCATTCCCCTTTGACATCCACAGCCTGTGTCAGCGGTGCGGATAAATAGAATTTGGTACCGCCGCAGATCTCCACGGATGCCCCTGCACTGCTTGTTTTTCCAGTTGTCACGTTATGCAGTTTGACACCGGACGGCAGTTTCATGGTGATGGTCTGCAGCTCGGATGCCTTGAAGGTGATCTCTTCTGTTCTCTGGCTGTTTCCGTCGATGTATGCAGTAACATCTGCGTTGGAAAAACTCATGTCCACTTCCGGGATCTCCGGCTGGCTCATGCAGTAATCATAGAGTTCTTTTGCAAGAGCCTGTCCGGTTGCATTCGTACCAGAAAAAGCGTCACCGCTGTTGTTGGCATAAGAGGCCGCCAGATGGACAATGATAAACTGTTTTCCAGCGGAAAAATCAGGATGTTTTTCTGAAAAGAATCCATTTTCACCGGATGCTTTTGTTCCGTAGTAGCAGACTTTCGCCAGTGCTTTGCTATCACCCAGCTTGGTAATCTTATAGACACCATCCCCAGGTCCTGCCTTGGACGGCTGCACACAGTAAGCGGTTGCAGACACATTTCCAAATTTTACGGTATATTTATAAGTTACATAGGAACCCAGACCGTAGTCTGCATAATAGTATGCAGTCCCTCTTGTCACATCCACGTCCTGTGTTGCTCTTGTACTGGCATTGAATGCTGTAAAAGAAACCGTTTCCCCATCTTCCATTGCCATCAGGTCAATATCCTGTTCCCCTGCCTGCTCCAGAACATCGCTGAGTGTCAGCCCGGATTCTTCATCGGTTGTATTTTCCATTTCGGATTCCTTTAATGCGGCATCAAACTCGGATTCGGAAAGTCCGTCCTGAAATTCAGATTCGGTTTCTTCCGGTTCTTCTGTCTCAGTTTCCTCTGTCGCAGCTTCATCTGTTTCAGATTCAGCCGTCTCCGGTTCAACAATTTCTGTCTCTACAGGCTCTGTCTCCGGTTCTTCCTGCGAGGCAACTTCCTCATCATCAGAACCGGTATCCTCTTCTGTGACTGCCTGTTCTGTCTGCGGTTCACTTTGAGCCGCTGTCACAGGCTCTTTTACGATCAGGTTTCTTCCAATCTGATAAACCGGATGGTTCTGGTTAACTGGCTCCACATAATAAACGGCATGATAAGTGTCCGCATGGCTGGTACTGAAGCTCTCTCCAGCGTCATTCTCTGCTTTCTGGAATGTCACCTTGACTTTGCTTTCATCCTTGATTTCCAGATTTGTAAAATCCATGGAAACATCAAACTCCTGTCCGACCTCCAACTCCAGATCGGTTGCTTTTACCACTTCATTTTCATCCAGAAGATCCTTTACAGATTCATAAGCTGGCGGTTTTGCCGCTTTTGGCTCTTCTGAAGCATAAACGGTCAGCGGTGAAATGACCGTGGATAAGATGGTAACTGCCGCCATCACTCCTGAAAGGATTCGCCTGAAACGATATTTACTCTTCATGTTTTCTACCTCTTTCTTCTTTTTCTTCATCTAGCATAAGAACAGCCGGATGTTCCCACCCGGCCTGTTTGTTCCTGTTATTCTATTACCTTGCATCTTCTGTCCGTCTTGGATTCTGCAGACAGGCATAGGTGCTTTTGTCGTACCGCCATGCTTTATCGCCGTCCAGATTGGCAAGAAGATGTTTTCGCACATTTTTATACTCGTCCCCGATCAATCCGAGACGAAGTAAAAAGGTACGAAAAGTAAACGCCGGGTTGTCCCCGATTTCCGTCTTTTTTGCATGGGTACAGGATTGGTTGATTGCCTGTGCGGATATGGCAAGTGCCAGTGTGATGTTCGACCGGACTTTTCCTGCATGGAGGATGCTTTCAAAACACCTCCATTCCAGTGTTCCCTTGGAAAAAACAGCGTGTAGGTTTAATGCATAATACCTTGTCCAGTTGTAATGCTCGGAGCTTCCGTCATTTCCCTCATACCATGCCCTTTTGAATTTTTCCATTGTGATGGTGCTGTTCGGCATCCGGCGAATCTTCTCTAATACCATAGGCCGGACTTTCTGGCAGTACTCATCTTCCCTTCTGGTCTGTACATTCAATGCTTTGAACAGAATGTCCTCTTTGCAGTACATGATCGTCAGTGCATTTTTCAGACTCCTTGGTGTATGGTTGGATGCATCCACATGGACATGCATGCCACAGGATGAATTGACAAAAGCACCTGCGTTTTTGACACACCGCACCACTTCCTGGAGCTTCCCCATTTCCGAATATTCCAGTTTCGGGGATACCATCTCAGTCGCATAGTCGCTGTCAGCATCCAGACAACGCCCATGAGACTTGTACTGACAACGGATACTGGAATCATAGGAAAACTTCCAAACCTTTCCATCTGGATCTTTCACACACCATGAGCTGTATGAACGAATCGAATATGGCTCTGTTCCAAACATTCTTCCAACAGCAACAGCCGCATTGTAACGGCTGATACCTGTCATCTCAATCTCTGTACCGAAATACTGGTCTTTTAAATCGATCTGTTTCACCCACCCTTCGCTTCTGGAACAGGTGAGCTGCTTCGGATCTCTTCATCCACGGCTTTCAGATTTCTGCCTATCGCTTCAATGACATTGACGGTGACGCCGTTCCCGGCCTGCTTGTAAAGCTGGTTGTCAGATGTCTCTTTTTCCATTTTAGATATCTGATCGTCCCGGTATCCCTGCAGCCGCAGACACTCCCTTGGTGTCAGTCTGCGGATTCTGCCGTGGTAGATCACGCCATGACGGTCGGTTGCCGTAATGGTGAACATCGGCTCTTCCGGTCCTTTCATCCTTCTTCCATTCTGGCGGACTTTTTCCTTGGCCGGTGTCAACACTGCCCTCGGCGGTTCTTCTACCAGCACCCCGGAGCTTTCGCCCCTGTGGTTATGGATGCTGGAATCCTTTCTGGTGTTCAGACATCTTGCAACCTCAGTCACCAGCGGCGGAGGGGAAATATCTACAAAATGCAGTGTCCCCTGCTGGTTTCCGGTCGTCAGAGTATGGGCGATTTCATGCCCGACTCTTCCCCTGCGGCTGTTGATGCCCGGATAGCCAAGGTCGATGCTGTCACCCTCATAAGCCATCTTGTACCCTTTTCGGGTGTTTTCCTTGATGGGGATACCGACTTCGTATAATCCGGTCTTACCGCCCATACCGCCAGCTCCACTGGTCAGCGTGCAGCTCAGTCCTTCTTCTGCGTAGACTCTTTCTCCTTGTTTGCCAGCATGGACTTGTATAAGAGCTGTTCCATTTGCTTTTGGGAAAGGTAATATTTTTCCGGCACATCTTCCATCAAGATATCCGATAATATACACCCGCTTCCTTGACTGGGGGACTCCGAAATCCTTGCTGTTAAGCACCTTCCATTCGACATGGTACCCCAGTTCAGATAGCGTACTGAGGATGGTGTGAAACGTCCGCCCTTTGTCATGCGAAAGCAGACCGGGTACGTTTTCAAGGAGAAAATACGAAGGTCGTTTGTCTGCAACCAGTCTGGCAACTTCGAAGAAAAGGGTTCCTCTTGCATCGGCAAATCCTTCCCTTCGTCCAGCGATGGAGAATGCCTGGCAAGGAAATCCCGCGCATAAAAGATCAAAGTCCGGCATTCGTTCTGTTTCAATATTTCTTGCGTCATTGCAGAACCACTCTCCTTCCGTATCAAACAGCACCCGGTAGTTGTGGTCTGCATACGCGTCTGCTTCACAGTGTCCGACACAGGTGAAGCCCCCTGCTCTGTGCAGTCCTTCTCGGAATCCTCCGATTCCGCTGAAAAGATCAAAAAATCGAATTGTTCCGGCTATCAGCCTCCCTTCGCTGCGAAAAAAACAGTGCAGATTTCTCTGCACCGTCTTAGTCTTTTGGTTTCTGTTTTTTGATGTCTATGCTTCTGCTTCCTCTGGATCTGTTACTTCCGGCTCTTCGGTTTCCAGTTCTGGTTCCTCTTCGTCTGCTTCTGCCGGCTCTGTTTCCTCGGGCTCTTCCGTTTCCGGTTCAGTCGGCTCTTCCTCGGGCTCTTCTGGCTCTTCGGCTTCCGGCTCTGGCTTCTCTGGCTGATTCTCTTCCAGTTCTGCTGGCTCCGTTTCCTCTGGTTCAACTTCTTCCAATGCTGGCTCTTCCTCAGTTTCTTCTGACTCCGTTTTCCATTTGGCTTCCTCTTTTTCGAGTGCCGCTTCAATCAGTCCGATCAGGAAGTCTTTCTGTTTCATGCCGTTTTTGGCGAGGACTGCTTTCAGTCTGGAAAATAACTCTTCGTCTACCTGTACTGCTACTGTTCTTGAATTTGCCATGTTCATCTTTTCTCCTTTTCTTGTCATGTGTTCTTCGATTACCATTTCAAGGTATTTTGGTATGCTGATTCCTAACTCTTCGACCTCCAGCTTTAGCTTCTCATGCAGCTCTACCGGGATCTTTCCACATATGTTTTTCATCTCCATTGCGTCTGTTCTCCTTTCTTTTTTCTACACACAACATACCCTAAAACGTGACAGAAAGCTATTCACAATACCCAACGAATATGAGGCCTTCAAAAGCCCCCAAAGGATGCAGATCTAATAACATTCAATAGGCATCACCCCTTTCAAAAATCCGTGATTTATACTAATTTGACTGCTTGAATTTTGGCTATTTTAGCACTGGGAAAGACTTGACTTTTTCAGAATGCATCCTCAAGCCCGGAGAGAAAATCCAGCATCTGAGACGGGATTTCTTCCTTCTTTGAAACACTCTCCCCGGAGCCAAAAATGGAAACACCTGCCAGTTCTTCCCGGATCGCCTGCCGGATGCTTTTCTCCAGCTGGTTGTTTTCCTGGTCTTTTAAGATCACCTGAACCAGATAGCTGCTCTTCTGTCCATCCGGAACACTTTGCAGGATCTCCCATGCCTTTTTGTGGTCCGGATTATCAAGGTTCAGGCGGAACGAGAAAACGGGTCTCTTTACTTCGTGCACATCTGCCCCACAATCCGCTCGTAGCCGGAAGCGTTGGCGTGTACGTCCGTCAGGTAAATCTGCCGACACAGCCCGTCCTGCAGTGTCACGTGCCGTTTCAGGATGCTGGCTCCGCCGCCCATGATCACGGACGGAATTGCCTTCAGATCGAACCCGGCTTCCATGATTGCAGACAGAATTTTCTCCGTATAAAGCCGTCCATGCCGGACAATGATTTCTTTTGCTACCGGGTCCATACTGCAGCTCTGACCGTTCAGAACACGTTCAATCTGAATGTCCGTTACAGACAGTCCGGTATTTCTGCGTACCTGCTCGGTAATCTCATCCACACACCGGATCACACCAAGCTCCAGGCTGCGGCAGGTAGCGGCGTTTGGAACACTATTGTCCAGCCGCATCAGGTCTACGGTCCAACCACCAATGTCTGCTAGAAGAACAGAAGGTTCTTCCCGAACACATTCCGGGTGGAGGGCCAACGCAGAGTATCCCTGTGGGAACAGTTTTACATCCTGAATCCGGATCTCATAGCTCTCATCCTCGTACCGGAAAAGCAGAGGCTGCTCTTTCCGAAACAGATATTCCCGGAAGCCTTTTTTCTCCCTGCCAAAACTTGCCAAAGGGAGACCGGCTGCCAGAACTACATCTGTTTTCCGCTCTCCCCGGCGATAGCGGATCTCCTGGGCAATGGCTGCCATTGTCAAAAGATAATAATTGTCATTGGAAGTCTTGCTTCTCACCAGCGTCTGCCGCCCGGTTCCACACACATAAAATTTCCCATTGTACTGCAGGACATTCTGCATGGTATACGGCTCGTAATCGTATCCGGTCAATCCGGTCGGGAAGCACACATGGGGAGTTTTGATGGCATAATATCCATGATCGATTCCTATAATGATAAGTCACCACATCCTTTCTGGTTTTTCTTGTTCTTTTCCAGCAGGTGGTCTTTTGGTCTGGAAAAAGAAAAAGGGCAGAACCCCGAAGAGCCCTGCCCGTAATAAAAAATACAGCTATGTATATTTTGTAAATAAATACGCATAGCTGTATCCAATAATTTTTAGTTGTTAATTAACGCTACAAACTGAAATTTATTTGTCAGTGCAGTTTATAATATCTTATAAATTAGGCTGAATCACAACGGATGTTACCATCGTATGCTCCGGCTGTTCAATAGAATAAATAACTGCATCTGCTATCTGCTCTGGTGTAATCATTTTTGACTTATCACTGAAAAGCTGATCCGCAACTGCCTTCATTTCTGGTTCTATAATGGTTGACACCAGCTCTGTATCAACCATTCCCGGTCCTATATCTGTTACTCTGATTTTAGAACCAGCGATTGCCTCCTCCTGACGTAATCCACTACTGATGTTTTTAACAGCATGTTTCGTCATGCAATACACGGTAGAATATGGACTTATTTCCGTATAAGCAGCGTTTGACGAAATATTTATGATATGTCCGGAGTTCTGTTCTCTCATATGTGGAAGCACAGCTCCTATATTATAAAGAATTCCTTTTATGTTTATATCAATAATTCTGTCCCATTCATCTGTACAGTTCTTCACAAGGAACGATGCCGGCATGATGCCAGCATTATTCACAAGTACATCAATCCGACCGAATTTGCTGATTGCATATTCCACAAGTTCTGCTACCTGTTTTTTATCCGCAACATCGGTTACTTTATATACTGCAGTACCTCCATTCTGTTCAATCTGTTTTTTCAATACCTCCAAACGTTCCTTACGTCTTGCTGCAAGTACAATTTTTGCACCTAAACTTCCTAATTTTTTCGCAGTTGCCTCTCCAATGCCACTGGATGCTCCTGTAATAATAACTACTTTTCCTTCAATATTATTCATGTTGATATTCCCCTATTCTTCCATAGCATACTGTACAATCATTGGATCATCGTATTCTGCCCACATAGATTTATTTTCATCAAGTTTCTTGAGTTGCTCCATATCCTCATCAAATAACTTAAAATCAAAAATATCCAAATTTTGCTTCATACGATCTTTATGTATACTTTTAGGAATCACAACAATCCCCCTTTGCACATGATGGCGAAGTGCAATCTGTACAGGTTCTTTTCCATATTTTAGGGCAATTTCTTTTACAACAGGATGTTCTATTACTTCTTTCAGACGATGTTGTGCAAGCGGTCCCCATGCTTCATGCTGAATATTATATTTCTCCATCCATCCATGAAGTTCATACTGTTGCCAAAACATATGCGTTTCTACCTGATTAACCGCAGGTACAATTCGATTAAAGGTTGCAATATCTGCCATTCTCTCAGCACTGAAATTAGAAATACCTATTGCTTTAATTTTACCTTCTTCATACATATCCTCCAAGGCATGATATGCTCCGTAATAATCTGACAGGCATTGATGAATCAATACAAGATCAATGTAATCAGTTTTCAACTTCCTCATTGATTCTTCTACTGATGCTTTGGTTTTCTCGTATCCAAATTCTGTCACCCAGACCTTTGTTGTCAGAAAAATATCTTCTCGCTTTATGCCCAACTTTTGAATTGCATTCTGAATTCCTTCACCAACCTCTGTTTCATTATAATACGCCTGTGCAGTATCAATTAAACGATAGCCACACTCTATTGCATCAAATACACATTGTGCTGTCTGCTCTGCTGGAATCTCAAATACTCCAAAACCAACCATTGGCATTTCTATACCATTATTCAATTTTACATATTCCATATATAGTTCGTCCTTTCATCAATATTTTTTACGAACGAACTTCTTTATATGGCTTCCCCTTTGAGAAGAAACGATTAAACATATCTTCAAAAGTCATAAAATTATTTCTCCTCCTTTACAAATTCCGATTTGCTAAATTCACTTTCATCGACAATGGTATCATATTTTTTATTGATAATCTAGTTCTCGTATCCATTCTCTGATTTCCATTGGTGTATTTTTGCAAAATTCCTGAATCCACATCTCATGGAGTCTAACTTCTGATTCAGTACTATCTATGTTTCCAACACACCCTTCTGTTTCCTGAAGTGCTTCCAGGCAATCCCATTCCTTTTGGAAATCCCCTGCAAATTCCATCCATATTTTTATATGGTATTCTTTAAAACCCAAATGATAAATCAAATAGGTCAACCTGTCAAAATCAGCTAACTGCATTTTTTCTTTCTTGAGTAATAGCTTTTTATCATGCTCACTGCATAAATATAAAAATGCAAGCTGTTCTATCTTTGCCTGCTCCATACATTTCTCCCTTCTCTTCAGTTTTTGTCTCACTTTTACAACCGATTCTACCTTGTCCAATCGTTAAAATCAATACAGATGGTGCAAAAAGTGAGACAAACCATCTTTTTACCAGAGAGGAAGAGATTTAAGATGCCAAAGCCAAGAGCACAGTCTGGTGAGAAGAATCTGATCAGCCAGCGGTTGATTGAGCTTCGCAGGACTCACAATATGTCTCAGCGTGATCTTGCCTATAAACTCCAGTTAGCTGGTTACGATATGGATAAAAATGTAATCACCAGAATCGAAACAAACAAGCGTTATGTCACTGACCTTGAATTAAAAGCCATTGCTGAAATCTTTCAAGTTTCATACATATTTCTCATCGATGGAAAAGAGGAATAAAAGTGACAAATGGGGAAGTTCCTTTCGTGCTTCCCCATTTTATCCGTCCCTTTTACAGATTCAGCAGTTCCAAGATTTTCTGCATACCAGCCTGATATAAGGATTCCGAATATAGTATCCACCTCTCGCTTACTTCTGTAACATATGCATCTATCGTTTTTCGCTTTTCTTTTGATAATTCCATTGTCTGAACCTGTTCTTCATATTTTGATATTTTTTCCAGCATTCCCTGGTACACTGTATTTTCTTTCAGCTCATCTTCTACCTCATCAATCCAGGTATCCATCAGCAACTCCAACAGTTTCTTTGTGTCACTGTCATCCTTTCCCTTTATTGCTTTTTTAATTTTTCCAAGCATTGCTCCATAAGAGATCATTTGTGCCTGTCCCATATAAAAATGGTACTGTTCTTCTATCATTTCCTTCCCGTTCTCCAGTTGGAAATATCGATGCACTGCCTTATGCTCTTCGGTCGTTAGGCTGATTGACTGATTCGACTCCATAAATGTTTCTATCACTGGATACCTCTCTATAAGTTTCAGTATTTCCTTCTGCAGTCTCTGGTATTCCGCATCGTGCTTTTTCAGATAATTGCATATCTGTTCGCTTATCCGAATCCCCAGGCACTGCTCATTCCAGATAATATCTGGCTTTGCTGTCATATCGGTTCTCCCTTCTGTGTAGTTTTCCTATTCCAAGCACAAGACTATACCACACTTATGGAAGAAAGCTATTCAGCAGATCTACTGAAATGACGTGGCAAATACTGTGCAACCTTCTCACTGTTGCTAAATATTAGAAAAGCAGCAAGAACCTCGACTTTTTATCGTTGTCCCTGCTGCTTATATCATTCTATTATATTTAATTCAGATTCAAACTCTTTACCCAGTCCTGAACCTCTTCTTCTGATGCACTAGAAGAAAATCTCTTTCCTTCCTGCCAGTCTCCAGTTCCAGCCATTTCCTCTAAGAGTTTTCCGCTATCTCCGAGTCCAGAAGATGCTGATGTACAGAATGGAATAACTGTTTTTCCTGTAAAATCATTGTTTTGGATGAACTGATTTACTGGCCATGCACTTACTTGCCACCATACGGGGTAACCTATCAGAATTTCATCGTACTCACCGAAATTATCAACTGTCGTGGAAACCAGCTCTACATCTCTTAAACTCTCATCGTCATGTTCACGAGATACTCGGCTGTCAGGATCATTGTAATTAAGATCTTCGTCCGTATACGGTTCCACTGGCTCCAGTTCAAATAAATCGCCACCTGTAGCATCTGCAATATAATTTGCTACTGCTTTTGTATTTCCTGTTGCGGAATAATATACAACCAGAACTTTACTGGTTTCTTCTGTGCTATCCTGTTCAGATGCTTCGGTTGCCGTTGTTTCTGCTTCATCAGACTTTTCTTTCTCTGAACTCTCCTGTTCCGTTTCTGTATTCTGTGCGGTTTCACTACTCTGCTTGTCTGAGTTATTCGATCCGCACCCTGTCAATAAAACTCCTGCTAATATGCAAATGGCAAGTAACATCCAATTTATGTGTTTCTTCACTTACAGCATCTCCTTTTCTATGTCATTCTCTATATAAACGCTGTACACATTTTTCTGCATCATCTGTGTATACCGTAGTTTTCAACCTCATAATTATAACTTGATACACGCTATACACTACTATAAACTATACTCCATTTTAGGAT
>CAMFGH010000006.1 GCA_945949875.1 uncultured bacterium
ACGACATTTCAACCCGTTCAAGACGTAAGTCGCGTTTTGAAATGTCGTCCCTAATTAAGATTTTGTTTTCTGTGGCGGGCAATCTTAGAATTTTTTCCCCAGTGTCTGTATGAAAAGTGACACGCCGCTCCCGCTGTTCATCCATAGAAAAACATACTATGAAGAAAGAAGCTCCTGGGATATATTTTTCAAGCGAAAAAAATCCTTGGTCCAGGCATAAACTCCCCTACCAAAAAGAAAGCTGCCACTTCACAAACTCTCATTCGTGAAAGCGACAGCCTTCTCTTTTATATGATATCAATTTGAGGGATATTGTATCCTTATCAAGCGCCCAGATAAGCTTTCCGTACCGAATCATCCTGCAACAGTTCTTTTCCGGTTCCGGAAGTAACGATTCTGCCCGTCTCCAAAACGTATCCCCTGTCTGCAATGGACAGTGCCATCTGTGCATTTTGTTCTACCAGTAAAATGGTAGTTCCAGATTTATGCAGCTGAAGAATAATATCAAAAATCTGCTCTACCAGAATCGGTGCAAGTCCCATACTGGGTTCATCCAACATCATCAATTTTGGTTTGGACATGAGAGCCCTTCCCATGGCAAGCATCTGCTGTTCTCCACCGGAAAGCGTTCCTGCAATCTGCTTATATCGCTCTTTCAATCTTGGGAAATGCTCATATACCTTTTCAATGGATTCCTCCACCTCGCTATTTGGCCTTGTGTAAGATCCCATTTCCAGATTTTCCTGTACCGTCAGCTGTTGGAAAATTCTTCTTCCTTCTGGACATAATGCCATTCCTCTGGATACAATTTTATGCGCCGGAATACCTAAAATGTCCGTTCCTTCTAAAGTCACACTTCCGCTTCTGGGTTTGATCAGTCCTGCTATGGTGTTCAGTGTAGAGGATTTTCCTGCTCCGTTTGCACCGATCAGCGTTACGATCTCTCCTTCATCCACATGAAATGAAATATCTTTGATCGCATGAATGTTTCCATAATAGACATGCAGATTATCGACCTGTAAAAGTGCCATATCACACCTCCCTCTGCTTACCTAAATAAGCTTCTATTACCTGCGGATTATTCTGGATCTCGGAAGGTGTTCCTTTGGCGATGATCTTACCAAAATTCAGAACAACAATGGATTCGCATATTCCCATGACCAGATTCATATCATGTTCGATCAGTAAAATGGAAATATGGAATGTATCTCTGATTTTACGGATATTATCCATCAATTCCGCTGTTTCGGAAGGGTTCATTCCAGCCGCCGGCTCATCCAGAAGCAGAACCTTCGGTCCCGTTGCCAGAGCCCTGCAGATTTCCAGTCTTCTCTGTGCACCATAAGGAAGGGATCCTGCCTCGTCCTTTGCCAGATGTTCCATATCGAAAATAGATAACAGCTCCATGGCTTTTTCATGGGCACGCTTTTCTTCCTTCCAGTATTTCGGAAGTCTTAAAACACCATTCATCATGCCATAGTTTATATGGTTGTGAAGACCGATCTTTACATTATCTTCTACAGACAATTTATCAAAAAGACGAATATTCTGAAATGTTCTGGCAATTCCTGCCTGATTCACCTTCGTTGTATTCATTCCGTGCGTGTCTTTACCATCTAAGAGAATGGTTCCTCTGGTAGGCTGATAAACCTTGGTAAGTAAATTGAATACCGTGGTTTTCCCTGCACCGTTTGGACCGATCAGACCGCAAATCTCTGTTTTTCCAAGAGCCATATTAAACTCATCTACTGCTGTAAGACCACCAAAATCGATCCCCAGATGGGATACTTCCAATACAAGAGGATACTGCTTATCGCGTTCCGGTATCAGATTGGGACTTTCTACCGATACAAGCTTTACTTCATGTTCTTTCGCCATATTAGACAGCCTCCTTCTTTTTGTTTTTGAAAAGAGTTTTGATGAATCTTTGGCGCAGTGCCTGCGCTTTCTCATTATTGGTAATCAGCATAACCATAATCAGAACAATTGCATAGACCAGCATCCTGTAATCCTGGAACTGACGCAGCAGTTCCGGCAGTACTGTCAAAATAGCTGCTGCAATAATCGAACCTCTCAGGTTTCCGATTCCACCTAATACAACGAATACCAAAATCAAAATAGAAGTATTAAAATCGAATTTTTTCGGTACAACCGTTGAAAAATTCAGTGCATATAGTGCACCGGCTGAACCAGCCATGGCTGCAGACGTTACAAAGGCCATCATTTTATACTTCGTAATCTGTATACCGCAGGCCTCTGCTGCAATACGATTGTCACGTATCCCTGCAATGGCTCTTCCGGATCTGCTGTTGACCAGATTCTGAATGATAAACAAAACCACCAGAATTAATATAATACCACTTAAAAAAGTAGATATTTTCTTTACTCCGAGAGCTCCCATGGGACCGTTCAGTATAACCACATTTTCCGGCTCCAGATTCATGGATGTGGCATCTGTCATGGAAAAATGTAATCCGTTTTTATCCACTGCAACATACAGACAGTTCAGAATATTTTTGATGATCTCACCAAAAGCAAGTGTTACAATTGCCAGATAATCTCCCTGCAGTCTGAGAACCGGAACCCCGATCACAATCCCGGCAATGGCTGCAATGGCAGCTCCTACCAGAATCGCCAGAAAGAGTCTGACAGAACTCACTGTCACATAATTCTGTAATGCCACGGAGGCAATGACGCCACTAAATGCTCCAACACTCATAAACCCTGCATGTCCAAGACTCAGTTCTCCGGAAAAACCCACCACCAGATTCAGAGAAAGTGCCATAATGACATATGTGCAGATAGGTATCAGCTGTCCGGAAAAGGAACTGCTCAGATGTCCTGTTGAAGATAATATCTGAAAAACTATATAGAACACGATGACGATTCCATAATTCAGGAACGCACCGGACGCTCTTTTTGAACCTTTTTTCATACTTTGTACCTCTTAAACCTTTTCACTAATCTTTTTACCCAGAAGTCCGGTAGGTTTTACGATAAGCACGATGATCAGTACCGCAAAAACAATAGCGTCAGATAACTGGGTAGAAATATATGCCTTGGCAAAAATCTCTATCAACCCAAGTAAAATACCGCCAAGCATGGCTCCCGGTATGGAGCCGATTCCGCCAAAAACAGCTGCTGTAAAGGCTTTGATACCGGGCATGGCTCCTGTGGTAGGCATCAAAGTCGGATAGGCCGAGCAAAGAAGAACTCCTGCAATGGCAGCAAGGCCGGAACCAATGGCAAAAGTCATGGAAATCGTTCCGTTTACATTAATTCCCATCAGTTGTGCTGCACCCTTGTCTTCTGAAACAGCACGCATTGCTTTTCCCTTTTTGGTTTTGGAGGTAAAAAGTGTTAATGCAATCATAATTATAATATTAGCCAGAATCGTAATGATTGCAGTGGCACTGATCTGTGTCTCACCGATCATTACAGATGGCAGATGTATCATATCCGGAAAAGCTTTTGGATTGGAGGACCAAATCAAAAGCGCAATATTCTGTAGAAAATAAGAAACCCCGATCGCTGTAATCAGAACAGCCAGACTACTTGCATTACGAAGCGGCTTGTAAGCCAGCTTTTCAATCAAAATTCCCAATATATTTCATGGCACATACCTTTTTATGCTGTCTTTCTGTTCCATCCGGCTCCACAATGGTGATACCGTTCTTATTAATGGCATCTACCTGAGGCTCATACACATCCAGCATGGTAACTTCATTTTTTTCACTTAGGTAAGCTCCGTACAGACAGCCCATTGCACCTGCTCCGATTATTACGATTTTCATAACCTATCTCCTTTTCTCAGCCAAAAAATAAAGGCGGTTTGAAATACATTCAAACCGCCTTTGGCTTTTACAAAAGTCAATATAACACACTTTTAATATCCAATCAACCAGTCATACATCTCCTGATATTTTTTGGCTGATACATTCCAGGAAAAGTCGGCAGCCATGGCACGGTCTACCATCTTATTCCATTCCCGCTTCTTATCATAATAAATCTTTTCTGCATAGCGCACAGTTGCCATCATTTCATGGGCATTATAGTTTACAAAACTGAATCCGGTACCGGTGCCTTCATATTCATTGTATGGCTGAACGGTATCCTTAAGTCCGCCTGTTTCCCTTACGATCGGTAAGGTACCATATCGCAGGCTCATCAGCTGGGACAATCCACATGGTTCAAACAGGGATGGCATCAAAAATGCATCACATGCTCCATATATTTTATGGGATAAAGCATCTGAATAATAGATATTGGCAGATACTTTATTGCTGTATTTCCAGTCGAAATAACGGAACATATTCTCGTATCTTTCCTCACCGGTACCCAGCACAACAATCTGAATTGCATCCTGGCATATCTCGTCCATAACACGGGCGATCAGATCAAAGCCCTTCTGATCCGTAAGTCTGGACACAATACCGATCATCATGATCTTATCATTCTGCTCCAGTCCAAGCTCTTTCTGCAGCGCTCTCTTATTCTTAATCTTCTCTTTTCTGAAATTGATCGCATTGTATGGATATTCCAGATACTTATCGGTTTCCGGATTAAAACTGTCATAATCGATACCGTTTACGATACCTCTGAGATCTCCGGATCTGGCACAAAGCAGACCATTTAATTTTTCTCCGTAAAAGTCTGTTTTGATTTCTTCTGCATAAGTATTACTTACTGTGGTGATTGCATCTGCGTATACCAATCCGCCTTTTAACAGATTGGCATCCTTATATGCCTCCAGTTTATCCGGTGTGAAGAAATAGTCCGGAAGTCCTGTAATGTCCTTTACATCTTTTACACTCCATTTTCCCTGGAATTTCAGATTATGTATGGTCATTACTGTCTTGATACCACGATAAAATTCATTTCCCTGAAATCTCTCATGGAGATAAACAGGAATAAGGCCTGTCTGCCAGTCATGGCAGTGAATCAAATCCGGTCTGAAACCTATTACCGGAAGAGATGATAAACATGCCTTACAGAAAAAAGCATATTTGGTAATTTCAAAAAGTGCATCATCAGAATATGGCTTATATCCTGTAAAAAATCCTTCATTATCGATAAAGTAATACTTAACGCCATCCGCTTCTGCTTCCAGAATACCTACATATTCATCTTTCCAATGAAAGTCCATATAGAAATGAGCTCTGTAAGAGAGTTTTTCTTTCATTTTATCGGACATACAGGAATATTTCGGAATCATGACTCTGACATCATAATATTCCTTATCAATACATTTCGGCAAGGAGCCCACAACATCTGCAAGTCCACCTGTTTTAATAAAAGGAACCCCTTCTGATGCGATAAAAAGTATATTCTTCATAGTTTACCCTCCGTAAAAATACCTTTAATCATTATACAATAAAAGAGGGGTAAGCGAAAGTATATTTTCACATTTCCTGCCAAACATTCCCGATCACATTCCTGATCAATTGCCACGGTATTTCAGTCGCAGTCTGTCTGTGATCAGGGCGATAAACTCAGAATTTGTAGGTTTTCCTTTTCCGGTATGGATTGTATAACCGAATAAAGCATCCAGGGTTTCCATTTTTCCTCTGTTCCAGGCCACTTCAATGGCATGTCGTATTGCTCTCTCTACTCTGCTTGGCGTGGTTCCGTATTTTTCCGCAATGGTCGGATATAGGATTTTCGTTACGGAACCCAGCATTTCCATATCTGAAACAGACATCATGATAGCTTCCCGTAAATATTGATAGCCTTTTATATGGGCTGGAACACCAACTTCGTGAATCATGTCTGTCACGTCTTTCTCCAGATCATGTACAACCAATGTTTCGTTTTCTGCCCGGTATTCTGCTGCCAAAAGCGCACTTTCCTGTACCTCATCGTCTTTTTTCATCAGTTCTCTACCCGAAGATGCTACCGTTATCATAATCTGAAACTCTTTATTGGCATTACATAACTGTTCTATGATCTGGTGCATTTGTTCAGAATCTTTGGTTGCTGAAAAATTGACTTGTTCCATATGAAATTCCCCTTAATCATAAATATTTCGCTATCAAAATCTAGTATATCGACTGATTTTGCCGGGGGCAACTATGAGTCATCGCATGGAATTTCCATTATTCTACCTGATTCATCACATTAATCCATTCACTGTAAAACAGTCATCATATAAAAAATTCTAATACATATCCAAATACTTATCTAAGGCATATAAAGGTACATTGATCATCCAATCCTGTTTCCGATAATTTGACATAGATGATCTGATTGCAACTTCCGGTTTATATTTTTCGCAAAAAGCACGTAAGCTTCTTGCTCTCAGGTTTTCCTCAGCTTTCACTTCAATCGGTATACATTTCATCTCCTGTTGAATTACAAAATCAATTTCACCGGACGAATTTTCCGTAGAATAATAATATAGTTCTCTTTCGGAAGCTTTCAGCTGCTGGGCTACGAATTGCTCTGTTAAAGCACCTTTAAATTCCTCAAAAATTCTACAATCATCCAATAATACTTTCGCATGTATATCGCCTTTTGCAGCAAGTAACCCAACGTCCAGCATAAACATTTTGAAATGATTTATTTCCATATATGCGATGAGAGGAATATCTGGTTTGGTGATACGATAACTACGTATAATAAGACCCGCATCCTCCAGCCATTGAATTGCCAATTCGAAATCCTTTGCCCTTGCCCCTTCTCGTATGGAACCATACATAAATTTTCTGTTCTCCTTAGCCAGTTGAGAAGGTATGGAGTTCCACACCATCATAATCCGTGGAATGGCTTCCTTAGGCGCATGCTTACTAAAATCTTCTTCGTAATACTTCAGCAAACTTTTTTGTATTTCCCTTACTTCATAAAAATCGTCTGTATCGATATAAGTTTGTACTGCCTCAGGCATTCCACCTACGTAATAGTATTTTTTCAACAATTCAATATATTTTATGGAATATGCATTTATCATCTCATAATCATTACTCTCTAAAAGCTGTGCCAACTGTTTTTCTCCCATTGCACAAAGAAACTCATAGAAATTGAGAGGATATAAATGCATAAAATCCACCTTTCCCACAGGAAAAGAGGTTCCCTGATGAAGTGCAACACCAAGTAATGATCCGGCTGCCATAATCGCATATTGAGATGCGTTCTCATTAAAATACTTTAATGAAGCTAAAGCCTTAGGTGCTTCCTGTATTTCATCAAAGATAATCAATGTATCTTCTACATTAAAGCTTTTTCCAAACTCTATTTTAATAGCAGAAATAATCCGGGAAGTATCAAAATCAATTTCAAACACCTTTTTCATGATTTCGTTATTATCAAAATTGATATAAATCGTATTCTTAAAATATCTGGCACCGAATTCTTTCATAATCCAGGTCTTTCCAACCTGTCTGGCGCCCTGAATAATGAGCGGTTTTCTCTTTTTCTTATTCTTCCACTTCTCAAGCTTTGCAAATAATTCTCTCTCCATAAACGATATCACCCCGTTTCCAATATAGAAATTTTCCTTTATTGTGTTATTATACATAGCTTTCTATATGCTATCAACATTTTTAAGACGATAATTTTATTAATTTTCACATTTTTAAGGTGATATTTCTTTTTCTTTTCACATTTTTAAGGTGATAACTGTTTTTCAAAAAAGTAGAAAATCTCAAAGACTAATGCTTTATCATGTCCTCTATATAAATCCCATACCCTCTTGTCGGATCATTTACCAGAACATGGGTTACAGCTCCTATCACTTTTCCATCCTGCAGGATCGGACTTCCGCTCATTCCCTGAACGATTCCTCCGGTCAAAGATAAAAGCCTGTCATCCGTTACCGTAAGTTCAATCCCCTTGGATTCCTTTTCCCCTAAATGTACTTTGGTTATTTCTACGGTATAATACTCCGGCTTTCCGCTGGTTCCCGACAAAATCTGAGCTTCCCCAAGTCTGATATTCTGCTTCAGACATATGGGCAATGCCTCTGATACCTGAAAAGAATCTATTTTATCAGCATAAATCTGTCCAAAAATTCCATAAGAAGTATTTTCTGTTATGATTCCAACAATATTTTCATCATCATATTCTATCATTCCGGTTAGTTCACCGGGTACTCCGTCTCCACCTTTTTTAATTCCAACGATCGTTGTGTCATATAAGGATCCTCTGCCCAGTTCCATCAGTTCCCCGGTTTCTCCATCTGCAATCCCGTGTCCCAGTGCACCAAAATTGCCATTTTCATCAATAAAAGTCAGGGTTCCTACGCCCTGAGCATTATCCCGTATCCATATTCCCAGTTTCCATGCACCTTCCCGGTTTCTTTCCGGCTGTATGGTCACATCCCTGACCATGCCATCCCGCTCCACAGACAGTCTTATCGGTTCCCCTGTACATTCCGCCATCCATTCCAGAAACTGTTTCTTCCCGCTCACTTCATTTCCGTTAAATCTCACTATATAATCGCCGGTCTGAATGATTCCGCCGGAAGGCTCCACCCGGCTTCCGTCCACGGTTTCAAAGCTGCCTTCTCCTACCACCATGACTCCCCCTGTTTTGATGAAAATCCCTATGGGCTGCCCCATCACATGGATCGTATCTTCGTCAATCACCTGTATTTCCACACTTTTCAGAGGAATCACTCCCAGAAGCTTTACATCCATCTGATAGGTTGCACTGCTTCCGGCTTTCATGGAAACCGGTTTATACAAATCGCTAACCACTTTTCCGGAAGCAGTACTGATGCTGGCCGTGGCAGGTATATGAAAATCAATCTCCTGTTCTTTACCGGATAGCAGCTTCATATGAGACGGTAATGATATATAGCAAAAAAAATAGTAGCCCATGATTCCGGTTAACATAACGAAAAGGCTGCCAATTCGTATCAGTTTGTACTTTATCTGCGTTCTATTTCTCACGGGGCCACCTCCAAATTTTAAAATACAGTTACCATAACAAAAAAGACACAGCCTTTTACAAGGTCTGTGTCCTTTATTATGTGTCACATTACTCTTTTTTATTTCAGATCAGATTGCCTTTTCCTGCCTGTACAACAAGCTCTCTGGCATTTAAGATTGCCGCTTCTGAAATATCATCTCCGCCTACCATTCTGGCGATTTCTTTGATATGATTCTTCCCATCAAGCTCCTGAATCATGGTTTTTGTGGATTCATTTTCCACAATTTTTTCAATGCGGAAATGCGTATCTGCCATAGCCGCAATCTGTGGAAGATGGGTAATACAGATAATCTGATGGTTTTTCGAAAGTTCTCCCAGTTTTTCCGAAACCTTCCATGCTGTTTTTCCACTGATTCCTGCATCTATTTCATCAAAGATCAAAGTCTCAATGGCATCTTTATCTGCAATGACTGTTTTAAGTCCCAGCATGATACGGGAAAGTTCACCGCCGCTGGCAATCATATGAAGGGGTCTCATAGGCTGTCCCGGATTCATGGAAATCAGAAACTCTACATCATCCAGACCATCTGAAGTCATATGCTCCGGATCAGAGGTGACATGTACTTCAAATTCCACCTGCATAAAATTCAGATCCAGCAGTGCTTTCTGCATTTTTTCCGAAAGCTCTGTGGCAGATGCTTTTCGAAGGCCGGATATCTCTTTTCCCAGCTCCAGAAGCCTGTCTTCCATATTATTCAGATCTCTGCGAAGCTGTTCCAGATAGCTGTCATAGTGTAGCAGGTTATCATACTCCTGGCAGCGCTTCTCATAATAATCCAGAACATCTTCCAGCGTTTTTCCATATTTTGCTTTTAAATGATTTAAAACATTTAATCTGCTTTCCACCATATGGAACTGTTCTTCGCTGAAATCCATCCGTTCCATATAATCGTTTAAATCACGATGAAATCCATGCAGCAGATCATCGATTTCGGTGAGCTGCTGGGAAAAGACCTGTACTTCTTCATCGTAGGAAAGAACACTGTTTATTTCACGAAGTGCTTTTCCGATCAGATCTCCTGCACTGCCATCCTGTTCACTGGAGACAATCTCGGAAACAATATTTGCACGTTCCAGAATGTTCCGTCCATGCAGCATTTTCTGGTAATCCTTTTCCAGCTTTTCATCTTCTCCTGTTGATACTTCAGCCATACGGATCTCTTCGATTTCGAAGCTGGCCAGTTCCGACTCTCTCAGCCTGCTTTCCTCATCCATGGATGCCTCTTCCAGCTCCTGCTTCTTTTTGCCATAGGCTGCAAACAGGGCTTTGTATTCATCCAATAATATCTCCAGCTTTGTACCGGCATATCCATCCAGTATTTCCATATGCTTTTTCTTTTTCAGCAGGGACTGATGTTCATGCTGTCCATGAATGTCCAGCAGGTATTCCGCCAGGGTTTTTACCTGACGTGCTGTTACGGTTTCCCCGTTTACTTTAAAGGAACTGCGGTTTGGCTGTATCTTCCTGGAAATCAGTATGCTTCCATCCTCTGATACGGGCAGATCCATATTTTCCAGGCATTTCGCTACCTGTTCATCTTCTGTCTGAAAACACAATTCAATCAGTGCATATTCTGCGCCTTCCCGAATCATTTCCTTTTCTGCTTTTGCTCCCAGCGCAAGATTAACAGAACCGATAATCACGGATTTTCCGGCTCCTGTCTCTCCGGAAAGAATATTCAATCCTTCCTGAAATTCCAACTCTACGGCATCAATAAGTGCCAGATTCTTAACATATAAGCTTACTAACATATGTGTCCTCCTATCGTCACATAGCTTTCTCTCCGGGCGCAAGCTTAATTACTCTATCATCTCTTTGATCTTATCCATTACCTGTATGGTATCATCTACTGTCCTGATGGCCATCATGATGGTATCATCTCCGGCAATGGTTCCCACAATTTCTTTCATATGCATGGCATCCAGTGCAGCTGCAACCGCCATAGCCATACCGGATACGGTCTTGACTACCAGAATGTTCTGTGCCATATCCATGGACAGAAGTCCCTCTCTCAGTACCCGGATATATTTGTCTCCCATCCGTTCATCTGCAGTTTTCAGGAGTACATACTTTTGTTTTCCGCCACTGATCGGCATTTTCGTAAGTCCCAGTTCCCGAATATCTCTGGATACGGTTGCCTGTGTCACCACAAATCCGCCCTCACACAGTTTCTCTGCCAGTTCTTCCTGAGTTTCGATATCATAGTTTTTGATGATTTCCACGATTTTCTCTTGTCGGCTTTTTTTCATCGTAAGACTCCTTATCTTCTAATTTTCCTTCATCTTTTGATGCAGCACTTCCACAAAACTGGCCTGACTTAATTTGATGATTTCTGTGGTCCTGGTAGATCTGCAGATTTCCAATCGGTCTCCGGTTCGAAGAATGGTTCCTTTATTCCCATCAAAACAGGCTTCCAGCTGTTGTTCCATTCCTTTTTTATTTTCTCCGATTTCCACAACAATCTTATCTTCCGGAGAAAGAATAATGGTACGACTGTTTAACGTATGTGCACAACTGGGCGTAAGAAGCATGAGCTGGGCTCCCGGTTCCACAATCGGTCCACCGGCTGACAGATTATATCCGGTAGATCCTGTAGGAGTCGATACCAGAACACCATCGGAATGATAGGTGCACAGGAACATTCCATTGACATAGATATTTATAGTGTTGACCTGTAGATCCCCTTTCCTGGTAATAGCAATATCATTCAGCGCATAATCTTTCATTTCGGCGGTAGTTCCGCTCAGCATCATTCGTTTTTCCCGTGTAAATTCATCCTTCATCAGCAGGTCCAGTGCCTGATCCAGATTTCCGCTTTCCACCTCAGCAAGATACCCCAGGGTACCCAGATTTACGCCGATCAGAGGTATGTCTCTTGCTACCATCTTTCTGGCGGTTCTCAGCAGTGTTCCGTCACCACCCAGAACTATGATACATTCTGCCTCCTTAGATGGTTCCATCCCGTTTCCATCTTCACTGATATCCATCTGACATTGTTTTCCATGTTTCTCCAGATAGTCCTGTATATGGCGTGTTACTGCCAGCTCCGGATCTTTCTGATTATTTGTCACCACGAAAAAATGATCCATATTTCACCTTTCTTTTTCAGCTAACCTGCATCCATGAAACTAACCTGCATCCATGAAGTTTACATGCATCCATGAAACTATCCTGCATCCAGATTGCTGTGTGCTTTTGTAACGATTTGGGAAATCTTTTTAACCCATTCCGGCTCTTTGGATTTACCGGATTTTTCCAGAAGAATCTTTTCCAGTTCCGTTTCTCCCTCATGTTCGGTCAATTCTGCCATCTGCTTCGCTTTCTGGGCATCTTTTTCCAGGAAAACCAGATACTCGATATTTCCTTCCGGCCCTTTGATAGGGGAATGCTCCAGATCACGTACCTGAAAACCGATATAATCTGCAAAATCAATGACCTTTTCAATCACTTCCACATGTACTTCCGGATCCCGGACAACTCCTTTTTTTCCAACCTTTTCTTTGCCTGCTTCAAACTGGGGTTTGATCAGGCAAACCATCTGGCCACCATCCTTCAGCAGGTTTCTGGCCGGAATCAGAATTTTGGTCAGGGAAATGAAAGAAACGTCACAGGATGCAAAATCCAGCTTTTCCGGTATGTCTTCCGGCTTCATATACCGGAAATTGGTCTTTTCCATACATACCACTCTGTCATCCGAACGCAGCTTCCAATCCAGCTGTCCATGCCCCACATCTACAGAATATACCCTGACTGCACCGTTTTGCAGCATACAGTCTGTAAAACCTCCGGTGGATGCACCGATATCCATACAAATTTTACCTTCCATGGAAATTGGGAATGCTTCCATGGCTTTTTCCAATTTCAGTCCACCTCGGCTGACATATTTCAGACTGCTGCCCTTTACTTCCAGGGTTTTTATTTTTTCCGGATCAAAAGCAGAACCGGCCTTGTCCTCTCTTTGTCCATTGACAAAGACATTTCCAGCCATAATGATTGCTTTGGCTTTTTCTCTGGATGCCGCATATCCCTGGGATACCAGGATTACATCAAGACGTTCTTTCATGCGTTCTGCCTCTCTATTCCTGCATAGGCTGTTACAATCCGTTTCGCAACCGTTGCTTCATCCATTCCAAGCTCTTTTTTCAGGATATCCACATTTCCATGCTCCACATATACATCCGGTATACCGATCTGCAGCACTTTCACCTTACCGTCGGAAACAGAGTCCACAAAGTCGCGTACACTGTCCCCATAACCGCCTTTTTCCACATTTTCTTCCATGGTTACGATCAGTCTGTGATCTTTGATCACTTCCCGGAGCTGTTCTTCATCGATTGGTTTTACAAATCTGGCGTTGACCAGGGAGCAGGCATATCCGATATCTTTCAGAATATGGCGTACTTCAGCTGCTGTTTTCACCATGCTTCCTACTGCAAGAATGCAGATATCTTCCTCTTCGTACAATGGCTCACTCTTGCCATATGCAATTGGTGCACGGAAATTCTCCAAACCGTCATAAGCTTCTCCTCGTGGGTACCGGATGGCAATCGGTCCATCGAAGGAAAGGGCATATTTCATCATATCAGAAAGCTCCCATTTATTCTTGGGTGCCAGAATATGCATATTGGGTATGGTTGCCAGGAAAGAAAGATCAAAGATTCCCTGATGTGTTTCTCCGTCACTTCCTACTAATCCGGCTCTGTCTATGGCAAAGACAACCGGCAGATTCTGTATGCAGACATCATGCAGGATCTGGTCATAGGCTCTCTGTAAAAAAGACGAGTAAATGGCAACCACCGGCCTCATTCCACCTGCTGCAAGACCGGCTGCAAAGGTTACTGCATGCTCTTCTGCGATTCCCACATCAAAAAACCGCTCCGGATATTTATTCCGAAAACGTTTTAATCCGGTACCATCAGGCATGGCTGCAGTGATCGCTACTACTCTTTCATCCCGCTCTGCCAGTTTAATCATTACCGTAGAAAAAATATCGGTATAATTTGCCTTGGTTCTGGGGTTTGCCGGCAGTCCGGTCTCTATTTCGAAAGGTTCTGCTCCGTGGAAACGGGCAGGATGTTTCTCTGCCGGTGCATATCCTTTTCCTTTCTGGGTCTTCACATGCACCAGTACCGGTCCTTTTACTTTTTTTGCTTCCTGAATAAAACGCACCAGTTTCTGTATATCATGTCCTTCTACCGGACCCATATATGTAATTCCAAGATCTTCAAAATACATGCCCGGAATCACCATATGCTTTACGTTGTTTTTCACTTTCCGGATACTTTTTACCATGGTTTCCCCGTGGCGCAATCCAATCAGTGCATTATAAACCGTATCCTTCAGATCCAGATAGTTTTCTGTGGTTCGGATGGAATTTAAATATTTTGACATTCCGCCCACATTTTCTGAAATCGACATATTGTTATCATTCAGGATCACAATAAAATTCTTTTCCAGTTTTGCAGCATTATTCAAAGCCTCGTAAGCCATGCCTCCGGTCAGAGCACCATCTCCGATGACGGAAACCACTGTAAAATCTTCCTGACGCAGATCTCTGGCCTGCACCAGGCCAAGCCCTGCGGAAATAGAAGTGGAACTGTGTCCGGTATCAAAACAGTCACAGTTGCTTTCTTTCCGTTTTGGGAATCCGCTCATTCCACCGTATTTTCTTAAGGTGTCAAAGCCTTCTACCCTGCCTGTTAATAGTTTATGGGTATAAGCCTGATGTCCCACGTCCCAGACGATTTTGTCTTTGGGCAGATCCAGTGCCAGATGGAGAGCCATGGTAAGTTCCACGCAGCCAAGATTGGAGCCCAGATGACCGCCTGTTACAGAAATTTTCTCAATCAGAAAATCACGGATTTCCTGTGCCAGCTCATCCAAATGCTCTTTTTCAATTTTCTTTATGTCGTTGGTCTGTTTGATTTTTTCTAGATACATATTATTTTTCCCTGGTAATGAGTGTAAGGACCAGTTGTTCCAGGAACAGATTACGGTTCCGGAAGGACTGTAAAATAGTCACTGCTTCCTGAGATAATCTTTCCACATCCCTTCGGGATTGTTCCAGTCCATGTGCGGATACATAGGTTAATTTATGATTTTTTTCATCGCTTCCCACCGGTTTGCCCAGCACCTCCAGTGAACTGGTAATATCCAGAATATCGTCCTGGATCTGGAAAGCAATGCCAATATCATAGCCTGCTTTTTCCAGTGCTTCCACTTCCTGTTTTTCTGCACCGGCCAGTACTGCTCCGATCATAAGGGAAGACTGGATAAGCGCCGCTGTTTTATGCTGGTGGATAAACATCAGCTTTTCTTCATCGATTTCCAGCTGACGTTTTTCTGCCTCCACATCTGCAGTCTGCCCACCGATCATTCCATAGCATCCGGCTTTTTCAGATAGAATTTTTATTGCTTTACCTACCGCCGGATTTGCCGGTTCCATATCAAAAGCTTTGCAAGCCGTCTCAAATGCATAATTCAGCAGACCATCTCCTGCCAGTATCGCCATGGCTTCCCCATACACTGCATGGGTCGTCTTACGTCCTCTGCGGTACAGATCATTATCCATGGCCGGGAGATCATCATGTACCAGGGAATAGGTGTGTATCATTTCCTGGGCTGCCAGAAAAGGCTTAATGATATCCCCTGTTCCGCCAAACATTCGATAAGTTTCCATCATAAGCATCGGTCTGAGCCTTTTCCCACCGGCACGGACACTATAATTCATCGCTTCAAAAAGTGTTTTCTGAAATCCGGTCTCTTCCGGAAGATACTCCTCCAGAATGGCTTCTATTTCCTCTACTTTTTGTTTCAACTGCTTTTCAAACTCCATGATTATAATTCCTCCAGTTCTCCGCTTTCATCCAGTTTCAGAACCTTCTTTTCCACTCTGTCAATGGTTTCACTGCAATGCTTTAACAGCTCCATTCCCTGCCTATACACCTGAAAGGAGTCTTCCAGTGAAATTTCAGGAGATTCCAAATTTTCTATGATCCTGTCCAGTTTTTCAAAGCTTTCTTCCAGAGTCAGTTCTTTTTCTTCTGCTTCTCCGCTCATGCTGTCTTTCCTTTCCCATTCTGCCCTTTTCGATTCTAATATTCCTCTTCCGAATTATATCTTCCGGGCTGTAATGTCCTGTACTTGGGCAATGGCATGACCATCCTTCACATATATGGTCACAAGCTCTCCCTTTCTAAGCTGTTTTACGGAAGAAAAGGTCTTCCCTTCCTCCGTAGCAGTATAGGAATAGCCCTGATTTAATTTATCCAGGGGAGAAACCCCTTTCATCCGCTGCACATACAGTGCCAGCTTTTGACGTTCCATCTGAAGCTTTTTCTCCATAGCAGCTTCCAGCTTTTCTTCCAGATGCATGGCACGGGTCTGCATCTCCCGAATCCGGTATACCGGACTTAAATAATTCAGCTTTGCTTTCCGGTTATCCAGTTCCAGAGAAGCCTGTTTCAGTCTCCGTAAAACACTTCTGTTCATGTACTCCCGGTATCCGGCTAAGGAATGAAATACCTCCTGAATATCCGCAACTGCCAGTTCTGCTGCCGCAGATGGTGTAGGAGCCCGCAGATCCGCAACATAGTCTGAAATGGTCGTATCCGTTTCATGGCCTACTGCGGAAATAACCGGCACCCTGCAGTCAAAAATTGCCTGGGCTACCATTTCTTCGTTAAAAGCCCATAAATCCTCCAGGGAACCGCCGCCTCGTCCCACAATGATCACATCCACTCCCAGATGTTCCAGGGCACGAATACCATTTACAATACTTGGGGGAGCTGTCTCTCCCTGCACGATTGCCGGATACAATATGATCTGAACGTAGGGATTTCTTCTGGTGGCAATATTGATAATATCCCGGATTGCTGCACCGGTCTGTGCGGTCACAACACCAAGCGTCCGGATATATTTGGGAATCGGTTGTTTATAACAGGAATCAAACATGCCCCGGCTTTCCAGCTCTTTTTTTAACTGCTCAAACCTGGCATTTAAATCACCTGCTCCATCTAATACAATCTGTTTTGCATAAAGCTGGTATTTTCCGTCCCTTTCATACACCTCTACAGAGCCGCCTACAATGACCTGCTGACCTGCTTCCAGTCGAAACGCAAGACCGGAACGACTGCCGGCAAACATGACGCAGGCAATCGTTCCGGTACGGTCTTTCAATGTAAAATAGATATGTCCCGACGGATGATACTTACAGTTACTGATTTCTCCCCGAACCAGTATCTGGCGCATCATATAATCCTGGGAAAACATATTTTTAATATAAGAATTCACTTGTGCGACGGTATATACATTGGGCATAAATGTCACACCTTTCAATCTACAAATTTTGCCAGAACTCCGTTGATAAATGCCGGTGATTCATCTTGTCCGTATGCTTTTGCAAGTTCCACCGCTTCATTGATGGCAACACCGGCAGGAATATTTTCATCAAAGATGATTTCATAAACAGCAAGTCTTAAAATCGTAAGATCCACTTTTCCCATCCTTTTTGTATTCCATCCGGAAGCCTTTTCGTTGATCATTTCATCGATTTCAGGAATTTTTTCTACAATCCGGTCAAACTTCTCTGTGATTTCAGCAATATCCCTGGTTTTGAACCGGGGGCTTTCTTCTTCCCCATCCGGTTCAAAAAAGAATTCTTTCTGCTGGGGCATTTCCTGCTCTTCATTAAATTCAATACGGAACAATAATTTGAAAATCTGTTCTCTGATCTCTCTTCTACCCATTTATCTGTAACTCAGCTCCTTTAACAGAAACCTTCTTCTGTCTTAATCTGTCTTCCTGTAACGGAATCATTACGCCTTTTTAATATTAACTCCGGCAATACGGACATTAACATCCGTTACTTCCAGACCGGTCATGCTTTCAATTGCTGCCTGAACCTTTGTCTGTACTTTCTGGCTTGTGCCCGGAATATTGTATCCATATTCAATGATGATGGATAAATCCACTCTTACTTTTTTATTGAAAACTTCTACCTTAACGCCTCTGGTCAGATTTTTATATCCGATTTTATTCATGATCTCGTGAGTCAGATTTCCATTCATGGAAGAAACTCCATCTACTTCTGTAGCTGCAAGCGCTGCAATCATAGCAACTACATCATCTGCGATTTTGACAGAACCCATACTGTCATCTTCTCTTAAATCCAGACTCTGTCTGCTTACTTCGTTCTCCATTATAATCCTCCTGTTTTTCTCATACTTTTTCAGGCAAATGAATTTTTATACCATTAGCTGAAAATTTTAATCATTATATCAAAAATATTCCTTTTTGCATAGGTCAATTTAATGCCAAAAACTAAGTGTATTCGTATTGTCATTTTCAGAATATGACACAGTCATGTTTCCGTTTCCATCGTAAACTCTGTAATATTGAAAAATATTTTCTTCTGTAATGAGATGCTGAAACAAAGCATGATAAACATTTTCATCCGATGCTTTCAGAATAACGACTTTATCCGGGTCGTTTTCCGCTTCTCCAAAAATAGCACGAAGCCGCCCCTCATCCACGGAGTCAAAGTAAAGCCCTTCCCGGACAAAATAATTGGCGCTCCGTGAGCTGCACACCGGAAGCGGATAGGCCGGGTCCGGCGTATGGGTTCTACTGATCTCATCCGTAGTAATGCAAAGATAACTATAGTCTATATCCGGGGTTACTGCGCCCTCCTGCGCATCATTATAATAAGACGGGTCCCCCCAGGTTGCATCTATACAATAATATGCTCCGTCAATCTGTACAATATTCCATGCATGGCTGCCTCCGCCTGCCTGTCCCACCACCAAAATGCAGGGGATTCTTTCCTTTTGCAGCAGGTACTGCACTGCCTTTGCATATCCGTTGCACACCGATTTCTGTTCCAGAAAGACGGAACAGATATTTTGATTATCTGCGGAGTCGAAGCTGTATTCCGTGTTCAGGATCACATATTCATATATATATTTTACAATACCATAGGAATCCGTTCCCGCCGGAATCCGGTCAAGAATTTCCTTTGCCTTTGCTTCTACCGCATCGTTTCTCTGGCGGATTATTTCGGAATCATAAAGATAGCTTCCGGAAAAAGTAATATATTTCAGCTCATCCCCTATTTTATGACTCACATAGGTATAACCGCTTAAATAGAACAGTTCCGGATGATCGTTTATGACACACTGATATACCATGCCCAGATTATCCAGATCTTTTCCGGACAGCTTAATATCCTTCGCCTGGCACAGCAGGATCTGAAGCATTTCCACATACATGGTTTTCCCCGGATCATTGAGTAGTTCATAATAATAGTTGCCGGTCTGCTTTTCTTTCAGTCTGGCAAGATCCTCTTCACCAAGACCGATCTGCTCTCTTTCTGCTTCTTTTTCTTCCTGGCTTGTACTGTTTTGCTGCTCTGAAACTTCTGCTCCGTCAATATGTTCCATTTCCTGAGATCCGGCAATCGGAGCAATCTTACTGAGTTGCTCAGTTCCTTCGGAATCCACATTTTTCTCCGACCGCTCTTTCTGTGGCAGATCGGTCTGTGAAGAAATACTCTGTTCTATTTTTTCCTCTAACGAAAGGCGATTACCACAACCCGTCACCATCAGTAAAACCATAAAGCAACAGCTCAGGCTGCATACCCGGGGCAGGACGTTCCATCTGTGTCCTTTTTTCATTCAGCTATCTCCAATTTTCATCACTAATTCTTACCGAATTCAGACAGCACAAGATCTTTATTTCTGTCACAGGTCATGCCGATACTCCACTGATTGATAAACAGGAGAAGGGGATTGCCTTTCAGATCCTGTATCTTCTTCATATCCGAAGTACCCTGCAATTTCTGAATATCGATTTCATCCTTATTTTCAATCCATCTGATATGCTCATAGGGAAGCTGTTCCAGCCTGATCTCTACATTGTATTCATTTTGCAGGCGGTATTTCAACACTTCAAACTGAAGTACACCTACTACTCCTACAATGATTTCTTCCAGCCCCGAACTGAGTTCCTGGAAAATCTGTATGGCACCTTCCTGAGCGATCTGGGTGATTCCTTTTACAAACTGTTTTCTCTTCATGGTATCGATCTGTCGTACTCTGGCAAAATGCTCCGGTGCAAAAGTAGGAATCCCTTCGTATTCAAATTTCTCTTTTGGCATACACAAGGTATCACCGATGGAGAAAATTCCCGGATCAAACACACCGATAATATCTCCGGCATAGGCCTCTGTGAGAATCTTCCTTTCATCTGCCATGATCTGCTGTGGCTGGGACAGACGCATCACCTTTCCGCCCTGCACGTGTTTCACTTCCATGGCCGCATCATATTTTCCGGAACAGATTCTCATAAAGGCAATCCTGTCTCTATGGGCCTTATTCATATTCGCCTGAATCTTAAATACAAAGGCTGAAAACTCTGCTTCTGTAGGCATGATCATCCCCACATCTGATTTTCGAGGAAGAGGCGGGGTCGCCATCTGAAGGAAATGCTGCAG
The DNA here is from genome assembly GCA_945949875.1 of uncultured bacterium. Taxonomy (GTDB): domain Bacteria; phylum Bacillota; class Clostridia; order Lachnospirales; family Lachnospiraceae; genus 1XD8-76. Next base: position 20,421 of record CAMFGH010000006.1, read on the forward strand.
GAAAATCTCAACCCCAAAGTTGGTCAATGCAGAGCCGAAAAATACCGGAGTTAAATTTCCTTTTCTTACTTCATCCAGATCGAATTCGGCACCGGCACCATCCAACAGGTCCAGTTCATCAAAAAGCTTGTCTTTTGCTTCCTGCCCAATATGGGAAAGAAGGGTTTCTTCGTCTTCCAGTTTGATTTCTTCACTATGACCTTCTTTTGTTCCTTTTTCCGTATCCGAATAGGTGATAACCACATTTTTTTCACGGTCATACACCCCTTTAAATCCTTTACCGGAACCAATCGGCCAGTTTACCGGACAGGTAGCAATGCCCAGTTCTTTTTCCACTTCATCCAGCAGATCAAAGGTATCGTTGGCATCTCTATCCATTTTATTGATAAAGGTAAAAATGGGAATATGTCTCATGGCACATACTTTAAACAGCTTTCTGGTCTGTGCCTCTACACCTTTGGAAGCATCGATTACCATGACCGCAGAATCGGCAGCCATTAAGGTTCGATAGGTATCCTCTGAGAAGTCCTGATGTCCCGGTGTATCCAGAATGTTAATACAGTACCCATCATATTCGAACTGCAAAACAGAAGAGGTAACTGAAATACCTCTTTCCTTTTCGATTTCCATCCAGTCGGATACCGCATGTCTGGCAGTAGCCTTACCTTTTACGCTTCCGGCCAGATTAATGGCTCCTCCATAAAGAAGAAATTTTTCAGTTAATGTGGTTTTACCAGCATCCGGATGCGAAATAATCGCAAAAGTCCTTCTTCTGTTTATTTCTTTTGAATAATCTGTCACTTTTTCAATACTCCTTGCTTTATTCATCCAAAAGGGATGTTCCATGTACTTTTCCATCTACTCCCAGCAGATCCAGCACTGTTGCCGCAATGTCTGCAAAGGTATCCCGTGTACCATAGTTTACCGGTTTTATCTTTTTGCCATACATTACAAAAGGGGTATATTCTCTGGTGTGGTCAGTAGACAGCTTGTAGGACGGATCACAACCATGATCTGCAGTAACCATCAGCACATCATCTTCCCCCATTCCGGAAAGAAACTCCGGCAGTTTCTCATCAAAATAAGAAAGTGCCTTTGCATATCCGTCAATGTCTCTTCTGTGACCGTACAACATATCATAATCTACCAGATTGGTGAAGCAAAGTCCATGAAAATCTTTCTCCATCATGGCAAGAGTTTTGTCAATTCCATCTGCATTGCTTTCCGTATACGTATATTCCGTGATTCCTCTTCCTGCAAAAATATCATTGATTTTGCCTACTGCAATCACATCCCTGCCTGCATCCTTTAAAAGATCCAGCATAGTAACTCCCTGGGGTGGCAGAGAATAATCATGCCGGTGTGCAGTTCTGGTATAATTGCCGGAGGTGCCAATAAATGGTCTGGCAATGACTCTTCCTACACCATGTTCTCCCTGAAGAAGTTCCCGGGCCTGATGACAGCACTGATAGAGTTCTTCCAGTGGCACCACCTCTTCGTGGGCCGCCACCTGAAATACACTATCTGCAGAAGTATACACAATAAGGGCTCCTGTTTTTACATGTTCATCCCCGTAATCTTTGATCACTTCTGTTCCGGAATAGGGTTTGTTACACAGCACTCCCCGGCCCGTCTTTTCGCAATAGGCATCCAGCAGTTCCTGAGGAAATCCATTGGGATAGGTGGGAAGTGGCTTATCAGAAACAATTCCTGCGATTTCCCAATGACCGATGGTAGTATCTTTTCCTTTGGAGGATTCCTTCATGCGGGCAATGGCAGCTTCCGGTCTGTCCGTTTTTTCATAACAGGAAACTCCGTCAATATTAAAAAGTCCCAGCTTCTTCATGTTGGGCATGTGAAAATATGGACTGGTTGCTGCCGCAGCAAGGGTATTGGTTCCTGCATCACCATACTCTGCTGCATCCGGCAGTTCCCCGATTCCAACACTATCTAATACAAATAAAAATATTCTCTTCATGGTAACCCCTCCTATTTTTTCCTGATGTCTATTGTACCACATTCCGTTTCTTTCGTGTTCATTTTTCCTATTCTTTCACGCTTTTTCTTTTTAATTTACAGTGGTACTGATCACAATATTTTCAATGGGCACTCCGGTCTTTCTCACTACGATATCCTCGATCTGTGCACGCTGGGCATCAGATAGTTCCTGGGCAGGCACTACCACATCTGCAGTATCTCCGGTCATGCTTACAACTGCATTATCAAATCCTTTTGCATCCAGCAATATCTCTGCGGACATTTCCTTTTCTGCAATGGTTGTCATATTGATCATGCTGTCAATCGCAACCTGCTTCTGTTCCTGTGTTATGCTGGTACTATTAATGATTCCCAAAAGCGTCTCTTTGTTGGTGGCTCTGGTCTGTTCTTTTAACAATTTTGCTCCCTGAAGTGTATTTACATTTAAAGTGGAGGTGAAAACAGCTTCTCCGGGGATTTCTCCGTCTTCCACATCGCTGCTTTGAGCAGTTTCCAGAGATACGTCTTCACTGGACACTTCTGCCAGTTCATCTTCATATTCCTCATCTTCCCAAAGCATGGCATCTTCATCCAGACTGATGATATCCAGGTCACTCATATCTATCTGCTCATTTTGTTCTTCCAATTGTCCAAGCTGTCCATCGTCCATGGATGCCAGTTCTTCTGCGGTAAAGGTGTCTTCCACATCATACTCCATCAGATTGGCAGCCTCCGTTGTCTGTGTTTCATCCGCCTGTGCTGCAGCCTGTTCATCTGAAATCGTAATCTGATCTTTTACATCTCCAGAAAAGTGTAAATATCCTGCAACTGCAATCATAAGTGCAAGTGCTGTAATCATCAGCTGATTCTTTTTAAACATTTTTTTCAATCCCATTCTCCCCTTTTAAGATTTCATTGTGATTACTTTAATATTATGCTCACTGATATCAAATAATACTTTTATAGCCTGAATAATATTTTCTTTCACGCTATTTTTTCCTGCTCCCTGGGCAATGACCAGTACGCCTGTCACCTGAGGCATTTGCTTTTGTACAATCAGCGGCACATTCTCTCCCTGGTCATTTACCGTAAAAACCGTCTCTTTTTCTTCCTGGGACTGGGTATCATTCCGGGTTCCACCCTGACTGTCTGTTTCCAGCTTGACCTGCTGATTAACATTGACATCCTTTTCTATAATATCTTTCCCACTTTCAGACACAGTTATCATAACACTTACCTTTCCGACCCCTTCTATCTGCTCCAGCATGTTTTTCAGCTTTTGTTCCATATCATCGGTATATTTCAACGTTTCATATGTCATCTGATCTGTACTTTGAATCTCTCCTGAAACCAGACTACCGCTTCCTGCCCCTGAGGTTCCACTTTCTCCCCCCGAGGTCCCGTTTTCTGTTCCTGCTATCCAGCCTGAAACATTGCTTCCGTCCCCGGTGCCCGATATGGTTTCTTCTTTTGTAGTTCTTTTATTTGCAGTTTTATTATCTGAAGCAGTTTCCTTCTTTTCCCCGGTAGGAAGAGCAATGACTACCAGCAGAATTCCCAGAAGCACCAGTGCAATATAATCTTCCTTTTTCATTCCTGTGATTTTTTGTTTGAGCATATCTGCTTTCTTTCGGATACTCATTCCAAGATCACCTCCAGACAGTTCTCGTCCATTCCTAAAATATCTGCGATTTGCTCTCTTAGATTCGCTTCCTGTAAACCGTTTATCTGTATTCCATTCACCTGCGATTCATTTTCCTTCAGCTCATTTTCCTGTAATTCATTTCCCTGTGATTCATTTCCCTGCAATTCATTTCCCTGTAATCCGTCATCCGTATCCACACCATTTATCTCGATCACAACAGGTTTAACCGGCAGAATCACATCCGATTCTGATTTACCATCATCCGAATTTTCAAGGGCGGTAAGATGCAAAACCAGAATATTTTCTTTCCAAGAAACCGCATAAACACTATATTCTCCCCCTATCTTCGAATTGTTAATTTTAAATTTAATTTCTTTTGTTGTTTCGTTCTCCAAAGTCGATGAGAACAACTGGGAAATATCGTCACATTCTCTTTGAAACTCATACATGGACATCACATCTTTCTGATTTTCACTGGTAGAAAACTCCTGCACATTCTGCTGCAATTTTGTCAAATAATCCGTAAAATCCATTTTTCCTATACTTTTTCCCAGAGTAGTTATCATAAGAGATATTCCAAGCAGTTCCAAAACAATCTTCGTAATTTTTTCATAGCGTTTTCCGCATTGCAGAAAAAGGATCCATTGTCCACCCAGCATAAATAAACATATTTGTATGAGTCCCTCTTTCAATGATTGATTCCCCTGTCCTTTCCTCAGTAATTTCATGTATCATTATTACTTTCCAACACAGGTTTTCATTACAGCCTTTCATTACCATTCGTAAATCTTCTAAAATCCGCTCCGTCCGGCAGCAAAAAGCGTAATAGCCACACTCATCAGGAAAAGCCCAATCCCGGTAAATAACACTTTACATAGCAGAAAAAAAGCATCCGATGCACGATCTGCTATGACAGATACCCGGTTGTGACTTATCATATTACTGATTCCTGCTACCAGTTTTACGGACACCGAGATAAAACACAGCTTAAAAATCGGAATCACACACAAAAAAAGAATCATAATGGTAAAAAATACACCCATTCCATTTCGAATCAGGACAGCTGAGCCTAAAAGGATTTCCGAAATTCCTTCTGAAATATTTCCCACTCCCGGTATCATTCCCACGATCCGTTTCATGGATTTCCATTCCAGTGAATCGATAACAGGTGTTATAAGTGATTGAAGTACCCCTATACTTCCCAATATCCACATCATCAACCGGAGAATCCAGCCAATCACTTTTTTCATCGTTTTTTGCAGCAAAAGCATGCGGTCATCCTTCCAAATCCCACCGAGTACAATGAAAATCATATAAATCTGAATGGATGGAAGTATGAATTTGGATAATATATTCTCAATCAGCCAGATAATTGCAAGAATTCCTTCATAATAAATCGTTGCAGAGCGAATTCCGTTGGTCATTCCCAGTACAGCTGCGTATGCAGGAAGTAAAAGTTTTACAAAAAGAGTAAGCTGATTCAGTACCCGGAGGCTATCTTCATATAACAATTGAAAGCAGGAAATCAGTTTTATCGTACAAAGCATATACAACACATACTCCCCCATTTGTGCTACCTGTTGATTCTTTAATACATCTGTTAATACAACATATAGAGATGAGACAATGGAGAAAAAAAGAATCCAATATCCAATTTCCAGATACTCTGAGTACTTCGCGATACCATTTTCTATCACATAATTCCACAACCCTTTTACACCTGAAATCACATCACCTTTCATGATGGACTCCCACAAATCTTTTGCATGGAATGCTGCATTTGAACCGTTTTCTTCCGGAAAAACAAAGGTTTCTTTCTGAAAATCCGAAAAAAACTTGTCCATATAGCGGTCATTCCATAATGAAATCAGTTCCTCTTCCATATCCTTTTCTGTTTCGTTGTCTGATGTGGTCAATATCTTTTCCTCCTCTGTCAAACTTGTTTTTGTTTCCTCTTTTATGAATGATGCACTGCACTTTAAATCATTATTTTTCAAAAAAATGATGCAAAAAATGCAAAAACAAAAGAACGCATGTTTTTTTATGCTTTTTATCCATTCCATTTTCATAGAAATCCACTCATCATATCAAATAAAGTCTTTGTAATGGGCATCGCAATGAGCAAAATACTTATTTTTCCAAAAACTTCTATCTGGTCAGCCATGGAAATATACCCTGCTTCTCTGCAAATGGATGCACAGAATTCACAAATATAGGTAATTCCAAGCATTTTTAGCAGCAGGGAAAAGTATATCTGATCATCCGGCATACTTTTTTTTATAAAATCCAGCATTTCCAGGCCACTTTGAAGATATCTGAGAAGATAAAAACAGATAACTGTGGCACATACTATTCCAATATAAATGCCATATTCATTCTTTATTCCCTTAAACTGCACTCCGATTATTGCTACAACGATACCTAACATACCGATTTTTACTACAATCTCCATCGACTGCCTCATTTCTTACTATTTACAGAGCAAACAGACTTTGTATGGTTTCAAATAAATCATATATGCAGGGTACAATCCAGGTCAGCACTAATATCAATCCTGCCAGTGATACTAAAAATGCCTGTTCTTCACGTCCGCTATGTTTTAACACCTGCCCCAGAAGAGTTACTAAAATACCAACCGCTGCAATCTTGAATATGACACTGACAGACATATTTTCCTCCTTCAAAACAATATAATGGTTATCAACAATCCGGTCATGATGCCCATGCACATGGTAACCTTATTTCTTTTCTCATCTTCCTGTGCTCTATCTGTTCTGATTTGTTCTAATTCTTCTTCCAGCATCTTTATTACTTTTCTCTGCATACCCACATCTTCATAACAAAGCTTTTCTCCCAGGAAACTTAATTCTTTCTTCATGTTTTCCGGCAGTTTTACATGTTTCAAATGAAGCTGCATTTCTCTTTTCCAGGTATCTCCCAATGTTTGTCCCTTGTTTTCTTCCATTTCTTCTGCTATTTTCAGAAAAAAATCTCGATTGCCGGCAGTGACTGAAGAATGTCGGCTGATTCGAAAACAGATTTCATGAATCGATGCTTTCTGAAATGCCATCTCATTTTCCATAATGGCAAGAATTCTCTGCCACTGGGCACAATTTATTAATTCCTGTTTTCTCTCCTGCACAATACTATATCCTACCCCTGTGCATCCAAGCAGAATAATGCACACGCCTGCCAGTTTCACCATATTTTCACTCCTTCTGCATCATAAATCCCCTCTACGATGCATTTTCCGTCTTCTTTTTTCATATAGATGTATCTTTGGAACGCCCTTTTTTGATACAGTGGCTTTAAATAATCCTTTTTTTCAAGTTCCTCCTGGTTTTCTGCATGAATCGTAGCTATCATACTGCATCCACAGCATAATGCCTTTTGAACAGCCCTGATATCCTCTTCATCTCCCAATTCATCCACTGCGATCACTTCCGGAGCCATGGCTCTGATGAGCTGTATCATTCCGAGTGCCTTGGGACATCCGTCTAAAATGTCGGTACGTATTCCCAGATCATTCTGTGCTATCCCCATATAGCACCCTGCCAACTCCGACCTTTCATCCACGACCCCTACAGTCTGTCCTCTTCCAAAAGAATTACCATCTGATATTTCCCGTATCATATCCCTGAGCATGGTTGTCTTACCACACCCGGGCGGAGAAACAATCAGTGTATTGTATAATTTCCCATTCCGGTATATATAAGGTAAAACCGATTCAGATGCTCCCCTCACTTCATGGGAGATTCGAATATTCAGGTACCTGATATGTTTTATAGTTCTGATATGTAAATCATCTTCCAGAACCACCTGTCCTGCTACTCCTACACGGTGTCCACCGGCAACGGTTATATATCCCTGTCTGATTTCATCTTCGTATGCATATACAGAATAATTGCAGATATGTTGAAATATTTCCTCGGTATCCCTTTCTGATAAACACTTGGCTTCCTCTGCTTTTGTTGTATAATCACCATCTTCTTTCAGGAAATATTCTTTTCCATTTCGTATTACAATAACAGGTCTCCATGCACGTATTCGTATTTCCTGTATCTCTTTTCTGCTTTCCGCGACTTTCAGAAACAGGTATCGTAAGCTTCCCGGAAATAATTTGATTAGATCGTCGTACATTGTTTTCTTGTCCTTTCTAGAACAATATATGAATACGAATATATTTTCATGACAAAAAAGTGGATCTCTCCATTTTTGAAGATTGCGCACCGGGCCCAAGGGGGCTTTTAAAATCTTGCAAAATATATCCCAGGAGCTACTTTATCAGTAGTATGTTTTTCCACGGATGAACAGTGGGAGCGGCGTGTCACTTTTCATACAGACACTGGGGAAAAAGGACACGCCTTCTCCCGGTGTACAGCTTTGGAAAAATATACTTTATCGTAAATAAAGAAGTTCCTGGGATATAAAATATTTTGCCGATTTTAAAAACCCCCTTGGGCCAGGTGCGCAAAATCTCCAAAAAAGAAGCTGCCACTTCACGAAAATATATTCGTAAAAATGACAGCCCCTTAAAGAACTATAAAACAATACTATTTTATTATAATTATCTCTGACTTACATCTTTCATGGAGAAACTGATTCTGCCCATCTTATCTTTTCCAAGGCAGACAACTGTTACTTTGTCTCCCAGTGTCAGTACATCTTCTACATGGTTGATTCTTTCTTTAGCAATCTTGGAAATATGAACCATACCCTCTTTGCCTGGTGCAAATTCGATAAAGGCACCAAATTCTTTGATGCTTACAACAGTTCCTTTAAAGATCTGTCCTTCTTCAAAATCCGTTGTAATGATCTTAACCATCTCAACTGCTTTATCCATCATCTCTTTGTCTGTACCGCAGATGGAAACCATTCCATCATCTGTGATATCAATCTTAACACCGGTACGGGCAATGATCTCATTGATGGTCTTACCTCTCTGACCAACTACGTCACCGATTCTCTCCGGATCGATCTGGATAGAAATGATCTTCGGAGCATATTTACCTACTTCCGGTCTTGGAGCAGCAATAGCCGGTTTCATACAGGTATCCATGATAAAGAGTCTTGCTTCACGACATCTTTCGATAGCACCTTCTACAATAGGTCTTGTAAGACCGTGGATCTTGATATCCATCTGAATCGCTGTAATACCTTCTGTTGTACCTGTTACCTTAAAGTCCATATCTCCAAAGAAGTCTTCCAGCCCCTGGATATCTGTAAGAAGTACAAAATCATCATCGGTATCGCCTGTTACCAGACCGCAGGAAATACCTGCAACCATTTTCTTAATCGGAACACCTGCAGCCATAAGGGACATACAGGATGCACAGGTAGAAGCCATGGATGTGGAACCATTGGATTCAAAGGTTTCCGATACCGTACGAATTGCATATGGGAATTCATCTGTGGATGGAAGTACCGGAATCAGAGCTCTTTCAGCCAGAGCACCATGTCCGATTTCTCTACGTCCCGGACCACGGCTAACCTTTGTTTCACCTACAGAATATGCAGGGAAGTTATAATGATGAATATATCTCTTTTCGGTCACATTTGGATCAAGACCGTCTACTTTCTGTGCTTCGGATAAAGGAGCCAGAGTTGTTACGTTACAAATCTGGGTTTGTCCACGAGTAAACATTGCAGAACCATGTACTCTTGGAATAATATCAACTTCTGCAGCCAGAGGTCTGATCTGTGTAAGCTCACGTCCATCAGGTCTCTTGTGATCTTTTAAGATCATCTTACGAACAGTCTTTTTCTGATACTGATAAATTGCTTCGCCTAAAATGGCCAGCCACTCTTCATTATCAGCAAATGCTTCTTCTAATTTAGCTGTGATCTGTCTGATATTTTCTTCACGAACCTGTTTTTCATCGGTAAATACAGCTTCTTCCATTTCAGCCGGAGGAACGATTTCTTTCATCTTCTCAAATAATTCTTCCGGAATAGCGCAGCTTTCATAAGCATGTTTTGGTTTACCACATTCAGCCACAATCTTGTTGATAAATTCTATGATTGTCTGGTTGATATCATGTGCTTTATAGATTGCTTCCAGCATTTTTGCTTCCGGAATTTCATTAGCACCGGCTTCGATCATGATAACTTTCTGTGCGGTAGAAGCTACAGTCATCTTCAGATCACCATTATCCCACTGTTCCTGGCTTGGGTTAACGATCAGTTCTCCGTCAACCATACCCATCTGTGTCATGGCACATGGTCCATCAAACGGGATGTCTGAAATACATGTTGCAATAGCTGTACCAAGCATGGCAACCAGTTCCGGACGACACTCCGGATCAACAGCCATTACCATATTATTCAAAGTAACATCATTTCTGTAGTCCTTTGGGAATAAAGGACGCATAGGTCTGTCAATTACACGACTTGTCAGAACCGCATTTTCAGATGCCTTTCCTTCTCTCTTATTAAAACCACCAGGGATTTTACCAACTGCATAGAATTTTTCTTCATATTCTACACTACATGGGAAGAAATCGATACCATCACGTGGTTTTTCAGATGCGGTAGCAGTAGATAAAACAGTTGTATCACCATACTGCATAAATGCGCAACCATTAGCCTGTTTGCCGACTCTGCCGATATCTACTTTTAAAGTACGTCCGGCAAGTTCCATTGTAAATGTCTTATACATTCTTTTACCTCCATTTTCTTCTGCGTATGATTTATTTTGTACCTATAGGCAGAAGATGCCGAAACTACAGAAAAAAACACTTAAAAAGCTTTCCGTTTTTGAAACTTTTTGCTGCATACATCATAAATATTTTTTTCTGTGGTCTCGGAAATAATCTTCTACCTAATGAAAAAGGCGAACACTAAACTCCAACTCCGTGTTCGCCATAATCATCTTTCCAGCGAAAGTAAATATTACTTTCTTAAACCTAATCTTTCGATCAGTGCACGATATCTTTCAATATCTGTTTTCTTTAAATATGCAAGTAAACCACGTCTCTGACCAACCATTTTCAGAAGACCTCTTCTGGAATGATGATCCTTCTGGTTTGTTTTCAGATGCTCTGTAAGCTCCTGGATTCTGGCTGTCAGGATAGCTACCTGTACTTCCGGTGAACCTGTATCTCCAGGTGTTCTTGCATACTCATTGATGATTGCTGTTTTCTTTTCTTTTGAAATCATTGTCATTTCCTCCTTAATTATTATAATCGCCTGACACTAAGGATAGGTCGGAGTATCCCATTCCTGAGCATCGGCTAAACTCGCACCATGATATTGTATCATATCATTTTTGTTATGTAAATACATTTTTCTCTATTTCATCCAAATCAGTATTTACAACATTCACATTCATCAGAATGGATTTCTAATCTCTCTTTCAGAAATCATATTTAATCGTACTGGATGATTCGAACCACCTTAACCGGTGTTCTGTAATATGCACTGTTTATCTTAATACCGGTTTTGGGAGAACTTGCATGAACTACCTGTCCGCCACCAATATAGAGTGCCACATGGTTAATCCGTCCACTGCTGCTTCCATAGAAGAACAGATCTCCCGGCTTTGCTTCCGAAGCACTGATTTTTGTTCCCATACCTGCCTGTGCACTGGATGAATGTGGCAATGAAATACCAAAGTTCTGGAAGACTCTCATGGTAAATCCGGAACAATCCGTACCGTTTGTCAGAGAACTTCCACCATATACATAACGGTTTCCAACATATTGTTTTGCAAACTCACAAATGCTGACACGTATATCGGAAACACCTTCCCCATACAAAAGCTCGGTCATGGTTACTGCTGTATCCAGGGCTTCTTCCACGGTTACATAGTCACCGGACACATAAACTGTTTCGTCATCCAGCAGTACTTCCACCCATCCGCTTTCCAGAGTATCCACATATTCCAGCTTCTCTCCCTGGGCAACTGTTGTATATACTTCGGCATCCAGATTGGGTTCCAAACGAACCTTCAAGGCATCTGCATCCACTTTTGCATAAACCGAAATCAGTTCCCGTGCTTTGGAAAGTGCTTCTATACCGGTAAAAAGAAATTCTGTTTTCACATATCCCTCTACATTTCCGGATGTTATCTGTGACCACTCCCCCTCCTGGGAAAGGATCTCGCAGGCAGCATTTCTGGGTAATTTTCCCACCAGCTTAGCAGTTTCCGACGCAGTCGCCCGAATATTTAAATTATTTTCTACATTTGCAATACCCAGATTCTGGTATCCATATCGGGAAGTATCCATTTCACTGGCTTCCTGAAGATATTCTTCCTGCGTCAGGTTACCTCTCAGAATACTTTCCATTCCAATTGCTTCCGGAATCACTTCGGTTCTTAAAATCATCCCCTGCCCGGCTGCCTCACCTTTCAGTGTACAAAACACAGCTACCAAAAGGCCGATCACCAAAGTTATCCAGACTTTTTTTCTTTGTATCTTCATATAAATTTTCCAGCTTATTCGCCGGCTTCCTCACTGTTATAAATGGAGAATGCAATATTCGTTGCATGATCTGCAACTCTTTCCAGGCCCGAAACTATATCAGAGAACAGCATACCTGCTGCCGGTGTACATTCGTTTCTTGTAAGCCTGTCCACATGGTTCTGCTGCAATTCTCTTTCTTTTTCGTCAATTTTATTTTCAAGTTCCTGAATATCTTTCAAATGCTCTACGGTTCCATGGGCAAACATATCCACAGAATAATGAATAATGGTATTTACCATATCAAGCATTTCACCCAGCTCTTTTTGGGCCACTTTACTGATACTGATATTTTCTTCTTTTCTCTTTGCTGCATTATCTGCTACGTTTTCGGCATGGTCACCAATACGTTCAATATCATTAACAACATGGAAAAGTCCGCCGATGCTCTTTAAGTCTTCGATAGGGAGTGTGGTCTGGTTTACCTTTACCAGGTAATCCGTAATGGCATGGTTCAAGAAATTGATATTCTCTTCCACTTCATAGACCTCATCTATGTCTTCCTGATCCAGAGTAATCAAAGCGTTCATTGCTCTATTTAAGTTTTCACTGGCCAGGGAAGCCATACGATCAATTTCCTTGATGATTTCAACAACAGCTGTTGCAGGGTTCAGCACCACTTTATCACCAATGTATTTAAGCTGCATATTTTCTCTGTAACCAATTTTCCTATCTTCACCAGGTACGAGGAGATAAGTCAGTTTTACAATAGGTCCAATAAATGGTGTCAGCATAATTACCTGTGCAATCTTAAATGTCATATGTGCATAAGCAACAATACGTCCAGGGTTGTCACCAGCCATGCCTACAAACATTGCAAGCACCTGATCCATAGCAAATACCAGAATAAAGTATGTTATGACAGTACCGAGTATGTTAAACAGCAAATGGATCATAGCTGCACGCTTTGCATCTTTCTTACCAGTTAAACCTGCAAGCAACGCTGAAGTACATGCACCAATGTTACATCCAAGTGTAATATACATACATATGTCTAATCCTAAAAGGCCCTGATTGGCCATAAGAACCATGATACTGACAGTTACAGAAGAACTTTGAATAATTGCTGTTAGAACAAGACCTAATAAAATAGCTAAGAATGGATTGGTCAAGGACTCAAACATACTCAATATGAACGGAGATTCTTTCATACCAGACATAGCACTTGACATGCTGCTAAGTCCCATAAACAAAATACCAAAACCTACAATAATTTCACCAAATTTTTTCAGATTTTGATTTTTGCAGAACATCACAGTGATTACACCTGCAAGTAAAATAACTGGTGCAATTCGTTCCAATTTAAAGGAAACCAAAAGAGCGGTCACTGTAGTACCAATGTTGGCACCAAAAATAACGCCTGCAGCCTGAGTCAGAGTCATGAGCCCAGAGTTCACAAAACTGACTACCATAACGGTACATGCTGAAGAAGACTGAATAATCGCCGTAAACAAAAGACCTACTAAAATACCTGTAAATCTATTGGTTGTAAAAATTTCCAGAATTCTTCTTAATTTAGCGCCTGCTACTCTTTCTATGCTGTCACTCATAACACGCATACCGTATAAGAATAGTCCAAGACCGCCTGCCATGGATAAGATTACTGTAAGGTTCATTCTTTTTGCCCCTTTGTTCTGCTTTTCTGTCTGTATTATGTTTTTACCGCATGCCTATTGTTTCACCAAATCAGCCTATTATATTATAGCGTTTCTAATTCTTTCTTTCAACAGAAAAAAAGTAATATCTCCCCTCTGCTATATCAGCTGCCATTTGCTGCTTCAATTCTTCCACACTGTGAAATTTCATTTCCGGGCGCTTGAAAGCAAATAACCGGACTGTTATTTGCTGACCGTATATATCCTGAGCAAAATCATACAGAAAGCTTTCCACTCCCAGGACTCTTTCCTCATTTACCGTTGGTTTATATCCAATATTGGTGATGCTTTTGTAGATTTTTTCCTCATATTGTACTTCTGAAAAATATACCCCGTTGGGTGGCAGAAGTTTTTCTTCTTTCGGTATAAGATTCACCGTCGGCATTCCGATGGTTCTGCCAAATTTTTTTCCATGTTTTACCACTCCGGTCAGAAAATATGGTTCTCCTAAAAGATCCTGCACCCGCTGCATATTTCCCAGACGTATTTCATCTCTTACCAGGGTGGAACTGATTTCCGTTCCATCTGTAGTTTTCACTTTATCAATAATATTCAACTCATACCCATAGACCGAAGACAGCTTTTGCAGCAGTACCATATCCCCTTTCCCCCGGTCTCCAAAGGACACATCCACTCCGGCAGCAATATAGGACGCCTGCATTTTTTCGCAGAGAATCTCTTTTACAAACTGTTCCGGCGGCATGGCTGCTGTCTCAAAGGTCATGGGAAATTCGATCAGCACATCGATTCCCATCTGTTCAAAATAACTTCTTTTTTCCTCTCTGGTCGTCAGTTCCATTTCCTGCTTTCCGGAAAACAGCGTATAAGGAGAAGGGTCAAAAGTGAAAACCACTGCACACTTTCCTCTCTTTTTCTGCTCCAGAATCTGTTCCAGCAGGCATTTATGTCCCCGATGTATTCCATCGAATTTACCAATTGCCACTGCGGATGGGATATTTAATTGAAAATTCAGCGTCTGTTCTATAATCTGCATCCGAACTTCTTCCTCATCTTTTTTCCGGCCATCCCGAAGGTTTTTCTCTGCCTGTCTTTCTTTTACCCTTCTGCATCCGGTAAAAAGAGTTTCCATGGTTTGTAAGTATCTCTTCCATCTGCTTTTTCATATACACCACAAAAACGCTTCTGGGCATCGTAAACACGGATCCGGCCCTTTTCTTCCGGCGTTTTTTCAAACATCGTCTTTTTTAATTCGTTCCCATTTTTCAGGAAACGGTCTGCTTCTTTTTTTACATAGTATGTGGGAAACTCTGAAAAACAATCCTCCACCGGATATACCAGTTCCTCCAGCTTTCCTTCATCCCTCAGTTTTTCCAGTTCACTCAGAGTATAGGAGCGGCTTTTTTCAAACATCCCCACCCGGGTCCGTTCCAATGCTGTCATCACTGCTCCACAGGATAATTTTTCACCAATGTCTGCGCAGAGCGTCCGGATATAAGTTCCCCTGGAACAGGACACACGGATCTTTACTCTGGGAAGATTCATTTCCAGTATTTCTATCTCATAAAACGTAACCGGACGTCTTTCTCTTTCTACCTGTATACCGGCTCTTGCCAGTTCATAAAGCTTTTTCCCGTTGACTTTCAGGGCAGAATACATGGGCGGAAGCTGCATCTGCTCTCCCACAAAGGATAAAATGGCATCTTCCACCTGTTTTTCAGTCAGTGACTTCCACAAATCTCCTGTATCCGTCAAAACCGTTCCCCAGATATCCTGGGTATCTGTTGTTTTCCCAAGCAAAAGCTCTGCAATGTATTCTTTATCATGATCGGTAAGCAGATCACATAATTTGGTAGCTTGTCCCAAACAAACAGGAAGGACGCCGGTCGCATTCGGATCCAGTGTCCCTGTATGTCCTATTTTTTTCTGTTTACAGATGCCGCGGAGCTTTGCCACCACATCATGGGAAGTAAAGCCCTGCTCTTTCTGTACAATCAGTATTCCGTTAATCACTGATTTCCTCCAACTGCTTTTCAATATGTACTGACAGATTATTAACTACATCATGAGCGGTTCCGTTCATGGTACATCCGGCAGCTCTGATATGGCCGCCTCCGCCAAAGATCTGGGCAACCTTTGCCACATCCACCAGTCCTCCGGAGCGCATGCTCACTTTGTATTCCAGCGTATCTGTTTCATACATGAAAATCGCACATTCCACGCCTTTGATAATGCGCAGCTGATTCACAATGCCATCCAGATCCTTGCTGTTTACCTGGTAAAAATCCATGGTCTTTCGGTCAATTACACTGACAACACATCTTCCGTCCATGAACAAAATGCTTTCTAACAGGGCGCGTCCCAGAATCTGATTCTGTACATAGGTTTTCTCATAAAAGGTTTCCTCGATGATTTTCGGGAAATCAAAACCATAAGAAATCAGTTTTGCTGCAATCTGCAGTGTTTTCGGTGATGTATTGGAATACTGGAATACTCCAGTATCATGTATGATGCCGATGTAGATTGCCTTCGCAATCTCTTCATCCAGATAAGTTTCATCCAGCAGATCATACACCAGTTCACTGGCGGAGCTGGCAGTGGGTACCACATAATTTATGTTTCCACAGCCGTTTTCATTGGAAATATGATGATCGATATTAGCAGTTCTTTCTGCCTGATCAAAATACTTTTCCGCTCCACCTAATCTGCTTTTTTCACAGTCCACTGCAAAAAACAGATCAAATTTCTTTTCTTCACTGCATTCTGTATGAATCTGTTCAATCCCTTTTATGCATTGAAAAATATCAGCCGGTTTTTCCAGATATACATCGATCTCTTTTTCCGGGAAAACCTTTTTTAAATATAAGTAAAGTCCCATGCAGGAACCCACACAATCTCCATCCGGCCGGATATGACCGCTGATCCCGATTGTATTTGCGTTCCCGCATTCTTTTATCAAATCAAATTTTGTCATGGTTTCACTCTTCTTCCTCATCCCTGACAGGCATGTTTTTCATAACATCATCAATCTTTTTGGACATATTTACACCATATGCAATGGATTGATCCATAATAAACGTAATCTCAGGAGTATTGCGAAGATTAATGGTCTTAGCCAGTTTATTTCTGATATACCCACTTGCACTTTTCAGTCCTGCAAGAGTATCTGTAATCGCCTGTTCATCTCCCAGAACGCTGATCCATGCCTTGCATGTCTTTAAATCCGGAGACACTTCCACTGCAATCACAGAAGTAAAGGGATGGATACGGGGGTCCTTGATCTCACCACGAATGATCTCCGCCAGGACCTTTTGTACCTCTCCATTGATTCGGGTATTCTTAACACTATTTTTTCTCATTTCATTTCTCCATCCAGGCAATATTTTTCGGTACGAAGATAGTTTTCCCCGCCTGCAGGGCAGGATGAAATACTATCTTGGTACTTCCACCATAATATATGCCTCTACGATATCAAGCTCCTGCATCTGGTCAAAGCCTTCAAATACAAGACCACATTCAAAGCCTGCTTTTACTTCTTTTACATCATCCTTGAATCGTTTCAGAGATGCCAGCTGACCTTCATAAATCTGCTCACCTTCTCTTCTGATTCGGATCTTGCAGTCACGCTTAAACTCACCATCCAGAATATAGGAACCGGCAATATTACCTACTGCGGATGCTTTGAAGATCTGTCTTACTTCTGCATGACCGATTACTTTTTCTTCAAAGATCGGATCCAGCATACCTTTCATAGCCCGTTCTACATCTTCAATGGCTTTATAGATGACATCGTAAAGTCTGACATCCACTTTTTCACGCTCTGCGGTAGCTTTTGCCTGAGGATCCGGTTTCACATTAAAGCCGATGATAATAGCATTGGCTGCAGCAGCCAGAGATACATCAGATTCATTGATGGCACCAACGCCTCCATGGATGCATTTTACGATTACTTCTTCGTTAGACAGTTTCATAAGACTCTGTTTTACTGCTTCTACAGAACCCTGGACATCTGCTTTGATGATAATATTCAGTTCTTTCAGATCGCCTTCTTTGATCTGGGAGAACAGATCATCCAGAGACATTCTTGCTTTGGTATCTGCCAGCATCTGCTCTTTATGCTGTGCCTTGTAGGTTTCTGCAAAGGATTTTGCTGTTTTATCACTGTCATGAGCAATGAATACTTCTCCTGCTGCCGGTACATCGGAAAGTCCCAGGATTTCTACCGGTGTAGACGGTGTAGCTTCTTTCACCCGTCTTCCCTTATCATCGATCATAGCTCTTACCTTACCGAAGCTTGCACCTGCGGAGATAAAATCACCAACCTTTAAGGTACCCTTCTGCACCAGAATCGTTGCAACAGGACCGCGACCTTTATCCAGTTCGGCTTCAATAACAAGTCCTCTTGCTTTTCTCTTCTTATCTGCTTTTAATTCCAGAATATCTGCTGTTAACAGAATCGTTTCCAGAAGATCTTCGATACCTTCTCCACTCTTGGCAGAAACATTTACACATTCTGTGCTTCCGCCCCATTCTGAGGATACCAGTTCGTATTCCATCAGTTCCTGTTTTACTTTGTCCGGATTTGCTGCCGGTTTATCGATTTTATTGACTGCTACAATGATTTCAACACCGGCTGCTTTTGCATGGTTGATGGCTTCCACGGTCTGTGGCATAACACCATCATCTGCTGCTACAACCAGAATCGCAATATCGGTTGCGTTTGCACCACGCATACGCATGGCAGTAAAGGCTTCATGACCCGGTGTATCCAGGAACGTAATCTTTTCACCGTTAACATTTACAGTATATGCACCAATGGCCTGTGTAATACCACCGGCTTCCCGATCGGTAACATTGGTTTTACGGATGGCATCCAGAAGAGACGTTTTACCATGGTCAACGTGTCCCATAACACAGACAACAGGCGGTCTCTTGACCATTTTGCTTTCATCTTCTTCATCCTCTTTTAAAAGTTCTTCAATGATATCCACCTGAACTTCCTGTTCGCACATGATATCATAATCGATAGCAATATTCTCAGCTTCTTCGTAGCTTACCTCTGTATTTAATGTAACAATCTTTCCTTCCAGGAACAGTTTCTTGATAATAACGGAAGGCTGCATTTTCATTTTATCTGCCAGATCTTTGATGGTTAACTTTTCAGGAATGGTGATTACTTTAATCTGTTCTTCCGGTTCTTCTACCTTCTTCTCCGGCTTGATGAAACGACCAGCTTTATTATTCTTGATCATCTTTTCATCATCTTCATAGATCATATCCTTTTTGGATTTTTTATCTCTATCCTGATTATTATTTCTTCTTTCATTCTGGCCACGTTTCTCATCGATCATTGGAGAGTCTGCTGCAAAGCCTTTTCCCTGTCCCTGCTTTTTGAAACGGTTATCGCCTCTTCCTTCGCCCCGGTTGTCTCCATGGCCTTCACCTCTGCTATCCGGTCTCTGACCGCGCTCACTATTATTATAAGGTTTACCGCCGCCATTATTGCCATTCTGAGGCCTCTGGCTATTCTGATAGCCCGGACGAGATCCGCCTTCCATTCTGCGCCCCTCGCTGCGGCCTTCACTGCGGCCATTCTGACCCTGTCTGTTATCCTGGAAATTCCTGGAACCTGCATTTCTCTGGTCTCCTCGTCTTTCGTTTCCACCTCTTACAGGCTGTTTGCTTTCTGTTTCAGACATCTGAGGCTGTTTTACAACCGGCTGATCCATAACCGGAGTGTTACGAACTGCACCTTCTGTCTCCTGTGCTGGTGTCTGCTGTGGTTTTACCGGCTGTGGATTTCTATTTCTGTTGGCATAATCATTGCTGACAGGTGACGGTTTTACACTGGGTTTGATCAGTGGTCTGTAAGGATTTGCTGCTGTAACAGTTCTTCCGGCCTGATTTCTGTTCTGGCTGCCCTGTGACTGCCCACTTCTTCTATCCTGTCCCTGATTTCTGTCCTGTCCTGCAAACCGGTTATTCTGTCCCGGTCTGTTTCCATTCGACATCTTACTGTTTCCGGAATTACTTACAATGATGATTTTCTTTTTCTTTTTCGGAACTTCCGCTGCTGCCGGTTCTGTTGCTGGTGCTGCTTTTGGTGCTTCTGCTACTGCCGGCTCTGCTGCCCTTGGTGATTCCGCTGCCGCTGCTTTTGGTGCTTCTGCTGTCGGTGCTGCCGCTTTTGGTGTTTCTGCTTTCAGCACTTCTGCTTTTGCTCCAAACTGTTTTCTGACCATGGCAACTGCATCGTCGTCCAGTGCACTTTGTGCTGCTTTTACTTCTATGCCATTACCTGCCAGATATGTAATGACATCTTTGCTCAATATATCTAATTCTTTCGCAAGTTCATGTACTTTCATTTTTGCCATGCTTACTACTACCTCCGCTTTCTCTTAACCAAAATGTTTCTGAATGGATGTGGCAAATCCCTGATCCGTCACTGCCAGGGAAGCTCTTTCATCCTTCCCTATCATGTGTCCCAGTGTATCCTTCTCACCATATAACTGATACGGTATCTTACGATATATACACATGTCTGAGAAATGCTTTTTCGTATTATCTGATGCGTCTTCGGCGATGATCACCAAAAAAGCTTTTCCATCCTTTATTGCTTTTTCTACTGCAAATTCTCCGCTGACCACCTTACCTGCCTTTGTGGCAAGGCCAATCATTGAGTGTACTTTATTCATCCTGAATATCCTCAAACTCTCTGGTGATCGTGTCATAAACTTCCTGAGGAATCTTCATCTGAAAAGACCGTTCCAGACCTTTCGATTTGATAGCCTTTTGCAGACATTCCCTGGAATAACATAAATATGCGCCACGGCCATTTTTCTTTCCTGTGGTATCCAGTGAAATTTCACCTTCTGCATTTTTTAAAACACGCATCATTTCTTTTTTACTTTTCATCTCTCCACAGCCAATACACTGTCTCATGGGGATTTTTTTTGCCATACTGATTGTTCACCTCTTACTCTTCTGAAGACTCTTCATATTCCTCTTCATACTCTTCATCATACTCTTCTTCATATTCTTCATCTAAATAGTCTTCGTAACGGAAGCCAGGAGCATCTTTTGCCTGAGTTTCAGATTTGATATCAATCTTATAATTGGTAAGTTTTGCTGCAAGTCTTGCATTTTGACCTTCTTTACCGATGGCAAGAGAAAGCTGGAAATCAGGAACTACTACGTTGGCTGTTCTTTCTTCCGGATCTGCAAATACTGCTACGATCTTTGCCGGTGATAAAGCATTCTGAATGAAGTTACCCGGATTTTCATCCCATTCCACAATGTCGATCTTTTCATTCTTCAGTTCATCTACTACTGCATTGACACGGGCACCGTTCTGTCCTACACAGGCACCAACCGGATCCACTGCGGGGTCGTTGGAACGAACTGCCATTTTCGTTCTGCTGCCTGCCTCACGGGCAATGCTCATAATCTCAACGGTACCATCTTTGATTTCTGTCACTTCTGCTTCAAAAAGACGTTTTACCAGTTCCGGATGAGTCCTGCTTACCAGAATTCTTGGACCTTTTGTTGTATTGGAAACCTGCAGGATATATACTTTAATACGTTCGGTTGGTTTGAAGGTTTCTCCCGGAACCATTTCTTTTTCATTCAAAAGAGCATCTGCTTTACCCAGATTGATACTGATATTTCTTCCTACATATCTCTGTACGATACCGGTAACTACTTCTTTTTCTTTTTCATAATACAGATTGTAAACAGAGCTTCTTTCTTCTTCTCTTATCTTCTGTAAAATAACGTTCTTTGCATTCTGTGTAGCAATACGTCCAAAATCCTTGGAATTTACTTCCACGCGGATCACATCACCAGCAACAGCTGTTTTGGTAATCTCCTGTGCATCTGTCAGAGAAATCTGAAGGCATTCATCCTCCACTTCTTCCTCTGTCTCTACCACAGTTTTTTCATAATAACAGTGGAAATCACCGGTTTCCCTATCCATTTCCACTACCACATTATCTGCCTTACCGAAGTGATTTTTGCATGCTGTCAATAAAGAATTTTCAATCGCTTCAAACAGTGTATCCTTACTGATCTCTTTTTCCTTTTCCAAAATATCCAGTGCCTGTAATAATTCCTTGTTCATTTTTCCTTTATCCTCCTAAAATATCTATTCTTTATTAAAAATCAAATGCAAGTCTGATCAGTGCAACATCTCCTCTTGCAAATGTCATTTTCTTCCCGTTACCCTGCTTCTCTGTCTCTTCCAGGGAAATTGTTATACTTTCCGAATCAAATTTCTCCAGCACTCCGGAAAACTCTTTTTGCTTTTCAATGGGTTTATAGGTCTTAATCTCTACCTTCTGACCAATACTCTTTTCCAGATGCTTATCTTTTTTTAAGGTTCGGCCCAGTCCCGGAGAACTAACCTCCAGAATATAGGCATCTTCGATAAAATCCTCCTGGTCCATCACCTCAGAAACTTCCCTGCTTACCTTTTCACAATCATCGATGGTCACCCCACCTTCTTTGTCGATGTAAGCTCTAAGATACCAGTCTGTACCTTCTTTTACATACTCCACATCATAGATCTGAACGCCGATCTTTTCTGTAATCGGCAACAGAATCTGTTCAAATTTTGCTTCATAAGTGTCTCTCTTTGACATGCACACCTCCACATTAACAGAGTCACAACATAAAAGAGTGGACTTGCAAGCCCACTCTTTTAATAAAACCTTATTAACATTTATAAATTAGCACTTTTCTTCAAGTAATGCAATAGTTTTTTAGATTTTCTTCGCATTAAACCAAATGCCTGCTTTCGCAGGCGCTTGATTTTCTTGGCACTTGTTACATCATTCCGCCCATGCCACCTGCCGGCATAGCAGGAGTTTCTTCTTTGATATTTGCCACTGCGGATTCTGTTGTTAAGAATGTACTTGCAACAGAAGTAGCATTCTGCAGAGCTGATCTGGTTACTTTTGCAGGATCCAGAATACCAGCTTCGATCATGTTAACATATTTATCTTTCAAAGCATCGTAGCCATTACCAGGTTCTGCTTCGTATACTTTATTGATGATAACAGATCCTTCCAGGCCTGCATTTGCAGCGATATGGAACAGAGGTGCTTCCAATGCCTTTAATACGATTTCTGCACCTGTCTTTTCATCACCGGAAAGGGATGCAGCCAGATCAGCTACTTTCTTGGATGCATGGATGTATGCAGATCCGCCACCTGCAATAACACCTTCTTCTACTGCTGCTCTGGTAGCGTTCAAAGCATCTTCCATACGAAGTTTTGCTTCTTTCATTTCGATTTCTGTAGCAGCACCTACACGGATTACTGCAACACCACCGGAAAGTTTTGCAAGTCTTTCCTGTAATTTCTCTTTATCAAAATCAGAAGTTGTTTCTTCAATCTGGCCTTTGATCTGGCTGATTCTGGAGCTGATTGCAGCCTTATCACCACAGCCATCTACGATTACTGTATTTTCTTTCTGAACCTTAACGGATTTTGCCCGGCCAAGCATGTTAATAGTAGCATCTTTCAATTCCAGTCCCAGATCAGAACTGATTACCTGACCGCCTGTCAGAATCGCGATATCTTCCAGCATAGCTTTTCTTCTGTCACCATAACCAGGAGCTTTTACTGCTACAACATTGAATGTACCACGAAGTTTATTTACGATTAATGTAGTTAAAGCTTCACCTTCTACATCTTCTGCAATGATCAAAAGTTTTGCTCCAGACTGAACGATCTGTTCCAGAATAGGAAGGATCTCCTGAATATTGCTGATCTTCTTATCTGTGATCAGGATATACGGATCATCCAGTACTGCTTCCATCTTATCCATATCAGAGCACATATAAGCGGAAATGTATCCACGGTCGAACTGCATACCTTCTACCAGATCCAGTTCGGTCTGCATGGTCTTGGATTCTTCGATAGTAATAACACCATCCTGGGAAACTTTTTCCATAGCGTCTGCAACCATGTTACCTACTTCTTCATCTCCTGCAGAGATAGCAGCAACTTTCGCAATCTGATCTTTGCCTTTTACTTTCTGGCTCATCTCTTTAATTGCATCTACTGCTACATCGGTAGCTTTTTTCATACCTTTTCTTAAAATGATCGGGTTAGCACCTGCTGCCAGGTTCTTCATACCTGCATTGATCATAGCCTGTGCCAGAACGGTAGCTGTGGTTGTGCCATCACCGGCTGCATCATTTGTCTTGGTTGCAACTTCTTTTACCAGCTGTGCACCCATATTTTCAAAAGCATCTTCCAATTCGATTTCTTTTGCGATGGTAACACCATCATTTGTGATAAGTGGTGCACCGTATGACTTATCCAGAACTACGTTACGTCCTTTCGGTCCCAATGTAACTCTTACTGTATCTGCTAATTTATTGACGCCTGCTTCCAATGCCTGACGTGCTTCTGCACCATATTTAATTTCTTTTGCCATAATAAATCATCCTTTCTATCTATATCGCTTTCTTTTATAATCTGCCATTATTATTTAATTACAGCAAGAATATCTTCCTGTTTTACAATAATGAATTTATCATCATCCAGTTTTACTTCGGTTCCGGAATATTTGGAGAAGATGATCTTGTCACCAACTTCTACTTCCATTTTTACATCTTCTGTGCCAGGTCCAACCGCAATGACTTCTGCCTGCTGTGGTTTCTCTTTTTCCTGTCCCGGTAAAACGATACCGGATTTTGTCGTCTCTTCTGCGATCAACTGTTTTAATACAACTCTGTCACCTAATGGTACTAACTTCATAAAAATGCCTCCTTATCCTTACGAAAAACTTTTCTTTTAGTTTCCGTACTTATCAATCTTTTTTATTAGCACTCCTTTAATTTGAGTGCTAACAACTAAGTCATATATTAGTTTTCTTACCATTTATTTGCAACTCAAAATAACTATTATTTTTTTTTATTTCCTCATTTTTTCTCTTATTTTCTCTTGCTTTCTTTATTTTTCATTTTTTTCACAACTTTATATGATTTAATAATTTGTTTATAAACGTAATTTTGTAATAGAGCTTTTTCCCATTTCTTCTTTTTTTATACATCCATGCATATATTAAATTATATTATAAAAAAGGATTTTTCATGCTTTATGTCTTTGTCTTTCCGTTCCTTTCACAATCCTCTTCTAAATAGAATCGGTCAAAGCAAAATTCTGTCCGGTGCATTGATTCTTACTATGGCTGGTTTCCTGTCCAAGTGCATCGGTTTTCTATTCCGTATCTTTCTGTCCAGAACATTCGGAGCGGAGAACATCGGCATCTATCAGCTTGTTTCTCCGGTCATGGCCATCGCATATGCACTTAGTGTTTCCGGAATTCAGACTGCCATTTCCAAGTTGACTGCCACCCTGACCGCAGATAAGAACAGCCCCTTTCAGGATTCCTATACAGTACTTGCCATCGGTCTGTTTCTTTCCTTATTCACATCCGTCTTGATTTCTTTTGTCGTTTACGGTAATGCATCCTATCTGGCATCCCACTACCTGAAAGAGGTCCGAACTGCGCCGCTGCTACGTGTTCTGGCATTTTCTTTTCCTGTTTCTGCGATCCACAGCTGCATCACCGGATATTTTCTTGGTCTGAAAAAAGCTTCTTTCCCGGCAGTCAGCCAGCTGATTGAGCAATGTATACGTGTTGCCAGTATCATCTTACTGTGTCACTATTCGACTCATATACATATTGCCTATGCGGTTGCCGGTATTGTTATAGGGGAATCATTTTCTGCATTAATATCCATTTTTTATTTTATTCATCATATGCAGAAGAAACCATTTTGCCTCTCTGATCAACATTATCTGCCGCAAATACTGCAATTGTCCATGCCACTTACTATGAGCCGCATTAGCCAAAATATATTGCAGAGCATAGAGGCTGTTGCCATTCCAGAAAAATTACAGCAATATGGACACAGTACCCAGGTTGCTCTCAGCCACTACGGAATCCTGACCGGAATGGCTCTTCCACTCATTCTGTTCCCCACCGCATTGACTCATTCTCTGGCTGTTATGCTTCTGCCTGCCATATCAGAAGCTCATGCGCTGGGAGAAAAGGATACCATTTCCCGCTATTTAACCCGCTCTGTACAAGGCTGCCTTTTACTGGGTTTTTTCTTTACCACTGTGTTTTTTCTTGGAAGCCCTCTCATCAGCAGCCTGCTTTTTCGAGAGCCCCTGGCCGGGACCTATATACGCACCCTCTCTTTCATATGTCCTTTCTTATATATAAATGGTACTCTGACCGGGATCATGCATGGCCTTGGACGAACTTTTTCCGTCTTTCTGTATAGTACAATTTGTCTGGCAGTACGACTTCCTGTTATCTATTTTCTGGTGCCCAGATTCGGCATGCAGGCATATCTGGTGGTTCTCCTTGCCAGCCAGATTCTTCTGACCGTATTGCAGATTAATAACATTAAAGGTAAGCACTAGCTGTCCCCACGGCCCCCACGACATCCCATTGACATTCCCATGACAGAATTTTACAATATTATTGTAGCGGGCTATATTGAAATCACATGTTTTGGGGTACATGTGTCGGGGTTTACAAGAGAGGTATTTTATATGGAAGATAATGTAAGAGTCATTGACCGTGCTTTTGATATTTTGGAGGCGCTAGCCGTGAATGGTTCTTCCATGGGTCTGTCTGAAATCTGTCGTGCAACAGGCCTCAGCAAAAGTACTGTTTATCGTCTGATTTCAACCATGCATAACAGGCATTATGTAGAAAAAAATCCAGATAACACCTATTCCATTGGCTATAAACTGATTGAAACTGTCAGTCTTCATATTAATCATCTGGATCTGCTTACCGAAGCAAGACCCTGTTTAAATGACATCATGCACAATCTGGGTCTTACCGCACATTTAGGAATTCTCGATGGATGTGACGTGATTTATCTGGAAAAAACGGATCTGTATGCCACCAATAAACAGTATACCGAAATCGGTTATCGTTCTCCTGCCTATTGTTCTTCTATCGGAAAATGTCTTCTTGCCTGCCTTTCCCGGGAAGAACTGGAAGAAGTCATGCAGGACTGTACTTTTGAAAGATATACGCCAAATACCATTACCGATTTCTCCGAATTCAAACGCTATCTGAAGGTGGTACGACATCAGGGATGGGCAATGGATAATCAGGAATATCAATTAGGCCACCGATGCATCGGTGCTCCAGTATATGATTACCGCGGTACTGCCATAGTGGCGATCAGTGCCAGTGGCTCTGCTTTACAGATTCCTGATGAACGGATTGAAAGTGTAGAGAAATATGTCATCAAAACAGCTGAAACCCTTTCCAGAAGACTAGGGTATGTGTAACCTATCTGATTTTCAATTTATTTACTATTTCAATAATCTGTCTGATATCCAGTGGTTTCCCTGCGAAACCATTCATACCTGCCTGTATCGCTGCTTTTCTGTCTGCCTCCGTAATGGATGCAGTAAGTGCAATGATCGGAATTCTTGATTTTCTCTTCTCATCAAGTCCTCTTATTACCTGTGCAGTTTTTATTCCATCCATAATCGGCATATAAATATCCATAAATATCAGGTCATAAAATCCTGTCGGCTTTTCTGTCAATCTGGAAAGACAGGCAATACCATTTTCCACCGTGTGAACGATACATCCTTCTGCACTGAGGATTTCTGCTGTAATCTCCCGGTTCAAACTATTATCCTCCACCAGCAGGATCTTTTTACCTTTCAGAACCGTTTCATCAAAGGTACCTCTTTTCTCTTTCGCAATTACGTGTGTAAGAACGATCTCAACAATCGTTCCAAAATCAGGTTTGCTTTGAATCTCGATGCTTCCATTCATCAAATCAATGAGTTTCTTTACAATAGGAAGCCCCAGCCCAAGATTATTGGGATCTTTAGATTCATCAGAATCATCCAGAAACGTTTCAAAAAGTGCTTTTGGACTGGTATCATCCATTCCAACTCCAAGATCTTTAATCGTATATCGCATGGTGCATGTATTTCTGTCTGAATCAATTTCTTCCACCTTCAGTTGAACAACATCCTCATCTTTCGAAAATTCCACTCCATTGTTCAGCACTTTTTCCAATATATTCATCAGCTTTGCTGCATCGGCGACTATATCCTCATGTAATATGTCCACAGTTTGAAGTATCCTAATTCCCCGTCTCTTTGCTTCTGTGTTTTTGGACTCAACCACATTCTGAATCAGGTTCTTCAAATTCACATTTTCTTCTCTTAATACAGTTTTTCCATTCCGTAAATCAACATATTCAATAAAATCGCCAGTCAGATTAAGCGCATCCTTTCCTGCTTTCTGAATGTATTCCACATATTCCAGTATCTTTTCAGTATCTCCTTCTTTTAACCGGATCAGATCCGCATATCCCATAATGGTACTAAGCGCATTTCTTACATTATGAATCACACTTGTCCAGGTATCTGTTACAAATTTTTCCTTTTCACGAAAATCTATCCCAAGGGCTTTGATGGTTCTGCCCTTTGCGGTTCTGGCATCTACAGGACTCATTGCATTAATCGGGACAAGCCATTCCTTATTTACTTTTTTTGCACCGGGAACTCTTCCATCTTTACATGCATGCTGCACCGTACGCAGACTCATTCCCCACTCCTCTGCTTTAACTTTCGTTGAAACATAATTCTCAGTCACATTTCCACCCACTTTTCAAACCTTTTAGCATAGTATTTGGAAAGATTTTCCTAATTATTATATACAATAATCTGTTGCATTTTATCAAATATATTTTCGCGAAAATATATCGTTCGTTTACATGTGAATAAAAAAAGACCCCGTAAGGTCTTTTTCGTTTTTCTTTTTTATTTCTTTTCTATTTCATTTTCATGTTTTTTTATCATTATTCATGTTTCATGTTTTCAATCTGCCAGTCAATCGGTTCCAGTCCATTCTGTTTCAGATATTCATTTGTCTTACTGAATGGTTTTGATCCAAAGAATCCCCGATACGCAGATAACGGACTGGGATGAGGTGCCTCCAAAATCAGGTGTTTTGGATTGTTCAGCATGCTCTTCTTCATCTGTGCAGGTCTCCCCCAGAGGATAAATACCATGGGGCGATCCTGTTCATTACATATTCTGATACAGGCATCTGTAAATTCCTCCCAGCCAATGCCTTTATGAGAAGCTGCTGCATGAGCACGTACCGTCAGCACAGTATTAAGCAGTAAAACTCCCTGCTGCGCCCATTTCACCAGATATCCATTATCCGGAATATAACATCCCAGATCATCATGCAGTTCCTGATATATATTTAACAGCGATGGTGGAATATCCACATCAGGTTTTACAGAAAAACATAGTCCATGAGCCTGACCATCATTGTGGTACGGATCCTGTCCAAGGATCACCACTTTTACATCTTTTAACGGAGTAAGATGAAATGCATTAAAAATATCATCTGCCGGTGGAAAAATCTGTCTGGTATTATATTCTTCGCTTACCTTTTGAAACAATTTCTTATAATATGGTTTCTGAAACTCCGGTGTCAATGGTTTCAACCAGTCATTATCTATTGCTGCCATAATTTAGCTCCATGCAAACTGTTCTTTTGATTTTTTCACTCTTTTTAATTTCTACACTTTTGTAAATTTATACGTTTTGGAAACTTCTCTGTCTTTAACGTCTTTCTGAACTTGTAATCATTACAATCTTACAGAAACGCCTTTTTCACGTAAGTATTCCTTTACCTGCCTGATTTCCAACTCTTTATAATGGAACAAAGAAGCTGCCAGCGCTGCTTCGGCCTTTCCTTCTGTCAATGCTTCATAAAAATGCTCCATATTTCCTGCTCCACCGGATGCAATCACGGGGATGGATACCGCTTCTGCAATCTGGCGGGTAAGTTCAATATCATATCCTGCTTTTGTTCCATCGCAGTCCATACTGGTAAGCAGAATTTCTCCGGCGCCCAGCTTCTGAACTTTTGCTGCCCACTCTACTGCATCGATTCCCACATCAATCCTGCCACCATTTTTATAGATATTCCAGCCGCTTCCATCAGGTCTTCGTTTTGCATCAATTGCAACCACAACGCACTGACTTCCAAACTTATCTGCCGCTTCACTGATCAGATTGGGGTTGTTGATGGCGGATGAATTAATGGATATCTTATCCGCCCCTTCCCGGAGAAGCTTCTTAAAATCATCTACCGTCCGAATCCCGCCTCCCACGGTAAAGGGAATAAAAACTCTTTCTGCCACTTTTCGAACCATATCAACGACCGTATCTCTTGCATCGGAAGAAGCAGTAATATCCAGAAAAACCACTTCATCTGCCCCTGCTTTATCATATGCTGCTGCAATTTCCACCGGATCTCCGGCATCCTGGAGATTCACAAAATTAACACCTTTTACAACTCTGCCATTATTAACATCCAGACACGGAATAATTCTTTTTGTATGCATAACATATCCTGATTGCTTACGCAATTTTACCCTTTCTTCTATATTGCAAGGAAATTTTTCAAAATCTGAAGTCCCACATCCGAACTCTTTTCCGGATGAAACTGACAGGCATATACATTTCCTTTTTCAACAGAAGCTTCTATTGTCACTCCGTACTTTGTCGTTGCTTTCACAATTTCCTTCTCTTCTGCCTGTAAATAGAAAGAATGAACAAAATACACATAAGAATTTGGTTGTATTCCTCTAAATAAAGTTCCTTCTGAAGGAAAGTCCAGGGAATTCCAGCCAATATGTGGAATTTTAAGTCCGGTCTCTTCCGGAATTTTTACAATCTTTCCCTTTAAAATCCCCAGTCCTTTTACGCCCGGAGATTCTTCACTTTCTTCAAAAAGAAGCTGCAAACCTAAGCATATTCCCAAAAAAGGAGTGCCTTTTTCCACTACCTCTTTTATGACCGGAATAAGTCCAAACCGTTCTAACTTTTCCATTGCATCACCAAAGGCTCCAACTCCCGGCAATATAACTTTATCTGCTGTTAAAATTTCTTCTTTTTCTCTCGTCAAAACCGTTTCTTCGCCTAAGAGATTGATTGCTTTTTGAACACTTTTTATATTTCCCGCATCATAATCAATTATTGCTATCATTCAGGTACTCCTCTTCCTCCGGTAGCGCATCTTCTAAATGTATCTCCACTTCTACCGGTTCGATTATTCTTTCTCCGTCTTCCGACCTATCTTCCTCTTCTATTTCATTGCTGTTTTGCCCCGCATTATCCATGCTTTCATTCTGCATTTCTTCGTTCTGTATTTCGACATTTTGAGATCCATATGCATCCTCCGGAGGAATATAAGGTCTTCCCTCAGCAATAGCTTCCAATTTTAGACTATATATGTAATCATCCTCTTCATATGCGATTTCTTGTGCTTCTTCTTCCGATAAAGAAAAATCTTCCGACAGATACCGCAATATCTGACTGTATTGTTCTATAGCCTGTTGTGACAGAATTTCCGTATTTCCTTCATCAATTAGCTTGAAATAAAATGCAAGCCCCTGTATCAAATCGTCCAGTCCCTGCAATTTCTTTCCCATTTTTTTATGATTTTCATACGTTTCGCAGGCATGCTGCATTCTAAGGATTACCCCCGCCTTTTGATATAATATCTGATCGGCTTCTTTTAACTCATCTCCTGCAAACAAAGCATATGCTGTTTCATAGTCACCGGTAAAGAACGCATTTCTTGCCTCTGACAGCTCGATTCTTCCCATTCCAATCTTCTGAAAAAGAAATACAATTACCAGGAAAGTAAAGCCCAGAAGAATCACCGGAATAACTTTCTTTCTGGAAATCTTTTTAGTCGGCTTCCGATTACGTTCTTCCTCTTCCCTGGCAGCCGCCTTTTCCTTCTTTTTCTGTTCCTTTAATTCTTTCTTTTCTCGCTTTTTCTTTTCTTTTGAGCTCTCTTTGACAGGAATTTCATCCTCGTCACCACCCTCCTGGGCAGACTCTCCACCTTTTCCTTTTTTGCCTTTTCCCTTTTTCTTGTCCTTTTTTTTGTCCTTTTTCTTTTTCCCCTTTTCTTCCTTTGCCCTATCTTCAGCATCTAATTCTTCCAGAATCGCTGCATTCTCATCTACTTTCTTTTCTTCATCCAGATCCTCTTCATCACTTCCAAAAAGAGCTTCTCCCATCTTTTTTAGAAAACCTGCTTTCGCTTTTTTCCCCGCTTTGGCTTCTTCTCTTTCGCTTTCCTCTGCCCCTGCTCCCGAGTTTTTGCCCTTTTTATCTTTTTTTTCTTTTCTCGCTCTTTTCTTTTCTTCTTTTTCTGCTTTTTTTTCTTCTTTTGTTTTTTTCGCTTTCTTCCCAGATGCAGTCTCATCTCCTTCTGATGGTTCTGTTAAAGCATCTATCTCTGAAAGGATATCACCACCGGAAAGAATATCATCTCCCGAAAAAACATCACTATCAGGAAGATCATCACTTACCATTTCATGATTATCAGACTTCTCCAGCAAATCTCTGATATCTGAAAGATCTTCACTACCGGAAAACAGCTCCGTAAAATCAATGTCATCCATACTAACCGGCTTCTCAAAAGATGGCTCTTCTTCTGTCATCTCCGGTCCCTCTCCTAATATAAGAGGCTCTTCTTCCAGCATCATCGGCTCATCCTCTAATATCAAAGATTTCTCTTCCGATACCACTGGCTCCTCTTCCAATACCATCGGCTCCTCTTCCGATATTCCTGGCTCCTCCTCCAATACCATCGGTTCTTCTTCTGATATTACCGGCTCCTCTTCCAATACCATCGGTTCTTCTTCTGATATTACCGGCTCCTCTTCCAATACCATCGGTTCCTCTTCTATCTTATCCAGCATAGATGCAAGGTCAAACTCTTCTTCCGTTTTTTCTACTTCCTGCTGGCGCTCTAACTCTTCCTGACGCTCTAATTCTTCTTGAATCTCAAGTTCCTTTTCTTTCGCAAGTTTCAGCACATCCAGACCGGAAACTACATTCTGTTTTTCACCATCTGCACTATTATTGCCATCCATCATGGATTTCAACATTTCTTCTAAACGTTCTTCATCAGATCCCATATGTATTTCCTCCAAGTTTCCGCACAACTTTATACATATATTTTTATTTATGCATTATAGATTATATTTCCTGTAAAAATTTTAACGCATTTTGTTTAATTGAAATCCCCCGGTCTTCAATATCGCCTGCAATTTGATACAACATCTCATGTACTCTGAAAAAATGTGATTTTTGATTATAAAAGCACACTTTTTCCATTGGCCAACGAATAATAGACGGAAATTCCATTCCCACACCGAGTTCCAGAATACACAGTTTCCTGTTAACCGTACCTTGTAACCATTTCGTATACCGTTGCCAGTTTTCGATATAACCTTTTTCATTATAAACAGGCTGTCCATATTGGTTGAAAACAAGATTTCCACCGCAAGTCGGACATTTCGGCTGTTCAAGTTCCGAAATATCTACCCTATCTTCTATCCATCCACTTACTTTTTCCCAAAATTCCCCATCCAGATCATATAGTTTATTACTGCAATTCTTTTCACACTGAAGTTTTTCATAAGTTCCACACGGAAAAACAATTCTATCATCCCGAAACGGAATCTTTTTCATGAGATCATCTGTACTAAGAGAAACAATAAAGTAGTTTTTATCTTTGATAAGCTCATACAAATTCTCATAGGCATTCAAAATTTCCTGATGAAATTTATCATTCAGATAATATTTTATCAAATAAGGAATCAGCCACTCATATTCTTCATTTTTCTCCAGAAGTTGAAACTTATCATGGAAGCTATCCATTTCGTTTAGTGAAGACAGCTTTACCTGTAATTCATTTCCAATTCCTACAAAGACCATTTCTGAATCATCTATGCACTTTTTTAAATCTGTTATATAATCATTGTTCATATACTCAAATCCACATCGTCATATGACGATTATTCCTATTATTATATCTTTATGGCGTTTGACTCCGCAGAACTTTTTTCTCGTTATCGTGCTGCTTGTTTTTCTTTGCACTGATTATATCAAAAACTCTTCATCATGTCACTTTATTTCATGAACACAAAAATGCACCGTAGAGTGTCGAAAGTCTCAACACTTACGGTGCAATCTATATCATGACTTATTTAAGCACAAAAGAGTCAATTAGCCTGACCAGATTACCAATCTCAGGTTTTGACAATTGCGCATCAGCTCCTAAAGCCTCGCCTTTTCGCTTCATTTCTTCATTTACAAGAGAAGAGAAAATGATAACCGGAATGTCCTTTGTTTCATCATCGTCTTTCACTAATTTAGTAAGACGATGTCCATCCATAAGTGGCATCTCAATATCTGTAATAATACATTGAACATGCTCTTTTAAAGATCCATTCTTTTTGCAATCCTGAATAATATCATATGCTTCCTGTCCATTTTTTGTATGAATCAGATTCATATATCCGGCTTTTCTTAAAGACTCAACAATCAATTTATTCAGTAAAACAGAGTCCTCAGCTATCAGAATCGGAACATCATTTCTCTTTCTTTCACCAAGTTCATCGATTTCTGTTATCTTTAATCCTGTTTCAGGATTGATATCCGAAACGATTTTTTCAAAGTCAAGAATAATAATCAGTTTATCATTAATTTTAATAATACCTGTTGCAATACCTTCTTCCGATGTACTAACAGTAGAATCCGGTTTAATGATATCTTTCCAGGAAACTCTATGAATACCAACCACATTATCTACATGAAATGCAATATCTAATTGATTAAAATTCGTAATGATGAAAAGTCCCTTTTCATCAGAAACGCCTCGCTGAAGACAATTCTTTAAATCGATTGCTGTAATCATTGTCTCTCTCGGCATAAAAATACCTTCAATACTTGGATGCGCATTAGGTACTGGAGTTACCTTCTGGTAAGAAATTATTTCTTTTACTTTTGCAACATTGATTCCATAAGCATTTCCATCCAGCAAAAACTCTAAAACTTCCAGCTCATTTGTCCCATTTTCTAACAAAATCTTTGTATCCATACTCCACCTCGCAATAATATAGACATTTTCACGCCATAAGAATAAAACCTAAAAAGATTATATCACAAGTTTTATAAAATGCATACAAAAAAGCAAAATAAAAGAACAAAAAAAGAAGTCTCTCGACTTCTTTCTGAAAGTTTCTTCATACCTTCAAAACCGAACACTGAACCATCTCTTCTTACGTTTCCATGCCTTA
>CAMFGH010000007.1 GCA_945949875.1 uncultured bacterium
AAAAGAGTATGAAGACCCTTTTAAGGGTTAAGTCGGAGTAGTACAAACGCCCCTTTAGGGGCATTAGCTTTTTCTTTTTGTGAGTTGCAATAGGGGGATTTTGAGTTATAATTGGGATATCAGCCGGAAGGAAAACACCCTAAAAACAGCAGGGGGAGGTGATACGTATGTGTACAGAAATGCAATTAAATAAAATTATTAAAGCAATGGTAGAATGCTATAGAGTTGTATACGACAGAGATATTGAAGAAATTATGTTATACGGTTCATATGCGAGAGGTGATTTTACAGAAAACTCAGATATCGATTTGGTTGCTATAGTACATGGGTCACGTTTGGACTTACAGGAAAAGTTAAAAGAGCTTTGGGATATCTCAGCAGAATTGGGATTGGAACATGATATTATTGTATCTCCGACAGTTATTCCGTATGATGAATTCATGAAATATAAGCAGTCACTTCCATATTATCGAAATATCGCAGAGGAGGGACGAAAAATTGGATGATTTAATACAGTATCGTTTATCTTCAGCAAAAGAAAAATTGATATCTGCAAAGGTCTTGTTAGATGCCGGATTATACAAAGATTCTGTATGAAGATCTTATTATGCTATTTTTACTGCAATACGTGCTGTACTAGCTATCAAAAAGGTAGATTTTTCAAAACACGCTGGAGTCATTGCATATTTTCAAAAGGAATTTGTAAAAACGGGTATTTTTGATAAGAAGTACTCGAAATATTTACAACAAGCATTCCAAATTAGGAATAGTTGTGATTATGATGATTTTTTCATTGTTTCAAAGCAAGATGCTGAAGATCAATATGAAAGAGCTAAAGAAATATTAGAAGTTATTGAAGGTTTTATTCAGAAAGCAAATTTATGAAATTATCATATAATATTTTATGGTCTCAAAATTAGGTCGAAGGCCAGTTGAGTGCTGGTCGAAAGCTGGTTTTGAGATTTTTTGCAGGCACAGCATATGGGATTATCCACTTGCTGGACAGGCTGGTATGAACAGGAAGAAATGAAAAAAGTGTTACAACTTCCGGGAAATTTCTATGTAAATGGTATTATTACAGTGGGTTATGGAGAGGAAAGTCCTGAACCCAGACCGCGTAAAAATATGAAAGAAATTATAATATAATAATACTGATATATGTTTATAACAAAAGATGGTAGATGAATAGGAAAAAATAATTTGTCAAAAGGAGAAAGAACATGATCAAATGGGGCGTTTTAGGAACAGCAGGAATTGCAAAAGGATGTACCATTCCGGGAATGCAGCTTGCTTCCAATTGTGAGCTTACAGCAATAGCGGGAAGAAGTCTGGAAAAGGCAGAGCAGTTTCAGAAAGAATTTGGATTTGAAAAAGCATATGGAAGTTATGAGGAACTTTTAGCGGATCCGGATGTTCAGGCAGTATATATTCCGCTGCCAAATGAACTGCATTATGAATGGACCATAAAAGCGTTAAAAGCAGGCAAGCATGTACTTTGCGAAAAACCTCTTGCACCGACAGAAAAAGAGATCGAAGAAATGTTTCGTACCGCAAAGGAAAACAACGTATATTTAATGGAAGCCTTTGCATATCTGCATAGTCCTATTGTTTCTGCTATTAAGGAAGAGCTGGATAATGGCACGATTGGAGAGATCCGGTATATGGAAAATGCTTTCCTGACCTCCGATTATGATATGTCCAATATCCGTATGAGAAAAGAAACCTTTGGCGGCAGTACCTATGATCTGGGCTGTTACTGTACCAGCCAGATCCTCTGGATGATGGGGCAGGAGCCGAAAACCGTACAGGCGGTGGCTGATTTTTCCCAGGAAGGAATCGATAAATTAACTACAGGGTTTATGGTATTTGAGTCCGGCGCCAGGGCTTCCTTTACCTGTGGTATGACTTTGGAAACAGAGAAAGATTACCGCATAGACCGGCTACAGATTTTTGGAACCAAAGGAAAGATCGTTTCAGATGTAGCCTTTAATCAGGAAGGAAAATGTGACTATACCATTTGTATAGACGGAAAGAAAATCACAAAAACCGTAACAGCGCCACAGAATTATGCTCTCGAGGTGGAACAGCTTGGGAAATGTATCACCGGAGAAGAAACGCCTTGTGTATCAGAAGACTTTTCTTTGAAAAATGTACGAATTCTGGAACGGATTTTAAAACAAATCGGATATTAATTTGGGAATTATGAGAACAGAGATTATTTATCAGGATAATGATATATTGGTATGTCGTAAGCCGGCAGGGTTTCCGACCCAGACAGCCAGAATCGGACAGGCAGATGTGGTCAGTGAGTTAAAAAATTATCTGGCAAAAAGCAAAGGGAGCGAGCCTTATCTGGGAATCATACATAGACTGGATCAACCGGTGGAAGGCCTGCTGGTATTTGGGAAGACACAGAAAGCGACCAGGGTTCTAAGCCAGAGTCTAAAGACGAAAGCACTTCATAAAAGTTATTATACAGTTGCTTTCAATCAGCCTTTTGCAGAGGAAGGAATGCTGGAGGACTACATGATCAAGGAATCCGGAAAAAATATGGCCAGAATCGTTACAGCAGATACCCCCGGTGCGAAAAAGGCAGTACTGCATTACCGAATGCTGGCTGCTTCCAACGGGAAAGTGCTTTATGTGGTTCAAATTGATACCGGAAGATTTCATCAGATCAGAGCACAGATGGCACATGCCGGGATGCCGTTGCTGGGGGATCAGAAGTATGCAGACGAAGCGACGAAGATATATTCGGAAAAGAATGGTATTCGAAATGTAGCATTATGTGCGTGTGAGATTGTTTTGAATCATCCGGAAACAGGAAAAGAGATGTCCTTTACGATCCAGCCGGAAGGAGAGGCTTTTCAGGACTTTTACGATGAGCCAAAATAAAAAGCGTAAAGAAAACATAAGAAGGAATGTAATAAAAACGTTAAAGAAGAAAAGAAAAATAGAAACGTAAAATAGAAGCGTGAAATGGAAACGTAAGATAGAAACGTAAAGAAAAGGAAATGCTATGTCCGAGGCACTGCAAATGCAGAAAGATCATAAAGAAAAAAAGAGACAATTGGATATGAAAAAAAGTGTGGAAAAATCAGGACATCTTTTAGTTCTTCTGTTTCTTTTTTGCTTTGCCATCGTTTATCCTTTGTATTTTCGAGATGGATATACGCAAATAACCACCTATAAATTTCAGTATTTAAAAATCATTGCATTTCTTTTTGGCGGGTTGCTTCTTATTGTAAATGCTTTCTATCTGCTGATTCCGTCAAAAATGTCTGATGGAGCGAAAGTTTCCATCGGGAGCAGAGTGGCTGGCAGCCTGAAGAATTTATCTGCCACAGATATTTTTATCCTGTTATATGGGGCTGTTTTGATATTTTCTTTTATGCTGTCGGATTTTCCTCAGGAAGCTCTGTGGGGAACGGACGGATGGTATATGGGATTTGTTACGCAGATGATCTGTATCGGCATCTACTATTTTGTATCCCGGTTTTATGATGGAAAAGAAAGTAGGATATGGTACTTAATGGGTATTTCTTTTCTGATTTTTTTGTGGGGGTTATTAAACCGCTTTTCCATTTATCCGATTACCATGGAAAATGCGTCTGTGGAATACATCTCCAGTATAGGAAATATTAACTGGTTTTGCGGGTACTGGTCTGTGTTTTTTGTAATGGGACCGGTGATTTATATTCTTACAGAAGACATGGCTTCGCGAATATTTAGCGGAATATATAGTATGGTAGCCTTGGGTCTGGCAGCAGTAGAAGGAAGTGATAGTGCATTCGTATCACTTGGTATAGTTTTTTTCCTTCTCTTTCTGGTCTGTTTTGAAAAAAGAAGATGGCTGGAGCGTTATCTTGAAATCATTGCGATCATGACCGGAACATGGCAGGTTTTTCGGCTGATTCATTATCTTTTTCCGGAGCAGCTTAATTTTTGGAATATTACCATAAGCTTTGTGCTTGGTAATGCCACATTGATTGTCTTCATCATGGCTGTTCTCCTGCGGGTGATCATAGACGATCCGGAAAAAGAGACCTTACATAAAGCCTTTCATATCGTAAAATGGGTGGTGGTAAGCGCGGTTATACTGCTTCTTGCCGGTTATATTGTCCTGCTGATCATGAACACCAAAAACCGTGGCAGCATAGGCTCTTTATTCGATAATGGATTATTCATTTTTGACAGTAGCTGGGGGAGCTCCAGGGGAATGACCTGGAAAGACGGAGTCCTTATTTTTAACAGTTTTCCAGGATGGAGAAAGTGGATCGGGGCAGGGCCGGACTGTTTTACTATGTATTCTTATACCCATCCGGCGATTTCCTACCTGCTGGAAAATCAGTTTGGAGGAGTCCGTTTAACCAATGCACATAATGAGATGATTACGATTCTGGTAAACACAGGAATATGGGGGCTGCTTACCTTTTGGGGTATTTTTATCAGTAGTATTGTCAGACATTTAAGGAAGATGAAACAAAATCCCATTTGCCTTATCATTGCGGTCTCCGCAATATCCTATCTATTTCATAACATATTCAGCTTCCAGCAGATCGTGAACACGCCTTTCGTTTTTCTGATGCTTGGGCTGGGAGAGAATATCTTACGAAAGGAAAGTTCCCGATGAAAGGAAGCAGGGCTTTGAAAGAAGTGAGGCAGATTGCGAAAAAGAAAGTGCGTTAGCTTGACAAAACGCATGCAGCCCACTAAAATCGGTATAGATTAGAAAAGTATGCAGAAATGCTGTTTTTATGCTAAAAAAGATACATTAAAGAAGCAAGGGAAAGGGAAGTTATCATGGCAGATAAAAAATTAGTAGAAGCGATCACTTCTATGGAAGAAGATTTCGCACAATGGTATACAGACGTAGTAAAAAAGGCAGAACTGATTGATTATACAAGCGTAAAGGGATGTATGGTGATCAAACCTGCCGGATATGCGATTTGGGAACTCATTCAGCAGCAGCTGGACGCCAGATTCAAAGAAACCGGCGTACAGAATGCATATTTACCAATGTTTATTCCGGAAAGCCTGCTTCAGAAAGAAAAAGATCATGTAGAAGGATTCGCGCCGGAAGTTGCATGGGTAACACACGGTGGTCTGCAGCCTCTGCAGGAAAGACTTTGTGTCAGACCTACTTCTGAAACCCTGTTCTGTGATTATTATAAAAATGTAATTCAGTCTTACAGAGATCTGCCACAGGTATTAAACCAGTGGTGTTCCGTAGTTCGTTGGGAAAAAGAAACCAGACCATTCCTCAGAAGCCGCGAATTCTTATGGCAGGAAGGTCATACTGCACATGCAACAGCAGAGGAAGCTGAAGCAAGAACCGTGCAGATGCTGAATGTATACGCAGAGTTCCTGGAAAACGTACTGGCTATCCCGGTCATCAAAGGACAGAAGACAGAAAAAGAGAAATTTGCAGGTGCAACTGCTACTTATACAGTAGAAGCACTGATGCACGATGGAAAAGCACTGCAGTCCGGTACCAGCCATAACTTTGGTGATGGATTTGCAAAAGCTTTTGGCATTCAGTATACCGATAAAGATAATACCCTGAAATATGTTCACCAGACATCCTGGGGTATGACCACACGTCTGATTGGTGCGGTTATTATGGTACATGGTGATAATTCCGGTCTGGTTCTGCCTCCAAAGGTAGCTCCGACACAGGTAGTGATCATTCCGATCCAGCAGAAAAAGGAAGGCGTTTTAGAAAAGGCATTTGCCATGAAAGATATGCTTTCTAATTTCCGTGTAAAAGTGGATGACAGCGATAAGAGTCCGGGCTGGAAGTTCTCCGAGCAGGAAATGAGAGGTATTCCGGTTCGTGTGGAAGTAGGCCCTAAGGATATCGAAGCAGGAAAATGTGTCATCTGCAGACGTGATACCAGAGAAAAGATAGAAGTATCTTTTGATGAACTGGAAGCAAAGGTTGCAGAAGTACTGGATAAGATGCAGGTTGAAATGCTGGAAAGAGCAAGAGCCCACAGAGATTCACATACCTATACCGCAACAAATTATGATGAGTTCAAGCAGATTTTTGGAGAAAAAGCAGGTTTTGTAAAGGCAATGTGGTGTGGTGATCAGGCTTGCGAAGATAAGATCAAAGAAGATCTGTCTGTAACCAGCCGGTGTATGCCATTTGAACAGGAGCAGCTTTCCGATAAGTGTGTATGTTGCGGAAGACCAGCCAAAAAGATGGTATATTGGGGCAGAGCATACTAAGAGATATATAATGAAATAAAAAGAGCTGTCGCTTTAACGAATAAAATTTCGTTGAGTGGCAGCTTTTTCTTAGGCGTACCGGGCGGCTGGTTGTTTTTTTCAGCTTGCAAAATATATCCCAGGAGCTTCTTTATGGATAGTATGTTTTTCCACGGATGAACAGCCGGGAGAGGTGTGTCACTTTTCATACAAACACTGGGGAAAAAATCCTAAGATTGCCCACCACAGGAAGCAAAGTCTTGATCAGAGACGACATTTCAAAACGCGACTTAAAAGTCTTGAACGGGTTGAAATGTCGTCTCAGTTTTGCTTTCTGCGGTGGGCAATCTTTATACGGATTTTTGCCAACAGTGTTTGCATAAAAAGGACACACCGCCCCGGGTGTACAGCTTTGGAAAAATATACTTAATCGAAAATAAAGAAGTTCCTGGGATAAAAATATTTTGCCGCTGATAAAAAACAACCAGCCGCCCGGTACCCCTAAGAATGAACGCCACTACTTCACAAATTTTATTCGTTGAAGTGCATCCCCTTTTTGTTTCATAAAAGTTAGGGTATAATGTAATAAGCCCAAAGAAAAGTTTTAGAAGGAGAAGGTAAAATGAAAGTATTGGTTATTAATTGTGGGAGTTCATCTTTAAAATATCAGCTGATCGACAGCGAATCTGAGAAAGTTCTGGCAAAGGGTCTTTGCGAAAGAATAGGAACCGATGGAGTTCTCACCCATCAGCCGGAAGGCATGGAAAAGAAAAAGGAAAATGTGTCCATGCCAAATCATACGGTTGCAGTACAGCTTGTTTTGGATAAGCTGGTAGATTCACAGGTTGGTGTGATCAAATCATTAAGCGAAATCGATGCGGTAGGCCATCGTGTTGTTCATGGAGGAGATAAGTTTGCCGGAAGCGTACTGTTAAATGAAGAAATTATCCGTGAGATTGAAAGCTGTAATGATCTGGCACCGCTTCACAACCCAGCTAACCTGATCGGTATCCGTGCGTGTCAGGAAGTAATGCCGGGACTGCCCATGGTTGCTGTATTTGATACGGCATTTCATCAGACCATGCCAAAGAAAGCATATCTTTATGGTATTCCACATGAATATTATGAGAAATATAAAGTGCGCCGTTATGGATTCCATGGTACCAGCCATGACTTTGTCTCCAAACGTGCAGCTGAAATATTGGGAAAAGACCGGAAGGATCTGAAGATTATCGTCTGCCATTTGGGAAACGGAGCCTCTATTTCTGCAGTAAAAAATGGGGAATCTGTGGATACTTCCATGGGATTAACACCGCTGGAAGGTCTGATTATGGGTACCAGAAGCGGAGATA
Organism: uncultured bacterium; assembly: GCA_945949875.1. GTDB lineage: Bacteria > Bacillota > Clostridia > Lachnospirales > Lachnospiraceae > 1XD8-76. Next base: position 7,566 of record CAMFGH010000007.1, read on the forward strand.
TCGATCCGGCAGTTATCACTTTCCTGGCCGAAAAGGAACATATCTCAGCAGATGAGGTTTTGAATATTTTAAATAAAAAGTCCGGTGTGCTGGGCTTATCCGGGGGAGTTTCCAATGACTTCCGGGATCTGGAAACGGCAAAAAACGAAGGAAATGAACTGGCAGCCGGTGCACTGGAGGCTTTTGCCTATCGTGTGGCAAAATACATTGGTGCCTATGCTGCTGCAATGAAGGGAGTAGATGTGATCGCATTTACTGCTGGTGCAGGAGAAAACAATGCCTATGTAAGAGGGCTGATCGGAGAATATATCGAGTTTTTGGGAACCAATATTGATCCGGAGAAAAATAAAATTCGTGGAGAAGAGATTATCTTATCTGATGAAGGCAGCAAAGTGGTAACGATGGTAGTTCCGACCAATGAAGAGCTGGCTATTGCCAGAGAAACCGTGAGACTGGTGTAGAACTGATAGAAAAAGCAGGAGTATAGGAAGAAAAATGGTAATAATTAAGCTTCCGAAACATGTAAAATATATTATTGAAACACTGGAGCAGAATGGTTATGAAGCCTATGCGGTTGGCGGATGTGTCCGTGACAGTATTCTGGGCAGAGAGCCTAATGACTGGGACATTACTACATCGGCGGATCCCTATGAAGTAAAGAAACTGTTTTCCCATACCATAGATACCGGACTGCAGCATGGTACTGTGACCATTATGTTGGAACATGTGGGATATGAAGTGACCACGTACCGTATTGATGGGGATTATGAAGACAGCAGGCATCCGAAGGAGGTTACGTTTACAAAATCGCTGGAAGAAGATTTAAAGCGCCGCGACTTTACCGTCAATGCCATGGCATATAATGACAGGGATGGACTGATTGATCTGTTCCAGGGCATGGATGATATCCAAAAAAAGGTGATTCGTTGTGTTGGAAATGCGGAGGAGCGTTTTACAGAAGATGCACTTCGTATCATGAGAGCAATTCGTTTTTCTGCCCAGTTTGGTTATGAGATAGAACTGGAAACCAAAAAGGCCATTGTAAAGCTGGCTCCAAACTTGAAAAATATCAGTGCAGAACGTATCCGGGAAGAACTGATAAAGCTTCTGGTTTCCGAGCATCCGGAATATATCCGTATCGCATATGAAACCGGAATCACAGCACAGATTTTGCCGGAACTGGATGTCTGTATGGAAACGAAGCAGAATACGCCGCATCATATGTATACGGTGGGAGAGCACATCATTCATAGCCTGACCAATGTTCCCGGGGATAAAGTGCTCAGGTTGGCTATGCTGATGCATGATATCGGAAAGCCCTATTGCATCACTACGGATGAGGCGGGAAGAGATCATTTTAAGGGACATGCAGAGAAAAGCGCAGAAATGGCAGCACTCATTATGCATCGCTTAAAATTTGACAATGATACGTTAAACCGGGTAAAAAGGTTAGCAAAGTATCATGATTGGGCGATCAGCCTGTCACCTCCCATAAAAAAGGCTACGGTGAGAAGCATGATTTCAAGAATAGGTGAAGACTTGTTTCCGGATCTTTTTACGATTGGAGAGGCAGATCTTTTAGCGCAAAGTGACTATTTTAAAGCAGAAAAAGAAGAAAAACAGCAGCTACTGAAAGAGATGTATCGGGAAATCATAGAGCAGGGGGACTGCTTATCGATAAAGAATCTTGCAGTATCCGGAAATGACCTGATCGGGCATGGTATGAAGCCGGGAAAAGAGCTGGGACAGGTTTTACAAAAAATGTTGGAAGATGTTTTAAAACATCCTTCGAACAATAACAAAGAGTATTTACTGAATCATTTGAATAAATATGTAGAACGCACATAATTTCTGTTTCCTGTTCATATGATAGGTTATGAACATTTTTAGGAGGCGGCGAACGTGAGACCAAAAGCAGAGAATGTGTTTGACAGCTACGATTTGGAAGTGCTTCGCACCTGGAAGGTGCGGAGCGCTATTCTTTGTGAAGCAAAACAGGGAATATTCATCTTAAAAGAATTTAATGGGCATGGAGAAAAACTGCTGCTTCTGAATACGTTTTTAACATATTTAAAAGAACAGGGATTTTCCGGAGCGGAGATGCTGATACCGAATAAAGAAGGAAATCTTTTACAGGTCGATCCGGATGGGACAAAATATATTGTGAAAACCTATGTGAATAGGGGGGAATGCAGTCCGGATTCCATGGAAGATTGTAAACTTGCCATGCGTGCCCTCGGATGCTATCATAAAATTGCAGAAGGATTCGGCAGTCCTGTTTTTCCGGGTGGCGGAGTTTTGACAGAACTGGAGAAGCATAACAAAGAACTGAAAAAGGTACGACGTTATCTGAAGGAAAAAGGGAAAAAGAATTCTTTTGAACATTTTTTAAACAGTACATATGACCGATATTTTGACATGGCACAGCAGGTTGTGGAAGAATTAAAAAATTACCCGCTTCATACGGAAGGAAACCTGATCTGCCATGGGGATTTTCAATATCATAATGTATTACTTCAGGATAACCAGTATTTTCTGATTAATTTTGAAAAATGTATCTGGGATAACAAATCCAGGGATATCTATCATTTTATGAGGAAATTCCTGGAAAAGAATAACTGGTCGCCGCAGCTTGGAGAGATGCTGCTGCAGGCATATGGATCAGAAAATAAGATTTCCGAGGAAGATACCAGGCAGCTGTATTTTCGATTTTGCTATCCGGAGAAATTCTGGAAGATCGTAAATTATTATTATAATAGTAGAAAAGCTTTTATTCCGGAAAAGAACAGGGAGAAGCTGGAACTGGTTTTATCACAGGAAAACAAGAAGAAAGAGTTTATTGAAAAAGTAATGTAAAACAGGAGAATTCTTCATGAAGTTACAAAAGATTCCCAAAAGGTATATGACGCATGTGGTGTTTCTGGCAGCAGCACTTTTCCTGACAGCCTGTGGATATCAGACACAGCAGGAAGCTCAGGATAAAGGAGATACCGGATTTGTTTCTGCCGATCCGGGAGTATATGACAGTGCAGATACTGCAGTGATTACGGCCATTGATACCAGGGAAAAAACCGTCACATTAAAAAATATGGAAGTGCATAAAAAATACACACTTACATATGATGGTACAACTTGTTTTTACGATAAATATGGAAATGTTTTAAGTGTTACACAGCTAAGACCGGGCGAAATGGTAGATCTGACATTTATGAAATTGCAGAAACGTCTGAATACCATGCAGAGATCTACCAGCAGCTGGGTCTATCAAAATGTGACAGGCTATCAGTTTGACAGTCTGAATTATCAGGCCTATATCAATACAGATGTTTTTACTTATTCGGAAGAGACGGTAGTTATTTCGGGTGGTGAAGAAGCAGATCTTATGGACATAAACAGCATTGATACTTTGACTTTTTGTGGAAAAGGGTCGGATATTTACAGTATCATTGTGGAAAAAGGGCATGGATATGTGCGCCTGAAAAATGAAGAATATTTTATAGGTGGTTTTATTGAGATTAGAAATGCCGTGGTGCAGAAGGTTTCGGAAAACATGCTGCTGGTGGTACCGGAAGGGGAACATCAGGTGGTTATCAGTAATAAAGGAACCAGCGGAACAAAGGATATTCTGGTTCGCCGCAATGTGGAAACAGAACTGGATGTTGGAAATCTGAAAGGCTCCGAACCGAGATACGGAACCGTTTTGTTTACGATTTCACCGGAGGATGCCCTTTTGTATATAGACGGGGAACGAACCGACTATTCGGCGCCGGTTAAACTGGAGTATGGTATCCACCAGATGATCGTCATGGCGGACAAATACAGTACCATTAAACAGTATATTAAGGTCGGACAAGACTCCGCAGGAATAGAAGTTACCATGGAAATCGATCCGGATGTTTCCGGAAATGATCCCATAGAGGACACAGATCTGACCATTTCCGGAAATGATGGCAGCAGTGTACAGACCAGTACCCTTTCATATTATGTAACAGTGGATGCGCCGACTGGTGTGGAAGTTTATCTGGATGGGAATTATATTGGTATCACCCCATGCAGCTTTAAAAAGCAGTCGGGGACACATGCCATAACACTTCGAAAAACCGGATATGTATCCAAGTCCTATACGGTACAGATCGATAATGAAGAGAAAAATACAAATTATGCATTTTTAGATCTTTCCAAAGAAGAATAACTTGCTTTAATAAAGTAGAGAAATAGCGGAGAATGCCTTAAAATATGGCAAAAATGATTGACAAACTATGGTAAAACCAGTATAAATATGTATAGGCATTTTCCAAAAGGGGAAAACTTTTGAGGAATTGTTAAAAGAAATTCTAGGAGGAATAAAAAATGAACAAGACAGAATTAGTTGCAGCTATTGCTGAAGCAGCTGAACTTTCTAAAAAAGATGCAGAAAAAGCTTTAAAGGCATTCACAGATGTTGTTGCTGATGAATTAAAGAAAGGTGAAAAAGTACAGTTAGTTGGTTTCGGTACTTTCGAAGTTTCTGAAAGAGCAGCAAGAGAAGGAAGAAATCCTCAGAGTGGTGAAGTTATGAAGATCGCTGCTTCCAAAGCACCTAAATTCAAAGCTGGTAAAGCTCTGAAAGATATGCTGAATGCATAATTAGTATACATGTGAGTAAGATGGTCTGAGTGCAGCCTTGCCTCAGACCTTTTTCTTTTCGCAGAAAGGTTTGTGGATATGAGATTAGATAAATATTTAAAGGTTTCCAGATTGATTAAACGACGTACTGTTGCAAACGAAGCCTGTGATGCAGGCAGGGTTTTTGTAAATGATAAACCGGCAAAAGCTTCTGTAAATGTTAAAGTGGGAGATACCATTACGATTCAGTTTGGAAATAAAGAAGTGAAAGTGGAAGTGCTGGATGTTTCCGAAGTGATCCGAAAAGAAGAAGCAAAAGAAATGTATCGCTATATCACAGGAATATAAGAATGTCTCCCCGTCATATAATGAAATAGATGTGAAATTACTTTATAGGATCAGGGGGAGAGCGATGGAAGATTTAAATGTGAACTATAACGGAAAACAGATCAGAAGCCATAAGGTTATGTTGACAAACAGAAAGACTTGTACCATCAGTGGCGTGGTAGATGTATTATCCTTTGATACCGGAGAGGTGCTTTTGGAAACCGATTTGGGAATGTTGATGATAAAAGGAAAAGAGCTGCATGTAAGCAGATTATCTTTGGATAAAGGGGAAGTGGATGTGGAAGGAAATGTAGATTCCCTTACCTATTCCGATATAGTCACAGCCAGAGAAAAAACAGAATCTTTCTTTTCTAAGCTGTTCCAATAAATAAAGGAGCTTCCTAATATATTTTATGAATTGGCAGATCAGCGAATTAGTTGGATCAGAAGCATCTTTATTTTTAAAGGCTGTGCAACTGGGAATGGAGATTGTGTTTCTGTATGATCTGTTACGTATTTTCAGAAGAGTCGTTCTTCATAATGTGGCTGGAGAAATCGTTGAGGATCTGCTGTATTGGATCCTGGTCGGCTATAAAATGTATTTGCTTTTGATGACAGAAAATGCAGGAGGTTTACGCTTCTATATTGTACTGGGTATAGGTATAGGATGTATTTTATATCTAAATTCCATAGGAAAATTTTTTGTAAAAAAAGTATCAGGGATACTGATCAAAATAAAATATAAACTGTTTCGAATCCTTTATAAAGGAAAGAGAAGGGCAGAAGTTCCTCTTATAAAACTAAGAAACAAATATCATACATTTCAGAAATGGGCCGATATTAAAAAAAGAAAGAATTACCAGCTGATGAAAAAAAAGTTGACGCAATTTTGTAAAATGATTAAAATTGTATTATGTAAACAATAACAATGAGGGTCTTTTTTATGGCACGAAGAAAAGCGGCAATGCATCGGAAAAGAAAACAGAATAGATTCGCCATGTTTCTGGTTAGTTTTGCGCTCCTTATGCTGCTGGCAGCTGTTGGTGTAAAGAGGATAGAGCTTGAAAGCAAACAGGATGCTTATCTTCAGAAGGAGGCCGAACTTCAGAAGAAGATAGATGAAGAAAAGGCCCGCAGTCAGGAACTGGAAGAATACGAAAAATATACCCAGACCCAGAAGTATGTAGAAGATGTGGCTAAGGAAAAACTGGGACTGGTTTATGAAGATGAGATTGTTTTTAAAGAAGAGTAACAGAACAAAAGTATGAATTCGTAGCAGGAAACATTAAACTAAGCAGGAAATAAGGAAAAGTCATATTCGAAAGAGTATGACTTTTTTGTTATGACGACTGCTAATCAGAGCAAGATTCGTGGGGCGTATCCCGTCTCTGTTCTGTCGAAAAAAAATCAAAATACATAGTGCCAATTTGACAAATATCGAGAGATGCAGGTGCCTATAATCATCAAGCAAAAGCGATAGTCTGACCGCTGACTTGAAACTATGTGAAAAGAAAAGGGGAATGCATCATGGTGGTAGAAGCAACGTTATTACAAGATTACAGCAAGCATAAATTATTGGAGTATGCCGATTCTTTCCGGGAACTGGCAGACTCTTTTCTGGAAGATAACTGTGTAAAGGAAACAAGCGAAGATGCGGAGATGACCTCTCAGGAAGAGCGGCAGATCATGATCTGGAACAGACAATTATCAGAGCAGAGAAGTGTGTTTGCAGGACAATTAAGGGAAGTCTCCCAGATGATAGAAACTGTGGCAAAAGAGAATTGTCGGATCGAGTATCTGGAGGAAAAGAAATACCGCCAGATCGTGAAAGAATTACGGAGTGAGGGGATACAGATAAACAGTCTGATCTTTGTACAGGCAGACGATAATCACCGTATCTGCAGCGCTTCCATGAGAAGTACAAGAAGAGGTGTGATATCGGCAGAGGATGTGGCCGGATATTTATCAGTACTTCTGAATATCCGATTGATTCCATGGAAGAACTCCAGTTACTATATCGGAGTTACGGACGAAATTTATTTGTTTTATGAAGAACCGGCTTATCATGTGTTAACCGGCGTTGCAAAAGCCACAAAAGAGACAGAAAAGATATCCGGAGATAATTATGAGATATTTGAATATGGGGAAGGCTGCACTGCAGTCCTTCTGTCAGATGGTATGGGTTCCGGTGAACAGGCTTATAAAAGCAGCAGTATGGTTCTTGATCTGATGCAGCGTTTTTTGGATACCGGATTTTCACCCCGGGCATCTGTCCAGATGATCAATGGGGCACTTTTAACCGGATGCGAATTATCCGGCTCTTCTACCCTGGACTGCTGCAGCATCGACCTCTATCAGGGAATCTGCAGGTTGTGTAAAGTAGGCGCGGCCCCCTCTTTTTTGAAAAGAGACAATATGGTGGAGCAGATATCTTCCCACAATCTGCCCCTTGGTCTTATGGGGACACCGGAAATGGAGTACCAGGAGAGAAAACTGGAGGATGGGGACTATATTATTTTGCTTTCCGATGGAATTTATGATGCCATGAACAGGGGCCTGGGGGAAGGCGCATTATCTGAAATTATCAGCAGATTACAGACCAAAAACCCCAATGAACTGGCCAATGATATATTGCGTTTTGTCCTGCAGCAATGCAGGGGACAGGTGAAGGATGATATGACAGTACTTGTGACAGGTATCTGGGAAAGAAGCAGACGTGAGTAAGGATTTTGACCAAAAGAAACAGATGATAAACTTGCTTTTTCCGGTATCTCTGCGTATCATGATGGTATGAATGCAGATAAAATTGAGGAAAAAGTAATCGCATACTGTAAATCACATCAGCTGATTAAATCAGGTGACCATATTTTACTGGGGTTGTCCGGTGGCGGAGATTCCGTCTGTCTTTTTTATATGCTTCTTTTACTGAAAAAAGAAATTGATTTTTCATTAAGAGCGGTACATGTTCATCATGGCATACGAAAAGAGGCAGATCAGGACAGGGTTTTTGTGGAAAATCTCTGCCGGGAAAATGGGATTTCATGTGAAACCTATTATGAAAATGTTCCTGCCTATGCAGAAGAAAATGGTCTTTCTGGAGAAGAAGCAGGAAGAATGCTTCGATATCAGGATTTCCGAAAATCATTGAAAGCATGGGAACAGCAGGAAGCACGAAAAGAGGGCTGCCGCTTCAGGATAGCGACCGCCCATCATCTGGATGATCAGGCAGAAACGGTACTTTTCCAGCTTTTTCGCGGAAGCGGACTTACCGGTTTGTGTGGAATCCGTTCCTGTAGAAAGGATCTGATCAGACCCCTTCTTTGTATATCGAAAAAGGAAATCGAATATTATCTGCAGGAGAAAGAAATCGAATATTGTCATGATCAGACCAACGATCAGGATGACTATGCCAGAAACAAAATCCGGCATCATATACTGCCCTTTGCAGAACAGGAAATCTGTCAGGGAGCAGCAGAGCATATCGGCAGGACTGCTGAGATATTGCAGGAAGCAGATACCTATATTCAAAAGCAGATACAAACTGTGGCAAAGGGGATTATGCAGTATCATGATCAGGGAAACAAAGTAGCTTTGTCCATTTCCGGACTGCAGAAGGAAGATGTTTTTCTGCAGAAACAGATCCTTCTTTATGCAATTGCAGTAGTAACCGGGGGAAGAAAAGATGTAGGATATGGGCATATTCAAAGTATTTTACAGCTCCTTGACAAAACGGGAAATGGAAAATTATCACTGCCTCATCGTACCATAGCACGAAAGGAATATGATATATTATGGATTTACCCGGAAAGCTTTTCAAATGATGCGCCGGAAAGTGTCTGGGAAAACGACCAGAGGAGTGCTTCGGAGAATGATCAGAAAAGTGCTTCATGTTCGGAAAGCAGAGAATTAAACCTTGAGACTGAAATCCTGTCATTGGATGATAAAGAGGAATTAAAACGTCGGTTTTCCATAGAAGATCCCAGACGCATTATGGAGTTCATTCCGGAAAAAACATATACGAAATGGTTTGATTATGATAGAATAGAGACTGGTTTTATCATGCGTCACCGTATGCAGGGAGACTATCTTACGATTAACGAAGGATACGCCCGTAAGAGTTTAAAAGAGTATATGATAGAAGAAAAGATTCCCAGGGAGCAAAGGGATTCCATGTGGGTATTGGCAGATGGGTCACATATTATGTGGGTTCCCGGTTATCGTATCAGCACGTATTATAAAGTGACAAAAGAGACCAAAAGAATTTTACAGGTAAAAATAAAACAGACGGAGGAGAGAACATGTCAGAACACGTAAGAGTCCTGCTCTCAGAGGAGGATGTAGACAAAAGAATACAGGAGATCGGCGAACAGATCAGCAAGGATTATGCCGGAAAGCAGGTTCATCTGGTATGCGTATTAAAGGGAGGCGTATTCTTTCTTTGTGAGCTTGCAAAGAGAATTACGGTTCCGGTTTCCATGGATTTTATGTCCGTGTCAAGCTATGGCAGCGCAACAAAATCCAGCGGCGTTGTTAAGATCGTGAAAGATCTGGATGAGCCACTGAAGGACAAGGATGTACTGGTTGTTGAGGATATCGTAGATTCCGGAAGAACGCTCAGCTATCTTCTGGATATGCTTCGGGACAGAGGACCCAAAAGTATTAAATTATGTACCCTTTTAGACAAACCGGAACGACGGGTTGTGGATGTAAATGTGGATTACACAGGATTTAGCATTCCGGATGAGTTTGTTGTTGGATATGGACTGGACTATGACCAGAGATACCGCAACCTTCCATTTATCGGAGTGGTTGAATTTGATGGAGAAGAATAGAGGTTAAAGAAAGAAATTGAATCAGAATAGTAAGCCAAACAGAGGAATGAATGCATATCTGATCATGATGGCTCTGATCCTGCTGTTTTTTGTAATTGTAAGTTATTTTACTTCCAGCAATCAGAGTTATACCTATCAGGATATGGAAAACGTATTGGAACTGGATAATGTCTCAGCGGCAACCATCACGCCGGACCAGACATCGCCTACCGGTTCCGTTTCCCTTCGCCTTAAAACGGGGGAAATGATGACTGTTTATGTGACAGACGTAAAAGAGGCAGAAAGCCTATTAAAGAGTTATGATATTTATCCGGTGGTAAAAGAACCAAAGGGAGAAAGTGTATTCTCTACACTGATTCTGCCTATTTTGATCAGTGCAGTGGTATTTATCATTATTCTTTCCATCATGAATGGCCAGGCCGGCGGTGGTGGAAACAGTAAAATGATGAATTTCGGTAAAAGCCGGGCCAGACTCAGTCTGGGAGAAGGAAATGCAACCTTTAAGGATGTAGCGGGGCTGAAAGAGGAAAAAGAGGATTTGGAAGAAATTGTACAGTTTCTGAAAAATCCCGGAAAATTCACACAGGTAGGTGCCCGAATTCCGAAAGGTGTTCTGTTAGAGGGCCCTCCGGGAACCGGTAAAACACTGCTTGCAAAGGCCATTGCCGGAGAGGCAGGGGTCCCTTTCTTTAGTATTTCCGGTTCGGACTTTGTTGAAATGTTTGTGGGTGTGGGTGCTTCCCGTGTCAGGGATTTGTTTAATGATGCAAAGAAGCATGCTCCCTGTATTGTTTTTATTGATGAGATTGATGCGGTTGCAAGGCGTCGTGGTACCGGTATGGGTGGTGGCCATGATGAAAGAGAGCAGACACTCAATCAGTTACTGGTCGAAATGGATGGTTTTGGCGTGAACGAGGGGATTATCGTTATCGCAGCAACCAACCGTGTAGATATCTTAGACCCTGCTATTTTGCGTCCCGGACGTTTTGACAGAAAGATTGCGGTGGGCAGACCTGACGTGGGGGGCAGACAGGATATCCTGAAGGTTCATGCAAAAAACAAACCCCTTGGCGACGATGTCAATCTGGAACAGATCGCACAGACAACAGCCGGATTCACCGGTGCGGACCTGGAGAATCTGTTGAATGAATCTGCTATTATTGCTGCAAAGAATGACCGCCAGTATATCAGACAGTCCGATGTCAATCAGGCCTTCATCAAAGTAGGGATCGGCTCCGAGAAGAAGAGCCGTATTATTTCACAGCATGAAAAAGAAATCACTGCATATCATGAAGCAGGTCATGCTATTTTGTTTCACGTGCTTCCGGATGTTGGTCCGGTATATACGGTGTCTATTATTCCTACCGGTCCCGGTGCAGCCGGATATACCATGCCTTTACCGGAAAAAGACGATATGTTCATGACAAAGGGAAGAATGCTGCAGGATATCATGGTTTCTCTTGGTGGACGTATTGCGGAAGAAATCATATTTAAAGATATTACAACGGGTGCATCTTCCGATATTAAGAAGGCAACCAAAGAGGCGCGTATGATGGTGACCAGATTTGGTATGTCAGAGAATATCGGTGTGATCTGTTATGATGATGATGACGACGAAGTATTTATCGGACGGGATCTGGCACATGCAAAGACTCACAGTGAAATGATATCCGGTGAGATCGATAAAGAAGTGAAAACAATCATTGATGAATGTTACGCAAAAGCGAAAGAGATCATCCTGGAAAATGAGGATGTTCTGCACAGATGTGCGAAGCTTCTTTTGGAAAAAGAAAGAATTACCAGAGAAGAGTTTGAAGGCCTTTTTCAAGCATAATTAGCAATTAATTGTATAAATTGCACAAAAAGTTAGTGCTAATTTTGTAATATTTGTTGATTCTTTGGATTGTAGACATATAGGGGGTGTGCTAATATACTACTTGTAACCCCCCAATACATTATATAGTTTTTTGCTATACCCCATAAGAAAGAAATACCTTCTCTAAAACGGACAGTTTTTTTAAACTGTCCGTTTTACTTTCAAGAAAAAAATATCAATAAAGGCTATAGATATGTTATAATTCTAAAGGAAAGTATCAGCTTCAGAGCATAGAATAGAAATATATAAATATGATAAAAGATTGTATGATATAAAAAGGAGTATTTGTAGTTATGGAACTACACTCATTTAACAGACAGTATATTTCAGCAATGCGCCCGGTAGTGAATAAGAGGGCAATGCATTCAGATACCACCGGGAATTTCATTTTTCCGGAAGAACCCAATCCATATGGTGAGGTTACCATTCGGTTTCGTACCGCAAAGAATAATGTAGATGCAGTCTATTTCCAGCATAAGGGAGAATCCCATTTAATGGAAATAGCGGAAACTACAGATATATTTGATTATTATGAAATTGTAGTTCAGTTGGAGAACGAAGCCTTTTCCTATTTCTTTAAAATTTTGGCAGGGAAGCTGACCTATTTCTTTGATCAGCGCGGCGTTGTGCATACAGCATTAGAGGATTACTATTTTACCATCATTCCGGGATTTTCTACTCCGAAATGGGCGAAAGGTGCTGTTATGTACCAGATCTATGTGGATCGTTTTTATAATGGTGATAAAACCAATGATGTACTGGATCATGAATATTATTATATCGGTGACTATTCTGTCCGTGTACCGGAGGAGCAGTGGGACAAATATCCTGCGCAAATGGGAATCCGGGAGTTTTATGGCGGAGATCTGCAGGGAGTAATGGATAAGCTGGATTATTTACAGGATCTGGGAATCGATGTGATTTATTTTAATCCGCTGTTTGTATCCCCGTCCAATCATAAATATGATATTCAGGATTATGATTACATTGATCCCCATATTGGAAAGATCGTGTATGACGAAGGGGAACTTCTGCAGGATGGACAGACAGAAAACCGAAATGCAACCCGTTATATTAACCGGATCACAGATAAACGGAATCTGGAAGCAAGTAACAAGCTGTTCGCAGATTTGATCGCAGAAGCGCATAAACGGGGAATTCGTGTCATTATAGATGGTGTATTTAACCATTGCGGTTCTTTTAATAAGTGGCTGGACCGGGAACGCATTTATGAAAATGCGGAAGGCTATGAAAAAGGTGCATATATAGCAGAAGACAGTCCGTACAGAGACTGGTTCTTTTTCCATGACCAGAATAAATGGCCTTATAATAACACCTATGACGGATGGTGGGGCCATGATACGCTGCCAAAACTGCATTACGAAGGTTCTCAGGAGCTTTTCGAATATATTATGCGGATCGGTGAAAAATGGGTTTCTCCACCCTATAATGCAGATGGATGGAGACTGGATGTGGCAGCAGATCTGGGTCTGAGCCCGGAAATGAACCATCATTTCTGGAAAGAATTCCGAAAACGTGTGAAAAGGGCAAACCCGGATGCCATCATATTGGCAGAGCATTATGGTGATGCCAAAGCATGGCTGGGTGGAAAAGAATGGGACAGCATCATGAATTATGATGCGTTTATGGAGCCTGTTACCTGGTTCCTTACCGGTATGCAGAAGCATAGTGATGATTTTCGCCAGGATATGTTGGGAAATCCGGATAATTTCTGGGGAGCAATGAGGCATCACAATTCCAGAATGTCCATGCCATCCAGAGATGTGGCTATGAATGAACTATCCAATCATGACCATTCCCGTTTTTTGACCAGAACCAACAGAAAAGTCGGCCGAACCAATACACTGGGACCGGAAGCGGCGAATGAAGGCATCAACAAAGCTGTTATGCGGGAGGCAGTGCTGATGCAGATGACCTGGACCGGCGCTCCAACAATTTATTATGGGGATGAAGCCGGTGTGTGCGGATTTACAGATCCGGATAATCGCAGAACCTATCCATGGGGTCATGAAGACCAACAGATGATAGATTTCCATAAAGCAATGATCAAAATTCATAAATCAGGACCGGAATTTTTACGTGGCTCCTTAAAGCCTGTGGACGGAGAGTATAATTTTATTGCTTATGGACGGTTTACGGATACTGCAGTTTCCCTTATGGTGATCAACAATAATGATTATGAAGTGACAAAAAATATCATTGTATGGACGCTGGGCGTGCCCAAAGATGGTGTATTAGTCCGCCGGATTCTGACGGATGAAACCGGATTTACTACAGAGCCGGTAGAATACCCTCTTACAGGCGGGGCTTTTGACCTGACACTGCCCAAAACATCTGCAGCAGTTTTTTCTTATCGGACCAGGGATGAGTCTCAGGATTTTGAAGAATCCAAAAAGAAAGAACGGAAACATATATTTTCTTGCTTTTTTTAAGGACTTATGATATAAATGATAATGTTCGAAAGAGAAGTAAGAACAACTGGATGGATTCCCGAGTGGCCAAAGGGGACAGACTGTAAATCTGCTGCAAATTGCTTCGGTGGTTCGAATCCACCTCCATCCATTATATACGAGTAAGACAGCAGAACAGTGCATGCACGTATGTCTGCGCATTCGTCCGAAAGTATATATGCCGCAGTGGCGGAACTGGCAGACGCCCGGGACTTAAAATCCCGTGGGTAGTGATACCCGTACCGGTTCGATTCCGGTCTGCGGCAGTATTATCAGACATTTTAGGGGAAATGTAGAAAAAAACACTACATTTCTCCTTTTTATATGCTATAATAGACAAAAATCGGCACAATTTTTTACGGAGGTATTTCAAAGTGAAAAAGAAAACAAAAGATGGAGCAGTTGGATTTTTCTATTCCATGAGCTTTAAAGTCATGCTATTGGCAATTAGTGCGGTATTGATTACCAGTATGTATAGTTACTTTGCTATGATTCCCAGAATGCAGGAGATGCTCCAAAACAATACACAAAGTCAGATGAAGTCGCTGACAGAATCCTATGCACAGATTTTAAATAGTGCTATTATTTCCGGAAAGATAGAAGAAAGCGGTTATGACATGTATGATGCTCTGCTAAGTAAAGCAGGTATCAAAGGCATTTCTTCTTCTTATGTGTATGTGGTCAGTGAAGATGGTACCATGTTGTATCATCCGACGAAAGAGAAAGTGGGCAATGCTGTTGAAAATGAAGTTATAACTGGTGTTGTTACAGACCTGAAAAATGGAAAAGTACCTGTAGGTATAACCGTAACATCCTATGAATTTAAAGGTGCTGTTAAATACGCATCTTATACTCTTCTGAATGACAGAAGTATTATGGTTATCTCTGCGGATGAGAGCGAAGTGCTTAAAGATGTTGTTGCTATTAGAAATAGATTTTTCTATAGTTTGATTTTGATATTAGCTGTTATTTGTATCTTTGCATACAGTGTTTCCAGAATCATGATCAAACCGCTTCAGAAACTGACAGAGATTTTGCTGGAGACAGCGAATTTCAATTTTGTTCATAATCCGGCCAGCGAGAAAATCTGCAAACGGAAAGACGAAATCGGAACCATTGGACGCGCAACACAGGAAATGCGCCGCAATCTTCGTGATATGGTGACAGACATTGAAAGCGTTAACTTACAGATTACAAATAACGTAAACGAACTGGAGATCATCTCCGGAGAGATTAATAATAATTGTTCCGACAACAGTGCAACGACACAGCAGCTGGCTGCAGGTATGGAAGAAACCACAGCTACTGCAGAGACAATTAATGGTAATATCGGCCACATGAAAGGAAATGCAGAGGATGTTCTGCAGATGTCCAAGGCAGGCGAGGCATTATCCATAGAAGTAAAGGCCAGAGCGGAAGAACTTAAAAAGACAACAAATGATGCAACGGACAGAACCACGAAGCTGTATGAATCTGTAAAGGTTAAGACAGAAAAAGCGATTGAAGATTCAAAGGCAGTAGATAAGATTAATGAACTGACAGAAGCGATTATGTCGATTTCTTCCCAGACCAGCTTATTGGCACTGAATGCATCTATCGAAGCAGCCAGAGCCGGAGAAGCCGGAAGAGGATTTGCGGTTGTTGCTTCCGAAATCGGTAATCTTGCAAGTCAGACAACGGAAACGGTTAACAGCATCAATACTATCGTAAATGATGTAAACGGTGCAGTCAGCAGTCTGGCAGAATCTCTTCAGAGCACTATTGAATTCCTGGAGAAAGTGGTACTAAAAGATTATGATCAGTTTGCAAACGTCAGCGTTCAGTATGATGCGGATGCAGGTCAGTTTGGTGAAAGCATGACTAAGATTGAGGCAGCTGTAAATGAGCTGACAGAAACGATTCTGGAAATCGCTGATTCTTTGAACGGTATTACTGATACGGTAAATGAATCTACCATTGGCGTAACGGATATTGCTGAAAAGACAACAGAAGTTGTGGGACAGACGGTTAAGAATACGGAGCTTGTACATGATTGTATCAAGACAGTGGAAAAATTACAGCAAATTTCAGAGATGTTTGTATTAGAATAAAATAAAGGAGGCTGTCACTTTTACAAGGGTTTGTGAAGTGGCAGCTTTTTGTTATGGGGGCTGGTATATTGTGGAAAAAGTGTGGTATGATATACGTTAAACTGTATTAGGAGTTGGAACAATGAAAACGGCACAACTGGTTAAAAGATTCTGGCCTTATGAAAGAAAATATATAAAAATAGTTCTCTTTGATCTTTTTTGTGCAGCACTGACCTGTATCTGTGATCTGGTACTGCCTCTTATCCTGCGTCATATTACCAATACTGCAATAAATGATCTGGCGCAGCTTTCTATTTCCCTGGTAATAAAACTGGCACTGCTATATCTGGTTCTACGTCTGATTGATGCAGCAGCGCAGTTTTATATGGCAAGCACAGGGCATATCATGGGAGTATATATTGAAACCGATATGCGTCGGGATGCTTTTTCCCATTTGCAGGATTTAAGCGTATCTTATTATTCCAACCATAAAATAGGACAGATCATGGGGCGTATCACCAATGACCTGTTTGATGTAACCGAATTTGCACATCATTGTCCGGAGGAATTTTTCATTGCCGGAATCAAAATAATGGTAAGCTTTTGTATTTTATGTACCTATAATGTACCTCTTACCATTATGGTTTTCCTATGCGTTCCTATTATGACCATTGTTTCAACCATCATCAATCAGAGACTGCGGGCAGCTTTTCGCAGGCAGAGGGTTCAGATCGGTGAATTAAATGCCGGGATCGAAGACAGCCTGTTGGGAGAGAGGGTTATCAAAGCTTTTGGCGCGGAACAGGCAGAGACTGAAAAATTTGAAAAAGGAAACCTTCTATTTCAGAAGATAAAAAAGAAATCCTATTACTTCATGGCAACGTTCCAATGCTCTACCAGACTGTTTGATGGATTAATGTATCTGGTTGTTATACTGGGTGGCGGCATTTTTGTATGTAACAGATGGATCAGTCCGGGAGATCTGGTGGCATATACTCTGTATGTAACCACATTGATCGCTACCATCCGGCGAATTGTAGAGTTCGCAGAGCAGTTTCAGCGGGGTATCACCGGGATTGAGCGTTTTTTTGAAATCATGGACAGTGAAATAGAGGTATATGATATAGAAGGGGCTAAAGAACTGGAGGTAACGGAGGGTTCCATTACATTTGATCATGTAAGTTTTGAATATCCGGATGACCATAATGCAGTGCTTCATCATATGAACCTGCAGATAAGGCCCGGCGAAAAGCTGGCGGTGGTTGGACCTTCCGGCGGCGGAAAGACCACACTTTGCAACCTGATTCCAAGATTTTATGATGTTACAGACGGTTCTATCCTGATAGATGGACAGAATATTGCTAAAGTGACACAAAAGAGTCTGCGTAAACATATCGGTATCGTACAGCAGGATGTATATTTGTTCAGTGGAACAGTGGCCGAAAATATCTCTTACGGGCGAATGGGCGCATCCAGAGAAGATATTATAGAAGCAGCAAAGCTTGCCGGTGCGCATGAATTCATTATGGAGCTGGCAAAGGGATATGATACTTATGTGGGTGAGCGGGGAGTAAAGCTTTCCGGAGGACAGAAACAGCGTATTTCCATTGCCCGTGTGTTTTTGAAAAATCCATCCATTCTCATTCTGGATGAAGCAACCAGTGCACTGGATAATGAAAGTGAGATCCTGGTAAATGAAAGTCTTGAAAAGCTGTCCAGCGGCCGAACCACGATAACGATCGCCCATAGGCTGACAACGATTAAAAATTATGATAGAATCATAGTTCTAAGTAAAGATGGTATTGAAGAAGAAGGAACCCATGAGGAACTATTAAGTATGCATGGAACTTATTACAGGTTGTGGAATCAGATTCCGGAAAGGAAATAGTATGAGTTCATTATTTGAAAGTTTACCCTTTGCAATTGTATTGCTGCTGATAGGATTTGTGTTTTTGATAAAAGGCGCAGATCTGTTTGTGGATGGCAGCTCCAATATTGCAAAAAAATTGTGTGTGCCATCGGTTATCATAGGCCTGACCATTGTGGCGATGGGAACCAGCCTTCCGGAGACTGCGGTCAGTGTAACCGCATCTCTGGTAAATAATAATACACTGGCAATCAGTAATGCGGTCGGCTCCAATATTTTTAATATGATGGTTGTGATCGGATTTTGCGGAGTGATCACCCCTGTAGCGGTTCAGGAGGAAACACTGAAAAGAGATTTCCCATTTTCTGTCATCTGCGCTCTGCTGCTTTTGGGAATGGGCTGTCATGGAATGGCACTGGATCAAATGGAAGGTCTTATTCTGGTAGTTCTTTTCATAGGATTTATTCTTACCATGATTCGAGCTGCATTAAAGGCAAGAAAAACAGAACAATCCCAGGAAGATGAAACGGAAAAGCAGGCAGAGAAGACGCTGCCTGTCTGGAAATGCCTTCTGTTTGTGGTAATAGGAGTCGTTGGAATTGCGCTCGGTGGTGACTGGGTAGTAGAAGGAGCCTCTACCGTAGCGACTGCATTTGGGCTTAGCCAGACACTGATTGGCCTGACAATTGTTTCTATCGGAACCAGTCTGCCTGAGTTAGTTACATCGGTAGTTGCAGCCAGAAAAAAAGAAGTGGATCTGGCTGTGGGAAATGCCATTGGCTCCAATATATTTAACATTTTAATGGTACTGGGTATTGCCTCTACCATCAGTCCGATTGATTTTATCATGAATAATGTAATCGACATCGTGATATTAGTGGTCTTCAGTATAATCGTCTGGATGATGGCAAAGTCCAGGAAGAAAATGGAACGCCGGGAAGGACTGATCATGCTTTTACTTTATGCCGGGTATATGGTATATATCATTGTCAGACCATAGGAGATTTGGCAAATGAATAATCTGATTTTCAGCATCAACGCAACCTTCCCTGTTTTTTTAACTATGGCAGCAGGCATGCTGTTTAAAAAAATGGGACTCATGGATGAGAACTTTGCGTCGAAGCTTAATAAATTTGTTTTTACAGCAGCACTTCCGGCACTTCTTTTTGAAGATTTGTCGGAAGTAAGTTTTTCCCAGGTATGGGATATCAAATTTGTCCTTTTCTGCTTTGGAATAACAGCAGTTAGTATACTTCTGCTGGTAGTACTCTCTATTTTTTTTGTGAAAAAGGAAGACCGGGGAGAATTTGTGCAGGGAAGTTACCGAAGCAGTGCAGCACTTTTGGGAATAGCGTTTATTCAGAATATTTATGGAAATTCGGGAATGGCACCGCTGATGATTGTGGCAACGGTACCATTATATAATGTGGCAGCAGTGCTTATCCTATCCTTGATGAATCCGAAGCAGGGAAAAATAGATGGCTCCGCTCTCAAAAAAGCATGTAAAGGAGTGTGCACGAATCCGATTATCTGGGGGATTCTTGCCGGTGTTTTGTGGTCTCTTACCGGACTTACCATGCCGGTGGTTGTGATGAAAACCATACATAATGTAGGAATACTGGCAACACCCCTTGGCCTGATGTCCATCGGGGCATCTTTTGAAGGCCGGAAGGCACTTGCCAAGGTGAAGCTGACAGTGATCTGCGCGCTGATCAAACTGGTTGGTCTGGTAGCCATAGGTGCACCTCTTGCAATATATTTCGGATTTATCACTGAAAAGCTGGTAGCAATTTTGGTGATGTTGGGATCAGCTACTACAGTAAGCAGTTATATTATGGCAAAAAACATGGATCACGACGGAACGCTTTCGGCAAGTGTCATCATGCTGACTACACTACTTAGTGCAGTTACTTTAACAGGATGGTTGTACCTGTTTAAATCCATGGGGTATGTTTAGGGAGGACCAATGAAAATCAAGGTATGTGGTCTGACGGATGTCCGGGAAGCAGAATATTTGAATCAAAACCATGTGGACTACGCCGGTATGGTATTGTATTTTCCAAAAAGTAAACGAAATATTTCGCCGGAGAAGGCAAAAGAAATCATGGGAGCTCTGGATGATTCCATTCAGAAAGTAGCAGTGGTTGTTTCACCTTCCATGGAACAGATTCAGGAAATGGAACAGATGGAATTTGATTTTATTCAGATTCACGGGGTACTTCCTGTGGAATATCTGGAGCAGATCAGGATTCCTGTCCTGAAAGCTTTTAATGTGACGGATATGGATCAATATGAGATATATCATAAGTGCACCGGGATCGCAGGATATGTTTTCGATGCACAGACGCCGGGAAGCGGAAAAGCATTTGACTGGAGCCTTGTTCAGCAGATTCCAAGAGATGAGAAACTGTTTATCCTGGCAGGAGGCCTTCATCCGGGAAATGTGGCGAAAGCGATACAAAATATGAACCCGGATGTAGTAGATGTGTCATCAGGAGTAGAGTATGATGACAGACCCGGAAAAGACCCGGAGAAAATAAAAGCATTTGTTTGTGCAGCCCGAAAGGATCAAAACAGAAGGGATTAGATATAGGAAGGATTAAAATCATGAAACTATATATACCAACACTTGTATACAGTGAGTCCGGATGCGTAAAGGCGCATCGTAAAGAGCTGGCCGGACTTGGAACAAGGGCCATGATCGTAACCGGGGGACATTCCTCAAAAAGAAACGGATCTCTGGCGGATGTGGTGGATGCTCTTACAAAAGAAAAGATCCCCCATGTCATTTTTGATGAAATAGAAGAAAATCCTTCTGTGGAAACGGTTGCAAGAGCAGCAAAAATGGCAGTTAAAAATCAGGTTGATTTCTTTGTGGGAGTAGGTGGCGGCTCACCCATGGATGCCTCTAAGGCAATATCAATCTTAGCAAAAAATCCGGAAAAGATCGGGGAAGCCCAGGCTGCGCTTTACGGAACGGAAAAGCTGGAGGCATATCCTATTGCAGCAGTGCCGACGACTTCCGGAACCGGATCGGAAGTAACACCCTATGCGATTCTTACTTTACATGAGAAACATACTAAGAAAAGCATGGCCCATCATGTATTTCCACAGCTGGCGCTGGTTGACGCAGGGTATTTGAAAACCATCAGTAAAGAGGGTCTCATCAGTACTTGTGTAGATGCATTGGCACATTTGATCGAATCCTATTTAAATACCAATTCCAATGAATATAATCGCATGTATACCAGAGAGGGATTATGCATCTGGGGAAGTGTAAAAGATGTTCTGACAAGAGAAAGTGCACCGAATACAGATGAACTGGAGGAGTTTATGCATGCCTCTGTTCTTGCGGGAATGGCAATTTCCCATACAGGAACCAGCATCCCACACGGAATCAGTTATCCGGTTACCTATGAACTGCAGGTTCCCCATGGAAAAGCGGTTGGTATTTTCCTGCCGGGATTTTTGACAAATTATGAAAACCAGGAAGAAGTAAAACAGATTCTCAGGCTGCTTGGATTTGCTAAACTGGCAGATTTTACTTCCTATATAGAAAAGATACTTGGAAAGGTAGATATTCCGGAAGAACTATGGCAAAAAGATATGACAGATATTCTGGCGAATCCGGCAAAGCTGAAAAACTATCCGTTTACCCTTTCCAGAGAAACCTTAGATACCTACTATGAGAGATAAAACAGTAACCGGCAGAATTTTATAAAGGCAGAATTATAATGAGATAAGTCTGCAATGAGATAGGATTATAATATGGAAAAACAATTTACTTCCAGAGATATGGTTAAAATAGGGTGTCACGACTGCCGGGGATGTTTTTCCTGCTGTCAGGGCATGGGGGATACCGTGGTGCTTAATCCCTATGATGTATATGAACTGACAAAGAATCTGGGAAAGCCTTTTGAGCAGCTGTTAGAGAAAGAGATCGCCCTACATACAGAAGAAGGGATGATACTTCCCCATATCCGTATGGACGGGGAGCGGGAGAAATGTATTTTTTTAAATGAACAGGGAAGATGCAGCATTCACGCATTCCGCCCCGGACTATGCAGACTGTTTCCTCTGGGCAGAAGCTATGATTATCCGGATGAGGACCGGATCGAAGAGGGAGAAGCCATCGGATTTCATTATTTTATTCTGGAAGATGGATGCCCGCAAAAAGAAAAAACAAAAATAAAGATTGAAAAATGGCTGGGTGTATCAAGACTGGTGGCGCATGAAGCTTTTATTCTTTCCTGGCATAATTTCTGCAAAAAATTTCAGAAGAAAGCAGGGGATTTGATAAGAGACCCGGAACAGGAAGAATATATCAGGCAGATGAATCTGTTTGTGCTTCAGTTGTTTTACGGAAAATCCTATGATGTTGAGCAGGATTTTTATAAGCAGGTAGAAGAAAGATTAGCACAGGCGAACAATATAATATAGTGTAGAATAGTTTAGAACAGGATTTTTTTGCGAATAGCACATTTTTTATTGCAAAAAAGTCCTGTTTTTATATGTGCGCGAACGCAGAATGTTGAAAATTTGAAGAGAGATGCAAGTTTTTACTGTTTGTAATGTGTTAGAGTAAACTTACAAAAAGAAAGGGAGGATAAAAATTATGTCCAAAAAGTTACTTAGTGCATTACTTTGCACAGCAATGGTAGCTTCCATGTTAGTTGGTTGCGGCGCTAAAGAAGAAGAAGCAGCAGCTCCAGCAGCAGAAGCTCCAGCAGCAACAGAAGAAGCAGCTCCTGCAGAAGAGGCAGCTCCGGCAGCAGAAGCTAATGGTAAAACAGTTGGTGTTTCTATGCCGACAAAAGACCTTCAGAGATGGAACCAGGATGGTGCCAACATGGAAGAACAGCTGAAAGCAGCTGGTTATGCTGTAGATTTACAGTACGCTTCCAACGATGCAGCTACACAGATTTCTCAGATTGAAAACATGATCAATGCTCCAGTTGATGTACTGGTTATCGCAGCTATCGATGGCGAATCTCTTGGTGCAGTTATGGATAAAGCAGCAGCAGCTAACATTCCTGTAATCGCTTATGACCGTCTGATCATGAAATCCGATGCAGTTAGCTACTATGCAACATTTGATAACTACATGGTAGGTACAAAACAGGGTGAATACATTGTTGATGCTCTTGACCTTGACAACGCAGAAGGCCCATTCAACATGGAAATCACAGCTGGTGACCCAGGTGACAACAATGCTAACTACTTCTATTCAGGAGCTATGGATGTTCTGAAACCATACATCGAAGCTGGCAAGATCGTTATTCCATCCGGACAGCAGGAATTCTCTGATGTAGCTACTCCACTTTGGAAAACAGATACAGCTCAGGCAAGAATGGAAACAATTCTTTCTTCTTACTACGCAGATGGCACACAGCTTGACATCGCTCTTTGCTCCAACGACTCTACAGCTCTTGGTGTAGCTAACGCTTTAGCAGCTAACTACACAGGAAAATACCCAGTAGTTACTGGTCAGGACTGTGACGTTGAAAACGTTAAGAACATGTTAGCTGACAAACAGTCTATGTCTATCTTCAAAGATACACGTACACTTGCTTCTCAGGTAGTTAAGATGGTTGGCCAGATTCTGAATGGCGAAACAGTAGATGTTAACGATACAGAAACATATGACAATGGTGTTAAGGTAGTTCCTTCATTCCTTTGCGAGCCTGTATTCGCTGACAAGAACAACTACAAAGAAATCCTGATTGATTCTGGTTACTATACAGAAGATCAGTTACAGTAATCTTTATCATTTGTAAAGGTAAAGCAAACATAGAAACACATACAGGCGGGTGATGAACCCGCCTGTTTATTCTAAACCAGAATTATTTAAGCTGGCCATATTTTTATGGGGCATAAAAAGGTGCACTTAACATGCATCTTTCTATTAAGTGGGGCTAAAAGAATGCTATGAGAGTAAATAGTTCCTTCGCCCATAGTTAGGAGGGATACATTTGGCAAAGATATTGTTGGAAATGAAAAATATCACAAAAACCTTCCCTGGTGTAAAAGCTCTGGATAACGTAAATCTTCAGGTCGAAGAAGGCGAAATTCATGCGCTTGTAGGAGAAAACGGGGCAGGTAAATCCACCTTGATGAATGTACTCAGCGGTATTTATCCATATGGTACATATGAAGGTGATATTATTTATGACGGAGAAGTTTGTAACTTTAATACGATCAAAGACTCCGAAGAAAAAGGTATTGTAATTATTCACCAGGAATTGGCGCTTGTACCATATATGACAATTGGTGAGAATATGTTCCTGGGAAATGAAAGAGGAAAGAAAGGTGCCATCGATTGGAATGAAACCTATGCAGAAGCAGATAAGTACCTGAAAATGGTTGGTCTGTCTGAGTCTTCCAGAACCCTGGTAAAAGAGCTGGGTACCGGTAAACAGCAGATGGTTGAAATTGCAAAGGCATTGGCAAAACATGCAAAATTACTGATTTTGGATGAACCCACCTCTTCTCTGAATGAATCAGATTCCAAGGCACTTCTTGATCTGATGTTGAAATTCAAAAAAGAGGGTATGACTTCGATTATTATATCTCATAAGTTGAACGAGGTTGCTTATGTGGCAGATAAGATTACGGTAGTTCGTGATGGTTCTACCATTGAAACGCTGGATAAGCACACAACAGAGATTTCGGAAGATAGAATTATTAAAGGAATGGTTGGTCGTGAACTTACTGACCGTTTCCCAAAACGTCATGATGTAAAAATCGGCGATATCAATATGGAAGTAGATAACTGGACTGTTTATCATCCGCTCTATCCGGAACGTAAAGTAGTAGACAATGTAAGTCTGAATGTACGAAAAGGTGAAGTGGTTGGTATCTATGGTCTGATGGGTGCCGGACGTACAGAGCTGGCCATGAGTGTATTTGGCCATGCCTATGGCACCGGTATCTCAGGTACCTTGAAGCTGGATGGTAAGGAAGTACACTTAAAGAATATAAAAGATGCGATCAAACACAAAATAGCATATGTAACAGAAGATAGAAAAGGAAATGGTCTTGTACTGTCCAATTCTATTAAGATTAATACTACATTGGCAAATTTGGATAGCATCAGCCCGAACAAGATTGTTGATCCGGATAAAGAATATCAGGTAGCAGTAGAATACAAAGAAAAACTGAAAACAAAAACACCCAGTGTAGAGCAGAAGGTTGGTAATCTTTCCGGTGGTAACCAGCAGAAAGTTCTTCTGGCAAAATGGATGTTTGCGGATCCGGATGTGCTGATTCTGGATGAACCTACCAGAGGTATCGACGTAGGTGCAAAATATGAAATTTATTGTATTATCAATGACCTTGTTGCAGCAGGAAAATCCGTTATCATGATCTCTTCCGAACTTCCGGAGGTTCTTGGTATGAGCGACAGAATTTATATCATGAACGAAGGCAGATTTGTTGGCGAACTGAATGCAGAAGAGGCAACTCAGGAAATCATCATGAGTAATATCTTAAAATCAGGGGAGGGTGCATAAGAATGGAAAAAAGTAAAATTTCTTCATTTTTACAGAAATATATGATGGTCATTGCCCTTATTCTGATCATGGGATTTTTCTATATCCTTACAGGGGGTAAGATTTTATATCCACAGAACGTAAACAACCTGATTTCACAGAATGCTTATGTGTTTATCCTGGCAGTAGGTATGCTGCTCTGTATTTTAACAGGTGGTAACATCGACCTTTCCGTTGGTTCCGTTGTTTGCTTTACCGGTGGTATCGGTGCTCTTATGATGAGCAAGGGTGTCAACATGTGGATCGCAGTAATCGTTATGTTGGTTATCGGTTTACTGATCGGTATGTTCCAGGGATTCTGGGTTGCATACATAAAGGTTCCTCCTTTTATTGCAACGCTTGCCGGAATGTATGGCTTCCGTGGTCTTTCCAACGTTGTATTAAATGGTTTGACCATTGGTGTAAATGATGAAACGTTCTTAAAGGTATTCGGTGGCGGTGCAGAATGTTATGTGCCGGATTTCATCGGCAGTGGCGAAGGGTTGAACTTGACCTGTATCGTAATCGGTGTGATCGGTATTTTGATCTTTATCGGATTGGAAATCAAAAACCGGGTTAACAGCAAGATGCGTGGCTATGAAACCAAACCATTTATCAATGAGCTTCTTTGGATTCTTGTAATCAGTGCAGTTGCTTTCTGGCTTACCTTCAAGCTGGCAAATCATAAAGGTATTCCGACAGCGCTGATCTGGATCGCATTAGTTGTTCTGATTTATGGTTATATTACCACAAAGACCAGAACAGGACGTTATTTATACGCTGTTGGTGGTAATGAAAAAGCAACCAGTCTTTCCGGTATTAATACGAAAAAAGTATATTTTATCGCTTATAGTAACATGGGCTTTTTAGCAGCTTTGGCAGGTATCATCGTTCTTGCAAGAATGACAAATGCGGCACCTACCTATGGCCAGGGTTATGAAATGGATGCTATCGGTGCATGCTTCATTGGTGGTGCTTCTGCATATGGTGGAGTAGGTACTGTTGGTGGAACCATTATCGGTGCTCTTCTGATGGGTGTCATCACACAAGGTATGGTTATTGCAGGTATTGATGCCAACTATCAGCCGGTAGTAAAAGGTTTAGTACTTTTATTGGCAGTAATCTTTGACGTATTATCAAAGAAAGAAAAGAAATAACAGGGAGGTAGGATAGTAAAATGAAAAATTTAGTACAAGTACTTAGAAAACATACTATGCAGATTGTCCTTGTCCTGGCTCTTCTTTTCTTTACTTTAATGACACAGGGAAAAATGCTTAGTCCTGCAAATATGAGCGCACTGATTGCTCAGAATGCATATGTATTTATTTTAGCAACCGGTATGTTAATGTGTATGCTGACAGGTGGTAACATCGACCTTTCTGTTGGTTCTGCTGTATGTCTCCTGGACGTTCTTGGCGGTATTATGATGGTAAGAGTTGGCCTGCCTGTACCGGTAGCAATGTTATTAATGTTAGTTTGTGGTTTGATCATCGGTTCTGTTTTAGGTTATGTGATTGCATACCTGAACATTCCGCCATGGATTGCAACCCTGGCAGGTTACCTGGCATTCAGAGGATGGGGTACAGCTCTTCTTGGAAATGCTACAATCGGTGGTATTCCGGATGGATTCCTGAATCTGTTTAACGGTACCGTTCCGGATATTTTCGGTGTAGAAGGCTTCAATGTTACCTGTTTTGCAGCCGGTATTATCGTTTGTTTAGTTTATACATTTATCGAAATCAGAACCAGAGCAACAAAACTGAAAAAAGGCTATGAAGCAGACACTCTGACATCAGTAGTGGTACGCTGTGTTATCATCTGCGTAGTTGTATTATTCTATACTTATAAGCTGGCATTGAGTCAGGGTATTCCAATGAACCTGGTTTGGGTTATGTTAGTTGTTCTCGTTTACAACTTTATCACATCCAAAACAACCATCGGACGTTACTTCTATACCATCGGTGGTAACGTGGAAGCGACCAGACTTTCCGGTATCGATACAAAGAGAATTTATTTCCTGGCATATCTGAATATGCAGTTCCTTACCGTTATTGCAGCATGGATGACACTGGCAAGACAGACATCCGCAGCCGGCTCCAACGGTACAAACTTCGAAATGGATGCCATTTCTGCCTGCGTAGTAGGTGGTGTATCCGCATACGGTGGTTCCGGTACTGTGTTTGGTATGGTTGTCGGTGCTACACTGATCGGTGTTATCAACATGGGTATGAACCTGATGGGTATCGATGCAAACTGGCAGAAGGTAGTAAAAGGGTTAGTACTTCTGGCAGCAGTAGTATTTGAAATTTTGAATAATAAAGATAAAACAAAAGCATAAATTGAAGCGAAATGAAAAGCTTGATTTTTGTTATCATTTGATATGAAAGAAAACTCTCATAGTAAACCCAGAAAAGGAGCGGTTCTGCATTGCAGTCCGCTCCTTTTTTAGTGTAAGATGGTAGGGAGAAAGGGAGGATACAATATGACCCTACAACAGTTAAAATATGCACTTACCATAGCAGACTGTGGCTCCATGAATGAGGCTGCAAAGAGTTTATATATGTCACAACCCAGCCTTTCGGAGACCATCAAGGAACTGGAGACAGAGATCGGCCTGGATATCTTTTTGCGCTCCAACAGGGGTATACAGATTACACCGGAAGGAGAAGAGTTTCTGGGCTATGCCAGACAGGTTATAGACCAATATGGACTTTTGCAGACCAAATATATCGAGAAACAGACCAAAGACCGGTTCAGTGTTTCCATGCAGCATTATACCTTTGCGGTAAAAGCATTTGTAGAAACAGTAAAGGAAATGGGAATCGGGCGATACGAATATGCAGCTCATGAGACCACCACTATGGATGTTATCGAGAATGTAAAGAACTTCAAAAGTGAAATCGGAGTGCTTTATTTAAATGATTTCAATGAAAAGGTCATGACAAAGATCATACGGGAAAACGGGTTGGAGTTTATCGATCTGTTTACCTGTGACACCTTTGTTTATCTATGGGTAGAACATCCCCTTGCCGGAAAAGAAAGTATTTCCATGGAAGAACTGGAGGAATATCCCTGTTTGTCCTTTGATCAGGGAAAAAACCATTCCCTCTTCCTGGCAGAAGAAATGAAAAGCACCTATGAATACAAAAGGCTGATCAAAGCCAATGACAGAGCCACACTGCTGAATTTCATGGTGGGACTGAATGCCTATACCTTGTGCTCCGGTATCATTTGTGAAGAATTAAACGGAAGTGATTACGTGGCCATTCCGCTGAAGGAATCTGAAAAAATGAGAATCGGCTATGTCATTCGAAAGGGACAAAAGGTTAGCAAAATCGGGCAGGTTTATATTCGTGAGCTGAAGAAATATAAAGATAATGTGATATAGGTACACCCTATAACAGAGTCAAGGTTTCATGTATTAACACTTTTTCCGGTCAGCCCTGTATAATAGCAAACATAGAAAAAAGAAAGGCCCCGATAAAAACGGAAAATAAAAAGCATCCGGGAAAGAAAAACGGGCGAGGAGGAAAAAGTTATGAAAAAAAGATTATTAGCAAGTGTACTTGCAGGAGTATTAGCACTGGGAGTGCTGACAGGCTGCGGAAGCAGTTCAAAAGAGGATAAAGTGATCACCGTTGCAGCATCCCCTACACCTCATGCAGAGATTCTGGAAGCTGCAAAAGACATTCTGGCAAAAGATGGCTGGACACTGGAAATCAAAGAGTTTGAAGATTATGTTATTCCAAACGAAGTAGTAGAAAGTGGCGAAATAGATGCCAACTACTTCCAGCATGTTCCATACTTGGATAGCTTTAATGAAGAGAAAGGTACACACCTGGTAAGCGTTGGAAAAATTCATTATGAGCCATTTGGTATTTATCCCGGAACAAAGAGCAGCCTGGATGAACTGACAGAAGGTGATGTAATTGCTATTCCAAATGATACAACAAATGAAGCAAGAGCCCTTCTTCTGTTACAGGATAATGGTTTGTTAACCTTGAAAGATGGTGTCGGGCTGGAAGCAACAGTAAATGATATCGTGGACAATCCAAAAGGAATTCAGTTCCAGGAACTGGAGGCAGCGCAGGTATCCAGAGTTGTAGGTGAAGTTGCATTCGTGGTATTAAATGGTAACTATGCTTTGGAAGCAGGGTACAGTGTTGGAAAAGACTCTATTGCGTATGAAAAATCCGATTCTGAAGCAGCAAAAACCTATGTAAATATCGTTGCTGTGAAAGAAGGAAATGAAAATAACGAAGGTATAAAAGCACTGGTGGATGTACTGAAATCAGATGAAATCAAAAAATTTATCAATGATACATATGATGGAGCTGTAGTTCCTTTTGAAGAATAAGATAGATGATAAAGTATGTATGGCATCTGAGAGTGTGTAATTTATACAGACTCTGAGGGAAAAATCCTAAGAATGCCCACCATAGAAAATAAAGTGATGATTAGAAATGACATTTCAAAACGCGGCTAAAGCCTTGAACGGGTTGAAATGTCATTTCTTTCTTTATTTTCTATGGCGGGCATTCTTTATACGGATTTTGCCAACAGAGTCTGATATAAACTACACACTCTCAGATGCCAGAGAAACTATATCAAAAAAAGAAGCGCAGTGTAAAGGAAAGATCATATAAAAGGTGTAGCAATTAATTTGAATAGAAAGGCTACAATCCAGGCTATGACGCACTGCCATACCACAAGTGCCAAAGCCCAGCGGAGGCCAAGCTCACGTTTTACAGAAGCAATGGCTGCAACGCAAGGGGTGTACAGCAAGCTGAAAATCAAAAGAGTACCTGCGGTAAGGGGAGTCATAACTGCTGTAATACCGCCGGAGGCTCCGAATAAAACTTCCAAAACAGAAACAACACTTTCTTTTGCCATAAAGCCGCTGATCAGGGAGGTGCAGATACGCCAGTCGCCCAGCCCCAGCGGACTGAATAATGGTGCCAGGATTCCGGAAATATATGCCATGATACTGGTGGAGGAATCCTCAACCAGATTGAAAAACGGATCAAAGCTTTGCAGGAACCATACCACGATGGTGGCGATCAGGATGACAGAAAAAGCCTTCTGCAAAAAGTCTTTCGCTTTTTCCCACATCAGCTGGCAGGTGCTCCGCATACTTGGAAGCCGGTAATTGGGAAGTTCCATAACAAAGGGAACTGCCTCACCGCGGAATAAAACGCCTTTATATAAAAAGGCAATCAAAATACCCAGCAGAATACCGGTTAAATAAATACCGGTCATAACAATGCCCCCATGTTTCGGGAAAAAGGCATTGATAAAAAAGGCATAAATCGGAAGCTTGGCAGTACAACTCATAAAAGGAGTCAGTAGGATGGTCATTTTTCTATCCCGTTCGCTGGGAAGTGTACGGGTAGCCATAACAGCGGGAACCGTACAACCAAAACCGATCAGCATAGGAACGATGCTTCGGCCGGAAAGCCCGATCTTTCGCAAAAGCTTATCCATAAAAAATGCTACGCGGGCAATGTAACCACTGTCTTCCAGTAAGGAAAGAAAGAAAAACATGGTTACAACAATAGGAAGGAAACTCAATACGCCACCGACCCCTTCAAAAATCCCATTGATGATCAGGTCATGAAGGACTCCGGTTACGTTTCCTGCTGTTAAAGCCTGATCGGTTAAAGCAGTAAGAACTTCAATACCTGTTTCCATCAGTCCCTGAAGCCATGCTCCGATGACATTAAAGGTCAGATAAAAGACAGCTGCCATAATCGCAACAAAAATCGGGATGGCAGTATATTTTCCGGTCAGGATTTTATCGATCTTTTGACTGCGGGCATGTTCTTTGCTTTCACGGGGCTTTTTAACACACTCTTCACTCACTTTTTCTATAAATGCGAACCGCATATCGGCGATGGCAGCACTACGGTCAAGACCACGCTCTTTTTCCATCTGCAAAGTAATATGTTCCAGCATTTCCAATTCATTTTGATCCAGCTTCAGTTGCTTTATGATGTCATGATCTCCTTCGATTGCTTTGCTGGCAGCAAACAGTATGGGAAGACCGGCCTTTTCTGCATGATCTTCAATCAGGTTGGAAACCGCATGGAGACAACGGTGTACCGCACCGCCATGGTCGTCTTTGGAACAAAAGTCCTGTTTTAATGGTTTCTCCTGATAATGAGCAATATGTAACGCGTGGTCAATTAATTCATCTACGCCTTGGTTTTTGGCTGCGGAAATGGAAACAACCGGAACCTCCAGCATATCTTCCATTGCATTGATATCCACAGAACCGCCATTTCCGGTCAGTTCATCCATCATATTCAGCGCAACTACCATAGGGCGATCCATTTCCAAAAGCTGCATGGTCAGATACAGGTTTCGCTCAATGTTGGTGGCATCTACGATATTAATGATAGCGTTGGGCTTCTCATTTAATACAAAATTACGGGAAACCAGTTCTTCACTGGAATAAGGGGACATGGAATAAATACCCGGCAGATCCGTAATACAGGTATTGGAATGTCCTAAAATAGCGCCATCTTTACGATCTACAGTCACGCCTGGGAAATTTCCCACATGCTGATTGGCACCGGTCAGGCGGTTAAAAAGAGTAGTCTTTCCACAATTCTGGTTACCCACCAGAGCAAAGGTCAAAGGATGTTCGTCCGGAAGAGGATCTCCGCTTCCTTTTTCATGATGTATACCGGACTCACCCAAGGCAGGATGATGAGTTTTCTTGTGGCGATCCTTTTGTGGAACGGATTTTTGTGAAACGGATTCTGCTGTTTTTTCAATTTTATGTACGGTGATTTTTTCTGCATCATCCAGACGCAGTGTCAATTCATAACCATGAATCTGGAGCTCCATCGGGTCACCCATCGGAGCAAATTTAATCACCGTTGCTTCTGCTCCCGGAATGACTCCCATATCTAAAAAGTGTTGGCGTAAGGCTCCTTCGCCACCCACGCTTTCGATACAGGCGCTTTCTCCAATTTTTAAATCTTTTAGTGTCATTTTTCTCCTCCAAAATGTGTTTTTATGCAGGAATCCTTGTAGGTCATCGCTGAAATAAGAGCTAAAATGATCACAATTATTTGCTAAAGACAGAGTAGAATACCAAGCAAAAGATGTCAATAAAAATCATAATGTTTTGACCTGGATTTTTGCGTATGTTAGTATCTAATCAGTGGAGTTACCATAAATTGGAAACAGCAGAAAAATGCGAACAACAGGAGATAAACTCGATGAAAAAACAATTAATTGGATTCTTACTCAGTGCTATGCTTCTTTCTATGTGTGTCGGTTGTGGCGCAGAAACTACAACTACGGAACAAACGGAAGCAGTCGAAGCAATGACAACCGAGAAAAGTACATCAGAACAGGCAGAGGAAGCAATGGAGGCATCAGAGGAAACGAAAGAGCAGGCACCTGAAGCGATAGAAGAACCGAGTGAAGAGGTTGCGACTGAGACGGAAAAGGCAGAAGTGACACCTGAGACAACCACAGAACCAGTGGCAACCACAGAACCAGAGGAAACAGCAAACTCAGAGCAGGTGGAAATACCAGCATTCCCAGCAACGGAACCAACTTCACCATATACCTATACTGATATGTCCGCTACAATGTACGCACAGCAGACAGTAAATGTAAGAGACTTGCCAGACACGAAAGGTAACAAGCTCGGAGGGCTTTCTACTAATGATGAAATAACTGTTACAGGGCAATGCAATGAGACTGGGTGGTACCGGTTTGAATATAATGGAAGCATTGCTTATGTCAGTGATAAATATGTGGGTGAAAATAAGGTAGAGGTGCAACAGGATACTGTTAATAATGGAGGACAAGCAAGCGCGGGGGCTTCAACAGGTGCGAAGCATTGGTACGACGGATATGAAATGAACATATGGTATGATATGGGATTATATATGTATAAGTTTGTACCTGAGTCAGAGGATTTACAATACTATGTAATAGCGCAAGAAGCTCAAAAAGTATTGGCAGAGAGATATCCTGAACGAGCAGCAATTATGGGTGGATCGAATCCATCACCTGTGCCAGAGGGTACAGTATGTGTAGTTGTTTCTTCTTTACAAAAAAGCCCAAGTCAATTTTCTGGTCCGGAAGAAGGTGAAATAGTATGGGGGGAAATACCCTATATTTGGAAGTAGATTGTAAGTATAATACATTTTGAAAGAGTAATTTGATGAAAAAGAAGTTATTTGAGTTCATACTCAGTGCAATAATATTATCTATGTGTGTTGGATATCTGTAGAAACTATCGTTGAGAAGGATTGTTCTTTGACGAGATTCTGGATCAATCGGCACACTTATAATCGTATGCAGTGGGCAGGTGGAACTGGAGACTATATTGGAGAAAGTACGAAGTTGGAAATTGAGTATTCGTTAGCACATGGGAAAAAAATAGAATACCTTGAAAAATGATAGGGGGAAAAGAGATGGCAGAAACTAAGTCTGGTTACATATATGTATTGACCAATGAGAGTTTTCATCGTGAAAACTGGATCAAAATTGGTTATGCTGAGGATGTCGAAAAGAGAGTGAAGGAACTTTCTGGCACAGCAGTTCCGCTTCCTTATGAAGTTTACTGTACATACGAGATACCAAGGATAAGCGGAGTGAAAGATCCTGATAAATTAGTGCATGATTTGATTCAGACTCTTAATCCTAATTTGCGAATATCGCAGAACAGAGAGTTCTTTGAATTATATCCATGGGATGCTTATAACATGCTCTTTGCCATTGCACAGATGCATGAGAGGTTGGACAAATTACATCGCAATGAAGAAAACCAGTCTGGAGTAAATGACCAGAATGATTCAGAATATTCAGTTGAGGCGTTGTTTCCTATGGGAGCATCAACTTATCCATTATATGTGAAAATCAGAGAATTAGTTTTATCTATTGATAATATGTTAGTGGAATCTCCAAGACTTAATTATCTGTCTTACAAGATGGGGAAAACCAATGTAGTTGCGCTATGGCCTAAAGACGGTTGGATTGAAGTTGTGCTAGGAGCTAAGCTTGGAACACTTAATGATGAAAATGGCTTGATTTATGACATATCGAACCGGAAGTGGACGGCAGCGCAATATGCATTTAAGTTCTATGAAGATACCGATATGGATACGGTAAAGGATTTATTGTTGCAAACATATCAACTGAAAAAGAAGTAATTTCTAAATCGGAGGCGACAAAAATAAGCAGACGAGAAAAGAGTGGAATTAATCAGGCATTAAATGATTTCCTGCAGAAGATGCACTTTTTCCAATAGAGAAAGGCAAAAAGCTGGTTCATTGAGTATAGAAAGGCGGTAATATTATGTATGAGAAGCTTACTTCAATACTTGAAGATAATTCAGAGTTTGTAAAAAGATTTGAGCATGAATTGTTTACCTTTACGGAAACGAATCCTGGATATGGATGGAATAGATATGGTGAAATTCTAAAAAGTCACGGTATTAATTGGGATTCTGAATCAATGAAAATGGCTGATGTGTCAAAGCTGTCCGGAAGAACTGTGATTGCATTGCTTATGGGTGCAGTACGAGCAGAAAGAATTTTTGAAGGTACGTTTAAGGAATTTTTAGAGGATGGAGATATAGAAAAGTGGCTTACCAGGCTTAAAGAGATTGATGAAAAGGGAGATATTGTGGAGCAACTCATTTTTGCTGAAAAAGGAGATATAACGGAGCTGTTTGTTGACGCAATTGTAAATGCAGCTAACAAGATCTTGTTAGGTGGAGGCGGAGTGGATGGAGCGATTCATAGAGCCGCAGGGCCGGAGCTTTTGGCAGAATGCAGAACACTCCATGGCTGCCAAACCGGGGAAGCAAAAATAACAAAGGGATACAATCTTTCCGCAAATTATGTGATACATACGGTTGGACCGATATACAGTGGAAGTGATAAGGATGCCACGGACCTTCATAACTGTTACTGGAATTCTTTGGAGCTTGCAAAGGAGAACAATCTTCACAGTATAGCATTCCCAGCCATATCAACCGGGGCATATGGATATCCGTTGCAGGCTGCAACCAAGATCGCAATAACGGCAGTGAGAAAGTGGTTGGAGGAACATTCAGATTACGACATTCAAGTGATCTTTTCGTGCTTCGATGAAAAGACATATACTTGCTATAGAAGACTGTTAGAGCAGTGATAAAATATATCAATAAACAAGATAGGAATCCACATATGAAAATGAGAATAATTATACCCATGACTACCCTTTTACTAGCAATTTCTGTTTGTGTCGGTTGTGGCGCAGAAAATACGGCCACAGAAAAGACTGAAATAACAACCGAAGTAAAAACAGAAGAAAAAACATCAGATTCAGCGGAAGAGGTAACATCAGAGGAAAATACAGTACAGAAAACGGAAACCAGTACCGAACCAAGTGAAGAAGTTACAACAGAAGCTACTGAACAAGTGGAAACAACGGAACTGGAGAAGGCGGAAACATCAACATCAGAACCTCAAGCAGAATACACATATACGGACATATCTGGTACAATGTACGCAAAGCAGACAGTAAATGTTCGTGATTTGCCAGATACTAAGGGGAACAAAGTCGGCAGCCTTTCTACCAACGATGAAATAGCAATCTCTGGTCAGTGTAACGAAACAGGCTGGTATCGGTTTGAGTATAATGGCGGTGTCGCATATGTCAGTGATAAATATATTGACAAAAATAAAGTAGAGATGCAACAGCAAGCGTCTACCGATAATAGTGGTTCAAGCAGTGCAGCAAGTAATAGTTGTCCTTATACGTTATGGCAGCCCGTAGACAATGGTGATTCTATCACTTGGTATGTAACGCAACCTGATCCGAATTGGGAAGGTGAACACAGGGCTACACAAGCTTGGATGTTCAGAACTATTGAATCCAGATGTTCTCAAGGTTATTGGAGTGAGCAGACAGAATGGACTTTTATGGGAACTTATGCCGAAGGAAACGTAT
Organism: uncultured bacterium; assembly: GCA_945949875.1. Taxonomy (GTDB): domain Bacteria; phylum Bacillota; class Clostridia; order Lachnospirales; family Lachnospiraceae; genus 1XD8-76. Next base: position 44,107 of record CAMFGH010000007.1, read on the forward strand.
ATCGTCAGACAATAGGAATAATTGAATATAATTGGTAATGGAGATAAACATTATTTCTAATTATTTCCCAAATCATTCATAAGTAACTTTAAAAAATTGCAGAAAAATGTGAATAACAGGAGATAAACACAATGAAAAAACGAATTATAGGACTTTTACTCGGTGTAATGCTTGTTTTTGGTTGTGTCGGTTGTGGTGCAGAAAGTAAAACTACAGAGCCAACCGAAACAGCCACCGCAACTACTATAGAGGAAAGCACAACAGAGCAGATAGAAGAAGCAACTGCAACACCAGAAAAAACAGCAGAACCAACACCAGATGTAAAAGAAGAACCAAGCGAAGAAACGACAGCCGAGACCGAATCAGAAGCAACAGAACCGGCGGAAAAAGTAGAGCCAGAACCTATGGAAGAACCAACACCAGAACCGCAGGCAATATATACATATACTGATATGTCCGCTACAATGTACGTACAACAGACAGTTAATGTTCGTGATTTGCCAGATACAAGAGGAAACAAACTCGGTTCATTATCTACAAATGATGAAATTAAAATCTCTGGGCAATGCATTGAAACTGGTTGGTATCGGTTTGAGTATAATGGAAGTGTGGCATTTGTAAGTAACAAGCATGTAAGCGAGAATAAAGTTGAAACACAGCAAGCACCTGCTGATAATAGTAGTAGTGGGCAAGAAAGTGCTCCTAGCGAATGCCCTTACCCAATGTATCAAGTAATTGATGACGGTGGCGACAGCGTTTACTATTATTGTACGGAAAATGACATGAATTGGACAATTTATGACCAATGTGCTGAAATTATTGCAAACAGACATGGACATTCATTATATCAAAACGGTGGCGATTGTGGAAAAGGTGGGGGACTAGGTCCTGTTAAAACCAATTACACATACAATGGACAAACCGTATATAGACAACGTCCTTGTGCATTCATTAGTCCACCTGGTGCTGGCCCGGCGGGAGCAACCGAAATTTTTCAATGTCCCTAATTGAACTAATAAACGACCAAATACTCTAAACAGTAGGAGAATACCATGCATAAAGGATTACTAATCATTTTTGCAACGATGACTTTGTCAACAGCTCTTTTGGTTGGTTGTGGAAACAAACAAGCAGAAACACCACAAGTCACAACTGAAGAAAGCGCACCAGAACAAATGGAAGAAGAAACTACAACTCCAACGGAAATCGCGGAACAGAAATCAGAAGTAAATATGGAAGCGGTTGAAGAAGAGACTGCCGAACCAGAAATAACAGAACCAACGGAAACAGTAGAACCCGAACCTACAGAAGAACCAACACCAGAAACACAAGCAATATATACATATACCGATATGTCAGCTAAAATGTACGTACAACAGACAGTTAATATTCGTGATTTACCAGATACCCAGGGGAACAAGGTCGGTAGTCTTTCCACCAACGATGAAATAACAATTTCTGGGCAATGTAATGAAACTAGTTGGTATCGGTTTGAATACAACGGAAATGTAGCGTTTGTAAGCAATAAGTATGTTGGCGAAAATAGAGTAGAAGTGCAACAAGAACCTGCTGATAATGGTAGCGAACAATCACAAGCATCAAACACACTTGCAAGTAATTCAGGCGATTGGAAGACCTTATATTCAGCTGGCACTTGGTACGATATGGGAGAATTTGTGTTTATTATCGAATACGGAAACGATTGGACAATGCAACATAACTGGTCTGATTGGGAAGGTAAATATCCATATGTTGATTTTTCTGGCCAAGCCAAAACTGATGACGCCAGAATCTTTTTTGCATATTCCAATCCAGATAGTAAAGCATTAAGGAATTTTTTAAGACAATATACCCATTAATATTGACAATCGAAAAGCAAAACAGCAGGAGGGTACTATGCGTAAAAGATTACTAACCATTTTAGCAACGATAACTTTATCAACTGCCCTATTAGTAGGTTGTGAAAATAAGCAAGAGGTAACACAAGTCACAACCGAAACAGCTACCGTAACTACAACATTGGAAGACTCAACAAAGCAGACAAAAGAAGCAACGGTAACACCAGAGGAAACAGCAGAGCCAACACCAGAAGCAAATGTTGAAGCGGTTGAAGAAGCGACTACTGAACCAGAAACTACAGAGCCAGCGGAAACAGCAGAACCAGAGCAGACAGAAGTCCCGACATCCAAAGCAGTTCCACAATATACATATACTGATATGTCCGCTACAATGTACACAACACAAATCGTTAATGTTAGAAATCAGCCAAGTACAGACGGAGAAAAAATAGGCTCTTTATCTGCCGAACAAGAAGTTCAAGTTATTTCAAGGTGCAATGAAACTGGCTGGTATAAGTTTATTTGGACTGATGGAAGTGAAGCATATGTAAGTGATAAGTATTTGTCTGATTCCAAAGTTGAAAAGCCTGTGGCTTCTGAAGCACCAAGTAACGATGGTGGAAGCATCGCTGGTACTGGAAGCGTAGCTTCTAATTGGGCAGATAGTTATCCGAAAAATCAGTGGATTGATATGGGCGAATATTTCTTTTATATTGCCAACTCGCAGCCTGAAGCAAATCAAGTATATGGCGATTATATGATTACTCATACAAAAGGTGAAGATTGTCATATATATCATCCTGATTTAGAGGTAAGGTATCCTGATAGACGAATGTATATAATGGCATTTACTACTGAAAAAGGCAACGTCCCAGTTTGTGTTGTATCAACAGAAGCTAATTGTGATTGGCGTGACCCATCTTGGTTTCGCCCTAAGTTTATCTGGGAATAAGTTCGTAAACTATTCAACAACCAAAAAGCACTGCTTCGGCAGTATTTTTCTTAAAACAGCAGAGAAATGCGAATAACAGGAGATAAATGCAATGAAGAAACGACTTATAGGACTTTTACTCAGTGTAATGCTTGTTTTTGTTTGTGTCGGTTGTGGTGCAGAAAGTACAACCACAGAACCAGCCGAAGCAGTTGAAACAGCAGAGACAACGCAAGAAAGCGCAACAGCGCAGAAAGAAGAAGCAACTGCAACACCAGAGGAAACATCAGAGCCTACACCAGAAGTAAAAGAAGAATCAAGCGAAGAAAGGACAGCCGAGACCAAACCGGAAACAACAGAACCAACGGAAACAGTAGAGCCAGGATCTATGGAAGAACCCACACCAGAACCGCAGGCAATATATACATATACTGATATGTCTGCTACTATGTACGCTCAGCAGACGGTTAATGTTCGTGACTTGCCAGATACCAATGGGAACAAGGTCGGTAGCCTTTCTACCAACGATGAAATAGCAATCTCTGGTCAGTGTAACGAAACAGGTTGGTATCGGTTTGAATATAATGGAAATGTCGCGTATGTCAGCAATAAGTATGTTGGCGAAAATAAAGTAGAAGTTCAAGCTTCATCATCCAAATCATCAAAAAACAAAATAGAAAATGAGGATTCATATGTACCTGGACAAATCATAAATAAAGGTGGTACTAATGTATATTTTGTAATGGGGCCTAATGTCAATTCTGATGAATTACGCAGACAGTGTGATGCAATAGTATCAGAAAATCTCGGTGTTGAGTTAATGTATACAGGTGGTGGTGGATACTACTGGTTTAATGATGGTGGATTCATAAATGGTGAATGGGTAAGCTATCCAAATGCAAATGGCTCTCCGGGAATATTTTTCCCAACCTATACGAGAATTGATGGAAAATGGCTAGGAGATCCAGCTGATGCAATATTCAATTCTGTTAAATAGTTTCAAGATATCATATTTTTCGCAAGGATAAAAATAGCAGAGTAATCTGCTGTTTTTATCATTTATTTTCAAGTATCTACTAATATACATACGCTTTATGTATGTTGATTTTATATTTCACAAATCGTAAAATATATCTAATTAACAAATAGGAGTCTACATACATATGAAAAAGAGAATCACTACACTTATGACCACCCTTTTATTAGCAATTTCTGTTTTGTCTGGCTGCGGTGCAAAAAATACAACCACTGAACCAGCCGAAGCAGTTGAAACAACCGCAACTACACAAGAAAGCACAGTAGAGCAGACAGAAGAAACAACTGTAACACCAGAGAAAACAGCAGAGCCAACACCAGAAGTAAAAGAAGAACCAAGCGAAGAAACGACAGCCGAGACCGAATCAGAAGCAACAGAACCGGCGGAAAAAGTAGAGCCAGAACCTATGGAAGAACCAACACCAGAACCGCAGGCAATATATACATATACTGATATGTCCGCTACAATGTACGTACAACAGACAGTTAATGTTCGTGATTTGCCAGATACAAGAGGAAACAAACTCGGTTCATTATCTACAAATGATGAAATAAAAATCTCTGGGCAATGCATTGAAACTGGTTGGTATCGTTTTGATTACAATGGAAATGTTGCATATGTAAGCAATAAGTATGTTGGCGATGAAAAAGTTGAAGTAGCGCCACCTGCAAGTAATAATAGTGGGTCTGGAAGCGCTAATTCAGGAAGCGTAGCTTCTAATTGGGCAGATAGCTATCCAAAAAATCAGTGGATCGATATGGGTGAATATTTCTTCTATATTTGCAATTCAGAATCTGAAGCAAGACTAAATTGTTGTTATGATTTTACACATTCAACAAGGGAAATGTTGTCGTCAAGATATCCTGATAGAGGTTCATATGAAATATCTTTTTTTACTGAAAAAGGAAATATTCCTGTTATTGTTGTCTCAACAGAATACGAAGACGCAAGTGGTTATCATAGACCAAAGTTTGTTTGGGAATAAAATTCATAAGCAATTCAACAACCAAAAACAGCAGAGAAATCTGCTGTTTTTTTATCGTTCATTTTCAAATACAGGGCGTAAATCGGTATCAGGTAAATAACTCGCATCTTGAGTAAACACCTCTCGGTTGAGATAATTG
>CAMFGH010000008.1 GCA_945949875.1 uncultured bacterium
TTTGTTTTTGTATATTTGCTCTTTGAGTGACTTCTCCTTTCTTTAAATTTTCATACTTCCGGGAGAGACTCCTCTGCTCCCGAATAAGTTGCTTTTCCAGTTTCTTTAATCTTGCCGATTTATTTATGTTCTTATAGGTTTTACCATTGGAAACAATGGCGAAATCCTTTAAACCAAGGTCAATGCCGATTCCCTCGTTAGAATTATTTGCAATCCCGGCATCAGGAATCTCCACAAGAACCGATACATAAAATCTGTCAGCCTTCATGGATACTGAACCACTTCTAATGACATACCCATCTTTCGTAGTAGGAATATATCCTTTTTCCTTGATACGAACCCACCCTAATGATGGAATATTGATCCTATGTCTTTCACAACGGCAATCTTTTGGATTATTCTTTACGAAATACATCTTCACATCAGACTTTCCTTTCTTTTTGAAATTAGGAAAAGCACTTTTGTGTTCAAAAAATCTCTTAAAAGCCGTTTGTCCTTCATTTACTGATTGTGTAACAGCTTTTGAATATGCTTCCTTAATCCAGGAATATTCCGGATTATTGGGAAGATACTCATTGTTGAGCCATTTTCTAAAACTAGCACTACTCATAAACTTTCCGCCTTTGGCATAAATCTCTTTATTATGAGAAAGATAGAAATTGTAAACATATCTACAGGTGCCTATTGTTTTATGAATTTTGACTTTCTGTTCCTCTGACGGATTGATTTCCGTCTTGAAGCTCTTTAGCAATCTCCTCATCCCCCTCTATTTGTTTTTTATACTTACGAAGTCCATACAACCTACAGGAAAAAACGTGAAGGATAGAAACAATATCCTGTACAAGTTCTTCCTGCGGTGACAGTTCTTCATTGTTCACTACCACTATGGTTGTATGGAACTTCATACAGAATTTTTCAAACCAGTCATAGCCAAATCGGATAAATCTATCCTTATGTGTAACTATGATAGTTTTGATTTTCTGCTCCATTACTTCATCTAACAATTCGTTCCATTTTTTACGATTGTAATTAAGACCACTTCCATAATCTTCAATACATTGGTCAACAATAATTCCTTTAGCATTACAAAACTGCCGTAAAAATGTGACCTGATTCTGCAAATCATCTTTTTGGTTTCTTGTAGAGACTCTGGCATAAATGACAACTTGACGCTGGTCATCAATAGTATTTAGACCTTTAAATTGAAGATATTGGTCATAAGTATAATAACGCCTATCAGTTGGAGTTCGGTTTGCCTTTAAAATTCCCTCCCTGTCCCAACGCTGTAAAGTCTTAACAGACACGCCTAACAGTTCAGCAAAATCTTTTGGCTTGTAATTTGTGATATTTGATGTGTTCATTTTCTTTACTCCTTTGAGTACATTTAAACACATTTAATCACTTATTACAACATATTCAATTACTTAGATATTTCTCCTTTTTTGAATGAATCAATATCCAATGTTTTTAATATAAAGTATTCTAATCATATAAAGAAATACCATATTTGAGTTTTCGGTAGATCTTGTATCCCAGGGTTCCGAACATGGCAAAAACAATGGCAAGAGTGGAGCCGCCACCGATGATCACCCCCACGATTACAATAAGATATGTAAAAAAATTCATAGTATGTTCCTCCGATTTCACTTAATTTTTCGTACACAAATAAACCCATGCTTCCACAGGCTGATCCAATATAATCAGTAAAATCAGATTCTCTTTTTTCCATCCTTAGCGTGAATAAAGTGTAAGATTTCTGCAATATCCGTACCGGTGGTATGGATATTTGTACTTGCAGAAGTAAAGAACTTAAATGGAGACTGCAAAGATGCTAAATCACCCAGCAGGAAAATCAGTGTTTCGGATTTTCTCTGAGTTTCATTATGATTACGTGCAGCAGTCTGATGACTGAGTAAGCGGGTATGGGTATTCCCAAGCATTTCAGATGTGCATACATCCTCGTTTGAGATATGCTCGCCTGCTGTAAGAACCTGGCCTGATTCGTTTGCTGCATCAAAAAGATACATCGAGTCGTCTGCCTTGACCGCGTCAAAACAGATACAGGATGTCATAAAACATATCATTAAAATAAAACAATATATTTTACTTCTTTTACTTTGCAACAAATTCACCACCTTAATGGGAAATGGTATCATATCTTGTTTTTTTTTGCAATGTATGGAAAGAAATTAAAAAGATAATTCCTCGCGTTTATCGCAGATTCGGCAAATATTTTATAAGGTATAGTCTATTATATGTCTGCGGAATGGTATGTGATGTGTTATACTTTGAATAAGAGAAAATTCCATATTTGAAGCTACAGAGTCAGACGGTAATCTTGTGCATGCGGGGGATGTATTTGAGTTCCAAGAGAGAAGGTAGGATTGATGAAGAAAAACATTGCATGGATATTGATGGTTATAGCAATTCTTTCGCTGATTGGATGCGGGGAGAACAAAAATGAGATAACGAAAACCGATGTCGATTTACAAGAGGAGGAGACAATAATTACGGTTTTATCAGCAACTATAACGGAGATTAGCGGTGATACTATGCTGGTAAAACCAGTAGAAGGTTCCTGGGAATTAAGTTCGACGGACTGTATTAGCGTTTCCATGAAAAGTATGCCCGCTTCAGCGGAACCGAAGGTAGGTGATACGGTTGAGATCACCTATAATGGGGAGATTATGGAATCTTATCCCTCTGAGCTTGGTGGTGTGACAAGCATTAAAATAATATCTGCTATAGAGGAAAAAGAACAAAGTACAGGAGAAGAACTGCCGGCTTATGAATATCACGGAGATGATATGCAGGAAGCAGCAATCATTGACTACTTTCTAAAGGAAAATGCCGGTGATAGATCCTATGGAGAGGTTTCCATTCCTGCGTTTTGCATTTTTCAATCGGAAGTGGATACAGATGACCGCATAAAGGTGTATGGAAATTTCTGGATGTTTACATATAGCAGGCAGGGAACTACTCTATTTTGTGAAAGTGGAGGAGAAACTCCCGGGGTAATTTATCTGAAAAAAGACGGAGACCATTATATCGTAGATGAATTTGACCGTGTTGGAGACGGATCAGATTATGCAGAAGATATTGAAAGAATATGTGCCGGAAATAAAGCGCTGAAAGAGCAGTACTTTTCTGCAACAGACGCCAGAAAAGAACCACTGAAAACAAGAAGACTCTGGTACATATCAAATTATGTGAAGGACAATGGGCTGGATATTACTGCATATCAGGATTATGGCTGGGAACCGGTTAAGCTTTCCAAGACAGAAAACTGGGATATGAAAAAAGAGCTCACTTGGTGATGAACATATGAAGAAGGTAGAGAAATGGGGGAAGAAACGATATGGAAATAAAGAAGATCAATCATGATTTTTCAGTCTGCAAAGTAGTGGACTATTCACTTGTAAATTTTGATGCAGAATACTGCTTTACCGGAAGTACCGATGAAGAAAAATCGTTGGTTTGCATGACAGGAGACGTTCCATCTAATGTAATAGAAAGAGATGACGGATGGAAAGCATTTCGTATACAGGGTGTACTGGATTTTTCGTTGATTGGAATTTTGTCCAAGATTTCCGGACTTCTGGCAAAAAATGGAATTGGAATTTTTGCAATATCGACCTATAACACAGATTATATTCTTACCAAAAAAGAGAGTTACCGGAAGGCTTTGGAAGTGTTAAAGGGTGCCGGACACGAAATAGTTGAATAATGGTATGGAAAATTTGTTTGGTATGATAAAAAGGAGAAAACTGTATTTTTTTCTGGAGAGAAAAGTTCCCTTGTAGAACATGTGATGGCACCAACATGGGCAGAAAACACTATTTTTGCATTAGTGGATGACGGAAATGAGATGTTTATCGGCCGATACATTATGGAAAAGGGAGAGTGGGAAGTTTTGCTTCCAGTTTCTCTGTTTCAGGAGAAACTGGACGAACAGATAGATGCCTCTTTGTTTCGTAATTTCAGGATGATGAGTGGAGATGATTTGACATTCGTATATGATGATGTCATATATCGTTATAGCCCGGTTACGGAAGAAGTGGAAGCTTTACTGGAAGGCAATCATATACAGAGATTTGAGTGGGCAGATGAACATACATTGTTACTGCTTCATGAAATGGGTGACCTGTTTATTGGATGGTTAGAGAAATATGATATTCAAACAGGAGAGAGTGAGGTTATCGATAAAAGCGTGACGGATTTCGTATATCTGCCGGATGATGATCAGGTGGCATATGCCAAGAAATACTTCCTGGGAAGCTGGTGTGAGTACGAATTGAATTTTGCAGATATAAGGAATATGAAAATAGCAAAAAACAAAAGATATTATAACGCATCGCTGGGACAGCTTTTCCTGGATGCTGATCATAATATTTTTGTGGTAGAAAGCCACTTGAGTCCGGATAATGAACTTGAAGTGAGAAGAATACTTAGAGGGACGCTGGGGGCGGTATATATTACAAAGGTTGAGGATGATTGTATCGGGGTTAGGTGATAAAAATTGCACCGCCTGAGCAGATAGTAATATAGGAAATAGTCTGTTCCAGAGCTTCTGATGGAGCATGCATCAGTGTTGCAAATTGTGGTGCAGTGCATACCATTATTACGGTAATAAATATAGATATCATGCCGAACAGCCAGATGCCGCTGCCGATACATATACATCTGCAAGATTTCCCCCGAACTGTCCGACTATCAGCAGGTCTGCTGCGCCATACATGGTCTGCAAAAACAGGGCAAACAGTACAGGAAAAGCAAATCGAATCAGCGGTGAAAAGATGTTCCCTTCTGTAAAACTTTTTGTTTTTTGCATAATAGTTATGCATGTAAATGGCAATAATACTGATTGATGATTAAATGAAGATACATTACTAATTCATTGCAAATGTAATGAAATGACAGTATAATATATCTATAAAATATTTTAGGAGGATGTATATATGGCAAGTACAATACAAATACGTGTAGATGATGAATTAAAAATAAAATCAGACAATCTTTTTAAGGATCTTGGGACGGATACTACTACTGCGATAAGAATTTTTTTGACTCAGGCCGTTGCAAATAATGGGTTCCCTTTTGAAATAAAGAAAGTGATGAAAAATCCATATGTAGAAATATCGGAAGATGTGATGTTACAGAAATTAGAATCATCCAGGAATCATGCAAAACAAGGTAAATACCGAGACGCAGATGATGTGATATCAGATATGAGGGCAAAGTATGGAATATAAGGTTGTTATTACTTCAGATGCTGAAGATGAATTTGATGCATCTGATGCCGAGCAGGTGGCAGGTCTTCCTGATAACGATACAGCAATTGTTATACTGGAAGGAATCAGTATGTATCTGAGAAATGATGAAGTGAATCAATTGTTTGTGGCATTAGAAAAAAAGTATGCCAATCTACATATTTTGATGGATGTCTATACAGAATTTGGTGCAAAAGCATCGAAATATAAGAATCCGGTCCATGACGTCGGGGTGACGGAATTGTGTGGGCTTGCCAATTTTGCAGGTGAATGAAAGAACTGAGGAGAAGAAAACATGGCAAACATTGTAACAGGGTGTCGCATCTTATGCAGTATAGGGATGTTATTTTTTCCTGCCTTTTCGTCGGGATTTTTTATCTTATATCTGATCTGCGGTTTGACAGATATGGTGGACGGAACCATCGCAAGGAAAACAAATACAGCCAGTGAATTTGGAGCAAAATTAGATTCGACTGCCGATTTTATATTTGTGGCAGCAGCTTTGTTAAAAATATTGCCGGTTTTGGCTATATCATGTTGGCTATGGGGATTGATATTGGGAATTGCACTGGTTAAAATCGCGAATGTTATTTCCGGATTTGTGCGCGAAAAAAGATTCATGGTCGAACACACCATCCTGAATAAAAGTACAGGGTTCCTTCTTTTTTGCTTCCATTGACTGTTTTATTTATCGAACTGAAATACAGCGCTGTGGTTGTCTGTTTTGTGGCAACGTTTGCAGCAATTCAGGAAGGATATTATATCTGGACAGGTCGGGAAATCGTGTAGTTGTACAGATAGAAATGATGTAGCTATACAGATGGAAATGATATAGTTATACAGATAGAAATGAAAATGGAGAAAAACATGGCTTCAAGCAAAGATTATCTACAATTTATTTTGGAACAGCTTTCAGGACTTCCGGATATCACCTATCGAATGATGATGGGAGAATACATGATTTATTATCAGGGGAAACTGGCTGCATATATTTGTGATGACCGGCTCCTGATAAAACCTTTGGAGAGTGTGAAACGATTGCTGCCGGATGCACCCATGGAACCGCCATACGAGGGCGCAAAGGATATGGTCCTGGTGGAGGATGTGGATAACAGTGATTTTTTGAAGGGATTGTTTGAGGCAATGTACGATGAACTGCCGCTTCCAAAACCGAAAAAGAAAAAGGTGTAGAAATATAGTCTTTTTGCGAGTAAACTATGGGTAGAGAGAGGTAAACTGCGGGTCGGTTGAGTAGAGAGGAGATGTGTTATACCATGCAATCATCGAATAAGGGAGGGCAAGAAGCCATGAAAAGACAGACATTAGGAACTATGATTGCAACACTGAGAAAAGAAAATGGAATGACACAGCGTGAACTTGCTGAAAAGATGGGTGTGGCAGTAGTTGTACTCAGCGCAATGGGCAGTTTAGATGCCAACACCGGTATTACCATGCTGGGTGTTGGACTTACTTGTATTGGTATTACTGTGATTGGAGAAAAGAAGTAATGCCTGGGGTTTTCTTTTACAATGATATGAACAGAAAACCTGAAAGAGAGAGCTTGTATTTGACTTCCGCAACATAGAACTGGATACTGTGTTGCGGTTTTTCTTTTACATGTCTATCACAGGCTGGGATTTGTAGACACCGATAAGGAGCAGGTGGTAAATGGAATATGTTTCACTCCGATGGAATATCGAAGGGGATGAAAAGATAATAAAAGAGAGTAGGATAATATATGAGACTCAGAGATTATGCAAAAGAAGATTCAGCCATCATCGCCGGCTGGATAAAAGATGAAAAAATGTTATATGACTGGTCGGCGGACTGTATTGGGAAATTTCCTCTTTCTGCAAATGACCTGGATGATTATTATGTGTCCTATGGAAAAACGACAAAAATAGTGCCACTTAGCATGGTGGATGAAGAGGGGCGTTTATGCGGTCATTTCTTCATCCGTTTTCCCAAGGAAGAAGATAAAAGTATTGTCCGGTTTTGTTTTGTGATTATAAATCCGACTTTGGCAGGTCAGGGAAAAGGAAAAGAGATGATAAGACTTGCAGTTGACTATGCAAAGGATGTATTGAATGCTACAAAAATCACCCTGGGTGTTTTTGCAAAGAATGACAGCGCAAAATACTGTTATCAGGCGGTTGGTTTTCAGACAACCGGGGAAGTGATTACCTATAAAACAAAACTGGGTGAGCTGGAATGTTTTGAGATGGAGCGCCTGATAGAATCGTAAGGATGATGAGATGAAATGGATAATTGAATCATACAGATAGGTGATTGAATCATGCAGATAGATGCTTGAATCATACAGATAGGTGATAGGATTATACAAATAAAAAAGAGAGAAGGATCGATACATATGGAAGATTTATTTGGCTGTGTGATAGTGATTCTGGTTGGCTGTGTTATGCTGTCTATTGGAATCGTGCAATATAGAAAAAAAGATCCGGTGGGATTTTATTCCGGCGAAAAGCCACCACGCCCGGATGAACTGACTGATGTAACAGAGTGGAATCATAAGCATGGAATGCTTTGGATGGGATTTGGCTTATCTATTTTCCTGGGATGTTTGCTTGGCTTTCTGCTAAGAGATAGTATGATTTGCGCATTTTTCTTTATAGGGGGTGTCGTGATACCGTTGCCGGTCATGATTCTTTTACATCAGAAATATGTGAAGAAATACAGAAAACAGTTACCGAAATGACTCATTGGAGAGAACATTTTTGGAAAGGAAAAATTTTACATAAAGTAAAAATTTGTATCATGCAAAAATGAAAACAAAAATACAACTGAATGCCAATCATTTAAAATTAATAGCCATACTTGCCATGACGGCGGATCATGTGACAGACCTGTTTTACCCGTCTTTTCCTGCAGAGCCGGTACCGGTGGTCATGCATTTGTTTGGAAGGGTGACTGCACCGATCATGTGGTTTTTTGTCTGTGAAGGATATTATTACACCCGAAATGTAAAGAAATACATGCTGCGTCTGCTGGTATTTGCTGTGATATCCCACTTTGCATACTGCTTTGCTTTCGGCATGTCACCGATTCCTTTTCAGACGGGGATTTTCAATCAGACCAGCGTTATGTATCCGCTTTTCATTGCAGTTCTGGTCATGTGGATGCAGGATACCAAACTTCCTATGAAAGACTGGTTGAAAAAGATTTTGATCTTTGTGCTGATCTGGAGTGCATTCTGTGCAGACTGGAGCTGTATCGCTGTTATGGCAATCCTGGAAATGTATAAAAAGCGTGGTGACTTAAAAGGTCAGATGCTGGAGATCATCCAGTGGGTGACTATGTATGGTGTGATTGCATTCTTCTTTGTGAGCAAGGTATATGCACTGATTTTGATAGGTGTACTTCTGGTGTATCCGGTTTTGAAATTATATAACGGGGAAAAGGGAAAAGCAGGATGGATGAAATGGTTTTTCTATATCTATTATCCACTGCATCTGGTGATTATCGGGATTCTGCGCCTTGTGATGTATGGAAACGTGAACCTGCTTTTCTAGGAAAGTAAACGGGAATCCTTGGTAATTCAATTATCGATGTGGTTCATGATAAATGCTTCAAAATGAAACAGCGAAAACAAGAGTGGGTAACATGAAACAGCGAAAACAAGAGTGGATAACATGAAAAAGCGAAAGCAAGAGTGAGCAAAATGAAAAAAGCGAAAACAGGAAAAAGAAAAATTGGGAAATGGATTTTGGCCGGGATAGGAATTCTTCTCGTGATTTTTCTCTTTGGGACATACCGTTTATTCCGGGAAGAGATGCAGATCATCGGTTCCATTCAGAAAGAGAAGGACAATCCTTTTTACGAAATGACATTCCATACCGATTATCACATGGATGAAATATTGCAAAAGGAAATAAAATCAGACGATGAGCTGGCTAAGGTTCTGGCGGGATATATTTCTCATGGATTCTACAAGCCGGAGGGAGAGTACCGGACAGAAATCGGATGCAGCACCATAACTGCCAGGACCAGTGATGGGCGTCTCCTCTGGGGAAGGAATTTTGACTGGGATAAAAGTACACCCATTGTGGTGAAAAGTATTCCGGAGGAAGGGTACCGTTCCATTGCTACCTGCGAATTTGGAAACATTACAAGTGATGAAAATCCGAATCTGGATTCCATGGGAAACAAATTCCTGGCGGTGGCTTCTTATTATGTGCCCATGGATGGCATTAATGAAAAAGGACTGTGCGTAGCCGATCTGGAAGTGAATGAAGGTGGCATGGTCACAGTAGATACAAAGAAGCCGGATATCACTGTAACCATGGCCATTCGTCTGCTGCTTAATCGTGCGGCGAATGTGGAAGAAGCGGTTGCACTTCTTAAGCAGTATGATGTGTTTGCTTCCGGCGGGATATCCCATCATTTGTCCATGGCAGATGCTACAGGAAGATCGGTCAGTGTGGAATTTGTAGAGGGAGAAATCATTGTAGTGGAAACGCCATGTGTGACAAACTTTAATTTGGCAAAAGGTGATATCTCTGCCGGTGGTGAAAACGCTCAGGAAAGGTATCTGATCTTACAGCAGGTTTTGCAGGAAACCGAAGGTATCATGGATAAGGATCAGGTACAGAAGGCACTGCTTTCCGTCAGAAAGCCGGAAGGACAGTGGACCACCAGATGGTCTATTGTTTATGAATACATGGGAAGCAATGAACTTAATGCAGGCAATGAAAAGGATGAAAATGAGTTTTCCCTGGATTACTATTTTGATGGGAACTTTGAAAGAAAATATACGATAGGATTATAATTACTCTACGGACCGTAGATTCCGCATAAATTCACCATATTCTACGATTCGTGGGTGTAAAAATGTCCCCTCTTTTTTTACGATGACATCAGAAAGGAGAAACAGCATGGATCAATTGAAGATTGGAAAATTTATCGCTGAAGAAAGAAAACGTAAGAAATATACCCAACGGGATCTGGCAGATCTTCTGGGCATCAGCGATAAAACGGTTTCCAAATGGGAACGGGGAAATGGGTTCCCGGAGGTGTCATTATTATTACCACTTTGTAACGAACTGGAGATCACAGTAAATGAACTTTTATGTGGTGAGCGGTTGCAGGAAGTGGATTATAAAAAGAAAGCGGAGGAAAATATGGTGAATTTAGTAAAAGAAGCGCAGGAAAGTAAAAAGAAAATCATGATTTCAGTATTGGTAGTGCTACTTACATTGGTAGCCACTATTTCTATATTGGTAGTGGCCAGCTACATTCCGATGTCTCAATGGATTCGTATTTTGTTATATGTCGTTGGAGTCGGAATCCTGGCACTTGGAATAGGCATTGCATGTATCCTGGACCGGGAAGCAGGAGCTTTCGAATGTCCGGACTGCGGGGAACGGTTTGTGCCGGATATGAAAACATATGTTATGGCACCACATACGCTGACAAAAAGAAAAATGACCTGTCCGAAATGTGGAGCTACGAAATACTGCAGGCATGTGATGAATAAATAATGGAAAAATATGGGGGAAGCCCTTATCAATTTAAGAAAAGATGCCGAAATAGTATATAACCACACATGGATGTGTGTCTGATACAAATCAGTTTCTTTTCAAGGAGGATAAAGAGATGAAAGTAGATGCATATACGAACGCTTATGCAAGTACACAGGCAACATACGGTAAAAGCGGTACTGTTGCAAAACGGGAGACAGTGTCCGATACCAAAGCAGCAGATGACAAGGGCGTATCCGTAGAGTTTTCCAAAGAAGGGATGTCTGCATCCAAGGCTGCAGAAGAAAGCACCGATGGGAAAGTGGAAGTAAAACAGACATCCAGAGCAGAAGAAATCGCAGAAAAGACAAATAAGATGTCAGCCAGTGAAAGAAAAGCACTTGTTGCACAGCTGAAATCCGATCAGGAAAGCAGACAGAGTCAGCTGGTTTCACTGGTAGAACAGATGCTCTCCAAGCAGACCGTTTCCTATGGAACTACCAATAATATCTGGCAGATACTGTCTAAAGGCAATTTCACAGTAGATGCGGCAACCAAAGCCCAGGCCCAGCAGGATATTTCAGAAGATGGTTATTATGGTGTAAAACAGACGTCCGAAAGACTGTACCAGTTTGCACTTTCTCTGTCCGGTGGAGATGTGGATAAAATGAAAGAACTGCAGTCTGCCATGGAAAAAGGATATAAGAAAGCAGAAAAGACCTGGGGTGGAAATCTTCCGGAAATCTGCCAGAAGACCATCGATGCAGCGAATAAACTGTTTGATGACTATTATGTAAGTCAGAAAACAGAGACTGCGGAAGCAGAATGAGATGGTGAAAACTGAATAGTACTGCGGAAGCAGAACAAAGCTGTGACATCGCAGAAATGTGGTATCAAATCGTAAAAAACACATTTGTATAAAACAATTTATGGGCAGTCTGTGAGAAAAGATGTATCTCACAGGCTGCTATTTATATTGATGGGAAAAATCTACTTGCATTTATTCGAAAACGGTGTTACAGTATCGGTGTACTAGAACAAATAATACACATAACACACACAGTACACAATATTGTCGAAAGGAGAAGCCGAAGACATGATTATCATTGATTACAAAGATACCAGGCCTATATATGAGCAGATTGTCGAAAAAATACGGACATTGATACTCAAAGGAGTGTTGGAACCAGACAGTCAGCTGCAGTCTGTCAGATCTTTAGCAATGGAATTGTCCATTAATCCCAATACGATACAAAAAGCCTATACGGAATTGGAAAGACAGGGTTTTATATACACCATCAAAGGCAGGGGTAATTTTGTACGGTATGATAAATCTTTATTGGAAGTAAAAAAGGAAGAGTTACGAGGTAAAGTGGAAGAAGTCCTGAAAGAAGCAGATGAACTGGGAATCAGTCGAAAGGAATTGTTGGAAGGGGTGGAGATATGATTGAGATAAAAGGAATATCGAAGTCTTTTGAAGAGATAAAGGCAGTAGATAATGTCAGTGTGACAATAAAAGAAGGAAATGTTTTTGGCCTGATCGGAACCAATGGAGCAGGAAAAAGTACGGTGCTTAGAATGGTAACAGGCGTATACAAACCGGATGAAGGTGTGATCACCATTGACGGACTTCCGGTGTTTGATAATGTGGAAGCAAAAAAGAAGTTTTTCTTTATACCGGATGAACCTTACTTTTTTAATCAGGCTAACAGCATAGAAATGGAACATTATTATTCCTCTGTTTATGAGGAGTTCAACGTGGAAGAGTTTTACAGCTTTCTGGAAAAATTCGGTTTGGACAAAAATCGTAAGATCAGAACATTTTCCAAAGGAATGAAAAAGCAGTTGGCTCTTCTTTTGGGAATCTGCTCAGGAACAAAGTATTTACTTTGTGATGAGACCTTTGACGGTCTGGACCCGGTGATGCGCCAGAGCGTAAAAGCACTTATGGCAAAGAAAATGGATGAACGGGGACTTACTCCCATCATTGCGTCCCACAATCTGCGGGAATTGGAAGACATTTGCGACCATGTAGGTCTTTTACATAAGGGCGGAGTCCTTCTTTCCAAAGATCTGGAAGATATGAAATGTAACATCCAGAAAATACAGTGTGTATTTACAGAGCCGGAGCAGAGAGACATCATTCTGCGTGATCTGGAGATCATGAAAGAAGATATCCGGGGCTCTTTATGCACCTTAACAATACGTGGAACAAAAGAACTGGTAGAGGCAAAATTCGGTAGAGTCAGTACCGTATTCTTTGAGGCTTTACCACTTTCTCTGGAAGAAATATTTATTAGTGAAACGGAGGTTGCAGGATATGATATTAAAAAACTCATTCTGGACTAGTAGTAAAGAAAATTTCAAAAGAAGAGTATGGCCCTTTGCATTATTTTGCCTGCTTCTGCTTTTTGTTTATCCGGTAAGGATTGCGATGATCATGAACACGCAGGTGTCCCTGAGTATGACGCTTCAGGCACTTCAGAAGGATGCTTTCAGTTATATCGGATTCGATGCTGCTTCGGTATGCTGTCTTACTGCCGGCGCGATCATCAGTGCCATGCAGGGATTTTTATGGCTGTATAACCGGAAGAAAGCCGATATGTATGGCTCACAGCCGATTTCTGCTGTAAAAAGATTTCGGACGATTTATGTGAATGGTATTCTGATTTATTTTGTTCCCCATATTATTGCAAAACTTTTGAGTGTACTGGTAATTCGTGTGATTGGAGGCTTCTCCGGAATCATGCTTCTGAATTTTTGTATTGGCTTGATTGCAGAATTGGTTTATTTCCTTGCGATCTACCATGTGACTCTGGCTGCAGTCATGTTATGCGGACATGGAGTGATTGCAGGACTTGCAACCTGTGTATTTCTGGGATATGAACCCATTCTCAGATTAGTGATTGACGAATATAAATCCAGCTTTTTTGTGACCTATTCTTATATTGGAAGAGCAAATGCACCTTACTATTTTACGCCACTGGCAAAAGGGGTGGATCTGGTAGGTAATTCCAGGGAAATCTGGAGCATCAAAGGATTCGAAATAGGATCCGTGGCAAAAAATGTCTGGCTTCCTATGCTGCCGACCATGCTTTATTTACTTGTTTTTGGAATTATCGTAGGCATGATTGCATATGTGTGTTATAAAAAACGTCCCATGGAAGCAAGTGGGGTGGCAGTTGCCTTCCCGGTTATCAAGGCGCCGATTAAGGTTGCAATATGCTTTTTAGCCGGACTGATCGGAGGAATCGGTTTCTATGGACTGTCGGGCCATAATATTGTTTTTGCCCTGATTGGTCTGGTTTCCGGGCTGGTGATTTCACAGTTCCTGATGGAAATCATATATCAGTTTGATATTCGTGCCTTATTACATGGAATGAAGTCCTTTGCAGTCTGCTGTGTGATGGCAGTAGGAGTCTTTATGATCTTCTGGCTGGATCTCATGGGTTACGACCGTTTCGTGCCGAAGGCAGATGATGTGGAATATGCATCCATCCGAATTAATTTCGACAATGCTTATATAAGGGATTATGTAGATGAAGAGTTCAACTATGACTACATTTCAGAATACGAAATGAAAAATATGAAGCTCTATGATCCAAGTGCTGTAATCGCTCTGGCAGAAAAAGGCATGGGAAGAGATGTATTCAAAGAAAAAGAAGAGGAAAGAGAAAAGATGGGGGATTATACCAGTGATCTGTGGTGTGAAGTCCTTTATCAGATGAAAAGCGGAAAGCAGGTCTGCCGCGCTTTCTACATAGATTATGAGGAGCAGGAAGACATTATGAACGCCCTGTTTGCCCAGAGAGAATTTAAGGAAGGAAGCGACATTTTACTCCGGGATGATATATCAGCTCTTTTTGACATATGTGAGGCTACCTATTATAATGGAACAGTCGGAAGCAAAATCCCTAATGACCGTGTTTCCGGGCTGATGGAGGACTATGTCGCAGATTATACAGATATGACGTTCTCCGATATCAAAAAGGATGTACCCTATGGTCTTATCCAGCTCAGTTACCGGAAGGACAATTCTGTTCATATGCTGAATTATCCGGTATTTACCACATACGAAAGAACTATTGCAGACCTGAATGACTGTAATGTGACACTGGAATTCAAGGTGGATCCGGCAGCAGTAGGAAGTGTTACGGTATCCAATTACTCCTGCAATGAAGAGTCCATAGATTCGGTGGCCTGGGAAGACATGACGTTCTATGAGGATGGAAATGGTTCCGGCATCCCGGATGAGGTACACCATTTTTATGAAGAACCGCAGCAGATTCAGGAAATTCTGAAGAATGTATGCAATACGGAAATGGCTAATTACAGCTATATCTATAAGGAAGCGGTAGCTCCGGGTATGGATATCGAATTAACTTCAGCCGGAAATGAACTGGCAAACCAGTATAACTGGTACAACATGTATGTGCTTTTTAAATCGGGCAGTGTTCCGGAATTTGTAAAACGTGATGTTGGCGTGATAGAGAGAAGATAACATGATACATAAAAATAATCCTGTTATTCAGGTGAAAGATCTATATAAAATATATCGATTGGGTGAAGAACGGGTAAGAGCATTAAACGGAGTGGATTTTAATATTTACAAAGGAGAGTTTTGTGCCATTGTAGGTACCTCCGGCTCCGGAAAATCCACTCTGCTCAACATGCTTGCCGGACTGGAACATCCTACCAAAGGTAAAATTGTGATTGCCGGAGAGCATGTGGAAAATAAATCCGAGAATCAGCTGGTAGCATTCCGGCGGAAACACATCGGTTTTATTTTTCAGTCCTATAACCTTCTGCCTACCTTGAACGCCATCGAAAATGTTGCCCTGCCCCTTTCGTTTCAGGGAATCGACCGGAAAACGAGAAATAAGCGGGCTGTGAAGCAGTTGGAACTGGTGGGTTTGTCTACTCATATGAAGCATAAACCGACCCAGATGTCCGGTGGGCAGCAGCAACGAGTTGGAATGGCCAGGGCGCTGGTGGTGGAACCGGAAATCATTTTTGCAGATGAGCCTACGGGAAATCTGGATTCGGTCACATCTGAAGAGATGATGCAGCTAATGCGAAAGGTTGTAGAAGAAAAGGACCAGACTCTTGTCATGGTAACCCATGATGACCATCTGGCAGAATACGCTGACCGGATTATACGAATTAAAGATGGAAAGATTATATCAATCACAGAAAAGTCGGATGCGGAAAGAGCAGATGCAGAGAAAGCAGATGCAGAAAAAGAAGATGTGGAAAAAGCGAAAGCAGCCGCACCGGAGTCTTGATTGGAGGGCAATATGAAAAAGAAATGGTTGAAAAAAATTTTAATTATGTCATTATCCGGACTTATGTTTCTGGGCAGTTTTGCAGCATCTGCAGAACCGGTATATGCAGCAACTGTTACAGATAATGATAAGGACGATGACGAAGATGATGACAAAGATGATGATTTTGTGCCAAGTACCAGCGAGTTTTTAAAGCTGGCTGATAATTATCAGACACAGACAGTACAATACGGACAGAGCGTCATTATTGCACTTCCGGTGGTTAACTATAGCAAATCACCTTTAAAAGATGTGGTTGTGACAGCTAAAATTTCCAATCTGGTATCGGAATGGCCTTTTGTACCAAATGTGGCAGGAGCAACC
Source organism: uncultured bacterium (assembly GCA_945949875.1). Lineage (GTDB taxonomy): Bacteria > Bacillota > Clostridia > Lachnospirales > Lachnospiraceae > 1XD8-76. Next base: position 16,396 of record CAMFGH010000008.1, read on the forward strand.
CAGACTATTCGGAATTTCCCGGCCTATGACAGGGATAAGGATATTCATGCTGTCCGTCAGGATATCGGTTTTAATTTTGTTGTCCGGGAAGATGTAAAGACCGGATATTATCCGATTCAGTTTGATTTCGTTTATACCAGAGATGACGTGGTGGAAAGCTGTACTTTGACTACCTTTGTACAGACCATCGGAAAAGAAGACAGTGGTTATCTGGATGAATCGGCAGACAAAGACCAGGTATCCAAACCCCGTATTATTGTAACCGGTTTTGAGACTGTTCCGGCACAGGTCTATGCAGGGGATACTTTTACCCTGAAGATACATATGAAAAATACATCGGATTCTACTGCAGTAAGCAATGTGCTTTTTGATCTGCAGGCAGTGGAAGAGGGAACAGATAAGGAAAATACCTTTGCAGCATTCCTTCCCACCTCCGGTTCCAGTTCCGTATATATGGACAGCATTGCTCCGGGACAGACGAAGGATATTGTGATGGAAATGTCAGCTAAGTCCGATCTGGCACAAAAACCGTATGTACTGGATGTCAATATGAAATACGATGCAAAAGACATTGTAGATCTGACGGATAAAGCCAGTGTTTCAGTACCGATCTATCAGGCACAAAGATGTGAGACCGGGGATGCAGAGATCAATCCGGAAAGCATCGAGGTGGGAAACCAGGCAAATATCATGTTCGACGTATATAATACCGGTAAGACTACTTTGTATAATGTGTGGGTAAAATTCCAGGGCGATACAATATCCGGTGGTGATACGTTCCTGGGCACCATTAATTCCGGTGCGACAGGAAGCGTGGATGCCATGGTAACCGGTGTGGCAGGAACTATGGATGATGGAACCATCACTGCACTGATTTCCTTTGAAAATGAATCCGGCGTAGTAACCACCATTGAAAAACCGCTTACTCTTATGGTAATGGAGTTTAGTGAGGAAGGCATGATGGATGATGGCGTGTGGGAGGATGGAAATCTGGATGAGGCAGGTATGGAAAACACTTCCAATTCACCGGTAAGAATCATTGTTCTTATAGTAATCCTCGTAGTCATTGCTGCCATCGTTATAATTGTTTTGATTCGGAAACGGAATAAAAAGAAAAAAGAAAGACTGGATTTAGAAGCAGAGCTGGAGGCTATTGATGAGGATCATTGATTTACTGCGAATGAGCACTGCAAACCTGTTTAAACGTAAGGTACGAACCATTTTGACCGTCCTTGGCGTTGTCATCGGTGTTGCGTCAATTGTGGTAATGGTGTCACTGGGTCTGGGACTGAATAAAGCGACAATGGAATCGTTGCAGGATTATGCGAGCCTGACGGCGATTACGGTGACGCCACCTTATAATGCAGAGGGAAGCAGTGAAAAAGATAAAAAATTCCTGGATGATAATCTGGTTCAGGAACTGGAAATGATTCCCCATGTTCAAACTGTTGATCCTTATCTGGATATTGACGTTCTGGCAAAATACGGAGTATATGAAGGCTATTTTACATTGCGTGGTATGCCGGTTCAGGCGTTTGACAGTATGAATATCGAGGTGGGTCAGGGGACACTTCCTCAGGAAGGTGCCGGTGAACTTCAGATTTTCTTTGGTAACCAGATTATTACAAATTTTTACAATGCAAAAACCTATGAGTATTATTGGGATACCGGTGTGCTTCCGGATGTGGATCTGATGAACGATTCTATTTTCTATATTCTGGATCAGGAACGGTATTATCAGTCCCAAAGCGGATCCTCAAATGAAGAGGGCGGTGCTGTAAAAAAGGCAAAAAAGTACTTATTTACAACATGTGGTATCGGCGCCGGAGATGAGAATACCTATAACAGTCACAGCTATAGTGCTTATTGTGACATCAATGAGCTGCTTCCTATTTTAAAGAAAGAGTTTAAAGGAAGAGCCATTCCGGGACAGCCTACAAACAGCAAGGGGAAACCTTATAAAGAGGTTTATTACTCCGGTTTGATTATCAACGTAGATGATATGAAAAACGTGGCTGATGTCACCCAGATGATAACGGATATGGGATATCAGGCCTATAATGATGCAGAGTGGATTGAGTCAGAACAGCAGACTCTGAATATGATCGAAGCTGTTCTGGGTGGTATCGGAGCGGTCTCCCTGTTAGTAGCGGCAATCGGTATCACCAATACCATGATGATGTCAATTTATGAAAGAACAAAAGAAATCGGTATTATGAAGGTGCTGGGATGCGATATGAGAAATATCGGAGCATTGTTTTTACTGGAAGCAGGATGCATCGGTTTCTTTGGCGGAGTCGTGGGACTGATTCTAAGCTACAGCATGTCCGGGGTGATCAATTATCTGGTTGCCAATTCCGGAATGGGAGTTGATACCATTTCCTATATTCCGTTCTGGCTTGCCGGTATGGCGCTTTTGTTTGCGATTCTGGTAGGTATGATCGCGGGATTTTTCCCGGCAAGACGTGCCATGAAATTAAGTCCGCTGGCAGCAATTCATAATGAATAGTGGGGACGTTTCTTCTGTCCGTAGAATAGCCCTTTTGTCTATAGGAGTGTCCCCTGTCTTGTAGCAGGAGCAAAAGCCTGTTAAAAATAGTTCTAATACAAAATGCACAAGATAAGCGCAAAATCATCCAGACAATCTTATCTTGTGCATTTTTCTGTTCAAGTTTTCGCAGTGGGCTTTTGTATGGTGCAAGACAGGGGACACTCCTTAAGACAAAAGGGCTATTCTACGGACAGAAGAAACGTCCCTGCCTCCCAGTTGATTTTTTTCGCGGTAATAGATATGATATAGACTATGTGGAAAAGATATTTTATATAAAAACGAGGAGATAATAGAAATCTATGGAATTATGGGATATTTATGATGAACAAAAAAAGCCAACCGGTCGCGTCATGAAGAAAAATGACTGGCATATGAAACCGGATGAGTTTCATTTGACCGTGCTTGGAGTGATCAGAAGACCAGATCATACTTTTTTGATCACACAGCGCGTTATGACAAAGGCCTGGGCACCGGGCTGGTGGGAAGTATCCGGCGGTGGCGTACAGGCTGGGGAAAGCTCGGAGCAGGCAGTAAGACGGGAACTGTTGGAAGAGACCGGTCTGGATGTGGAATATGCCCCGGGTGGCTATCAATTTTCCTATAAAAGAGTAAATCCTGAAGAGGGAGATAACTACTTCGTGGATATCTATCGTTACGATATGGATGTGACAGAGTCCGATGTAAAACTTCAGGAAGAAGAAACCATGGGATTTAAATTTGCAACCCCAGATGAAATCAAAGAATTAGCAGAACAGGGCATTTTCCTGCATTATGACAGTATTAAGCAGGTGTTTGAATAGTGGGGACGTTTCTTTTGTCCACAGAATAGCCCTTTTGTCCACAGGAGTGCCCCCTGTCTTGTGACAGGAGCAAAAGCTCTGTTAATAATAGTTCTAAAACAAAATGCACAGGATAAGATTGTCTGCATTCATTGCGCTGATCATTCCGATGAGCCTCAAAACAAAAATCGTGTTTAGCAAAGGCTTCCACGATTTTAGAGTCTCATCTCCATAGCGCAAAAATCATGAAGACAATCTTATCTTGTGTATTTTTTATCCTGTTTTTCTAAGTGGGCTTTTTCTTCTGTAGCAAGACAGAGGGACACTCCTAGGGACAAAGGGCTATTCTATAGACAAAGGGCTATTCTGTGGACAAAAGGAACGTCCCCACTATACTTACGCCACATAAAAATACATAAAGATAAAGTGGCAGAAGCTTCCCACCATAACAAAAATATGGAAAATCTCGTGGGAGCCGAAGTATTTATGTTTGCTGTTAAACAAAGGCAGCTTTAAGGCATAGATGATTCCACCAATGGTATAAATGATGCCACCGCCAAGGAGCCAGAGAAAAGCTGCTCTTGGGAGGGTGAAAAACAGATCTCCAAATACCGGAATACATACCCAGCCCATAGAAATGTATATGATAGAAGAGAACCATTTTGGACAGGTGATCCACAGAGCATTGATCAGAAATCCGACAATGGCGATTCCCCATACCAAAGCCAGCAGGTGATATCCTTTTGCTTTGTCCAGTATGATCATGCAGACAGGAGTATAGGAACCGGCTATCAGTACGAAAATCATCATATGGTCTATTTTTTGGAAAACCTTAAGTGCTTTCCCGGACAAATTGACACTGTGGTAGGTAGCACTGGCACCATAGAGAACCACCATGCTAAAGACAAAAATAGTCATGGCAATCAGGCATGTGGTGCTGTTGAGGGCAGCTTTGACCAGAAGCGGAGAAGCAGCAAATAAAGTGATCATCATGGCAATAAAGTGTGTTATGGAACTGCCGGGTTCACGAATGGTAAGTTGCATAAAGAACGCCTCCTTTTAAACAAGTTTGTATGATAAACTATTATGAAAACTTTTGTAGGAAAAAATACAAAATGAAGTACCAAAACCCATCATGTAGTAATAAAAACTATATATCGCATAACCAATACTACATCTAATGGTTTGCAATGTCAATATATTGAAAGGAAAATGGGATATGCGGAAGCAAAAGTTGAAAATACTGGAAGTGGAATAGAATATACCGGAAAGAAAATAGAATATCTACTGAATGCGACTTTTGAAACAAGCATACATATATCCAATAAAAGATTACCGCTTGTAATATTCACTTCAGAAAGCGGCAGTAAAAGTATACAAATCATCCTGGCTTTTAACCAGTTTTATACTTTGCATACTGCTTGGAATGATTCGAGATCTTTTTGGACAGTATTATTTCCCGGCTTAGGAGATATTTGAAATCAAAATTAAAAATTGAACTTCAAATGCTACTGCCTACTTGAACTTATTCTGTGTCCGGCGGTAAATAGTTGCTCGACATGTGATTCGCATGGAAAAAGATACTGCTTGAAACTTCAAATATGCACTTAGGCAGTAACCAGCGCAAAAATGTTTTATCAGGATAAAAGGGCTATTCTGAGGACGGAAGGAACGTCCCCCATAGCATGTCAGGACGGAAGGAACGTCCCCATAGCATGCCTATAAAAAAACCGCAGTCACTTAAATGACTGCGGTTTTCTAATGAGCAGGGGCAGTAGGAATCGAACCCACATCGATGGTTTTGGAGACCACTGTTCTACCTTTGAACTATGCCCCTATATTCTATTGCGTTATGTCGGCGACGTGCTCAAAACGTGTTTACACCCCTGCCTTGACCACTGATTTTTTCAATATATTGCGTCAACGAAAATTATTATAGCAAAGATAAGAAATCAGTGCAAGTGTTTTTTGAGCTATAGGGAAAAAGTGTTGATAAAACCGTAGAAACAAAATTTACTGTATATGGTGAGAAAAGTTCACGTATGCAGTAATGTTGAATAATAAGCTAAAAATGATTACTGTACAGAGTAGAAAAGGTTCCTGCATACAGTAAGTTCGGAAAAAATCCTAAGATTTTGTACTACAGATATACAAAAACAAGCCAAAAATACCAGAAAACAAAAATACCAGAGGCAGTACCTCTGGTATTTTCGTTGTGTAAAAGGGGAATTCTTTCGGAATTGATAATCCAAAACTTAGGTTGGTTCCTAAGCTAATTAAAATTATATTACTTCAATACGATATAATCTATAAAAATATTGCGTATTTTTGCCAAAAAATAAAACTATATTAGCTGTTGAGGCATAATAGGGCGATTAAATTAGTATTATTTGCCAAAATATTCTATTTCCTGCAACAAAATAGGAGGAACAGGTTCACGCTTCGCCTCCAGCTTTTTCTGCAGATTATCCAGTTTATGAACCTTTTGGGCTGTTCGAATCCGATATTTGTCTAACACATCCTGATAGATCGGATTGGTTACCAGATGGGTACGGGCCTTTTGGCTAAATGGACAAAACTGAAACAGGATAGACCTGGCAACACGGTTTAAATGAGGAGAGCCACTGCTTTCGTAAGTCATATAGGTAATATAGTCTGATACAAAAACAGATTTGAAGCTCTGCTTATTTCTCTGAAGACTTAATTTGACTTTTTCCTTATTTTCAGAAGACAGATCCGAATTCTTCTTATAAAACTGAAGATAGTCACAGTACAGGCTGGTAAGGGACGGGTCGGAGACATCATTCCAGCGTCCGCCCTGGGTACGTTTACAGATCTCCCAGCGATATTCTCCTGCCATATGCATCATGACTTTTGTCAAATCTTCCAGCTGGAAAACAGGGAGCATCATTCTAGCGGGAGTTCTACGACTCTTATCAGAGATTTCCTGCCACATAACACCACGGGTACCTACCACCGGCATCAGAATAATATCCGGCAGAACTTCCACATGCAGGAAATCATGGATGTTTTCCCGTTCTGATAAAACTGTATTTACTTCCCGGTAAAAGAGACTGTAGTCCAGCTGTCGAAGTGCATTTTCCACTTGGATGATCTGATCCGGATAAAGAAGGGCATCCTGTGGCGGTTTTAAAAACTGGTGCTCAGATAAAACCGGACAGAAGGTGGCAAGATGACCATTGGCAATCTTGCTGGCACTCTGAAACATATTGTTCAGTTCGTACATGACCATCATGGCGCGGTCTTTTGACATGCGGGCAGCCACCTCATCGGGCAGTCCCCGTTCTGTTTTCAGGCTACGTACATGTTTTTCGAAATCTTCTTCAAATTCATTGATACTTGGATTTTTCTGACCGGAATAAATCGCCTGAAGCCATTCATATATGGTATACACGCCCAGGTCCTGGCTGTGTCCAAAATGTTCTGCCAGTTCATAGAGGAAAACAGCACACTCCATTCCACATAATTCGGCATCTACATAGCCGAAATTGAAAAACATTTTCAGCACAGTAGGTATGGTTTTTTCGGAAAGACTGATCTGGAAAGCAGATATATATATCCGATAAAATGCAGCAGTCAATGCTTTCCGGCATTTTATGGCTTCGTTACTGCCGGAGTTTTTGTCCGGAAGCTCTTTATACTCAGACAATAAACGAAGAAATTCGTCGGTTTCCTCCGGAGAACAATCGGCATATTCCAAAATCTGATGCAGGGAATTGGAAAGCTTCTGGCCGATACGACTGTCTGTTTTTCCGGAAGACGATACTGCGGTAGCCTGCATTTTTTCTTTTTTTTCCATTCTTATCTGATATTCCTGCCATCTGCTCTGGATAAGATCACGGGAAATGCCCGGAAGATTTTCTGCACGCTTTACCATATTCGTGATCGTTTGGGAAAGGACTTCACTTTGGGCAGTTTGCGAGCCGACACGTAAAGACAATCCGGTAAAGAGATCAAACAGATCCAGTCTGTTTTCGTTCAGAAGAAGCCGGGACATTTCTGTCAGATATTCATAAAGAAGCTGGTAATTCTGCAAAAGCTCATGGAAGTCTGCGGAAGCATGGTACAGATAGCCGGGAATAATATCCTGGGAACACAAAACGTCCTGCATCTCTTTTCTATTTAAAATGGTATGGATACCATTTTGGAAACTGTGTTGCCAGTCCGGAAGGAGATATTCACTTCCCAAGGGTTCCAGTTCCTCAATACTGGAAAGCTCTTTGATGACAACATGAAGTTCGTTACAGAGTTTTTTGTATTGGGCATTGGAAGAAAGCAGGAAATGATGGAGTTCCTGGCAGGTCGTCTGCAAAGAGTCATAATAATGAATCATTTCCGAAAGAGTATTATTCATGGAAAGGGCAAGATGGGCCATGTGTTCCGGTTTGTCTGCAAGGAAGCCGGAATTTACAAGCTGCTGAGGATTGCCATAGGGCAAAAGTTCCGTATTTTCCAAAGCAGTGTAAGTGAGAAAGTGGCTGTCCTGATCAAAATCCACAAAGCCGATGATATCTCCCTTATGTAAGGTGAGAAAACCGTCGGTAAAAGAAGCCCGGACTGTTCCGGAAGTGATATACCAGAAAGAGTCCACCGGTTGCCCGGCGTGGAGAAATGTTTCTCCGGAAGGAATGAGTTTGGTTGCCATAGATATCCCCTTTCTATGAAAAAGCTTTCATATACAATAAAATTCGAGAAAGCATTCATATACACAATAAAGTTCAAAAAGCCATTCATTTTCACAATAAAGTTCTTGCTGATTTGAACAAAAATTCCTATTTTTCATTATACTAATTGGCACTTTTTTTGTGAAGTCCTTCTGTACTTTTTCCGGTTTTTTTGATATGATGAATTACATATAACGATTATGGGGTGAAAATCGGGTGAACGGGGATCTTGATAACAGGCGAAAGATTATAGAACAGTACAAGCCGGACGTACAACTCCTGATACGCTACATTCCCTGGCTTGAGCAGAAAAAGGATGAACAGGTTGTAAAAGAGTATGGCAGGGAAGAGGAGACAGTGCTTACGTTCCCGGTGTATGACAGTACTCTGCTGGCACTTGTTAAGACAGCACAGAAGACCTGTTTTATGAATCGAAATTACAGATATATTTATACCAGATATGGAATCCATTCGGTGGCCAAAGAGATAGAGCTGATTGAACATGCCACATTACGGGAAATGGATCTGCTGGGTGGCATTCTGTCCAGATATGTCATGAGTGGCATGACAAAGGGTAGTGTCTGGCCGGAAGCTGTGCAGAATGGAGTTTTTCTGGCATTGTTTAAAAAACTGCAGGAGTTAGTTGATATAACGTTATAGAAGATATAAAGATAGAAAGAAGTTTGACATGGGAGAGAAATCGGTACAAAAGAAAAAGTATATATTGGAGACGGCGCACAAAGTCTTTGTAGAAAAAGGCTTTCGTAATGTTACGATGAAGGATGTGGTTGACGCATGCGAAATCAGCCGTGGCGGATTATATTTATATTTTTCCAGTACTGAAGAAATCTTTTTAGAACTGATCCGTATGGAATCCCAGGAAACGGATGATGTATTTGCCGGAAGTATCAGCGCAGTTGCTTCTGCAGCGGAGATTCTGGCTGTATTTTTGAAAGAGCAGAAGCGTGAAATTTTACGTGCAAAAAAGACATTATCTGTGGCGACCTATGAGTATTTCTTTGCAAATAATGTAAGCAGGAAGGATAACTTTCTGAAAAAACAGTTTGATGAGGCTGTTATTTTATTGGAGAAACTGATTAATACCGGTATTGAGAATGGCGAATTTTACGAAGTAGATGCCCGCATTGCCGCTAAAAATATTATGTATGTATTGGAAGGACTCAAGATTGCATCATTGACCATGGGTGTTTCCGGTGAAACAATTGATAAGGAACTGCTGATTCTGGTGCAGGGCCTTGTGATAGAGGAATGATTTTAGATGCTTCAGAGTCCCGGATTCTGAGGCATCTTCGCAAATAATGAGTAGATGGAGGAAAATGTTTCAGTATGGGTAACGTACGACGTATCTATGTGGAAAAGAAAGCACCTTTTGCAGTAAAGGCAAAGGAACTGCGGGAGGAAATCGGAAGCTATCTTCAGATCGCTTCGGTAACAGGTGTAAGAGAATTCATTCGCTATGATGTGGAGAATATCAGTGATGCAGTATTTGAAAAAGCATGTCTGACTGTTTTTTCAGAGCCGCCGGTTGATATTTTATATCGTGAAACCATCGATATCCCGGAAAATGCGCATGTATTCAGCGTGGAATATCTGCCGGGACAGTTCGATCAGAGAGCGGATTCCGCAGTGCAGTGTGTGAAATTTTTGAAGGAAGATGAGGAACCTGTGATCCGGACAGCAGTTACTTATATGATTTTAGGTGACGTGTCAGATGAGGAAATGGGTCGGATCAAGGCATACTGTATCAACCCTGTGGATTCCAGAGAAACGGATATGGTAAAACCGGAAACTCTGGTAACCGTATATGAAGATCCTGCTGATATTAAGATATTTGACGGATTCTGTGATATGCCGGAAGCGGATTTGAAGCAGCTTTACGATTCTTTAAGTCTGGCTATGACATTCAAAGATTTCCTTCATATTCAGAATTATTTTAAATCCGAAGAGCACAGAGATCCATCCATGACGGAAATCCGTGTACTGGATACCTATTGGTCGGATCACTGCAGACATACCACCTTCTCTACCGAACTTACCGATGTGGAATTCGGAGAAGGCTATTACAGAGTACCATTGGAAACTACATATCAGAGTTATCTGGATACCAGAGAAGAGATATATGCCGGCAGATCCGATAAGTTTGTGTGCCTGATGGATCTGGCTCTGATGGCAATGAAAAAACTGCGTGCAGATGGCAAGCTGGAAGACATGGAAGTATCTGATGAGATCAATGCATGTTCTGTAGTAGTACCGGTGGAAATGGATTATGGCAATGGACCGGTGACGGAAGAATGGCTGGTATTTTTCAAAAATGAAACCCACAACCATCCAACGGAAATCGAACCTTTCGGTGGCGCCGCTACCTGTCTCGGTGGTGCTATCCGTGATCCCCTTTCAGGACGTGGCTATGTATATCAGGCCATGCGTGTAACAGGTGCCGCAGATCCTACCGTGCCGGTATCGGAAACATTAAAGGGTAAATTATCCCAGGCAAGACTGGTCAGAGGTGCAGCTCAGGGCTATTCCTCCTATGGTAACCAGATCGGTCTGGCAACCGGTTATGTAAAAGAAATCTATCATCCGAATTATGTGGCAAAAAGAATGGAAATCGGTGCAGTCATGGGTGCTGCTCCGAGACGTAATGTGATCCGTGAGAATTCGGATCCGGATGATATCATCATCCTGCTGGGCGGACGTACCGGTCGTGATGGCTGTGGCGGTGCTACCGGTTCTTCCAAGGCACATACTACACAGTCTATTGACGTTTGTGGTGCAGAAGTACAGAAGGGTAATGCGCCTACAGAGCGTAAGATCCAGAGACTTTTCCGAAGAGAAGAAGTTTCTAAACTGATTAAAAAATGTAATGACTTTGGTGCCGGCGGTGTATCCGTGGCAATCGGTGAGCTGGCAGATGGTCTGGTAGTGGATCTGGATAAAGTGCCGAAAAAATATGCCGGTCTGGACGGTACGGAACTGGCTATTTCCGAATCTCAGGAACGTATGGCAGTAGTAGTGGCACCGAAAGACGTGGATGAATTCCTGAAATATGCAGAACAGGAAAACCTGGAAGCAGTACAGGTGGCAGTGGTAACCAAAGAGCCAAGACTGGTACTGAAATGGCGTGGAAAAGAAATCGTAAATATCGCCAGAGCATTCCTGGATACCAACGGTGCTCATCAGGAGACCACTGTAAAAGTAGAAATCCCATCCGAAGAAGAGAATCAGCTTAAGAAGATTGCCCTTCCGGAAGTGGAAGAAGCATTAAAAGAAAGTGATGTCAGAAAAGCATGGATTTCATCCCTGCATGATTTAAATGTATGTTCCCAGAAAGGTCTGGTAGAGCGGTTTGATGCATCCATCGGTGCAGGCTCAGTATTTATGCCTTATGGTGGCGTACATCAGCTTACAGAGACCCAGACTATGGTGGCAAAACTGCCTGTTCTGAAGGGTAAGACAGATACCGTAACCATGATGAGTTATGGTTTTGATCCATATATCTCATCCTGGAGCCCATATCATGGAGCTGTCTATGCAGTGACAGAATCCATGGCTAAGATTGTGGCAACCGGTGGTGATTACAAGAAGATCCGTTTCACATTCCAGGAATATTTCCGTAGAATGAGTGAAGAACCGAGCAGATGGAGTCAGCCTTTTGCAGCGCTCCTTGGTGCATATGATGCCCAGATTGGCTTTGGTCTTCCATCCATCGGTGGAAAGGATTCCATGTCCGGAACCTTTAACGATATCGATGTTCCGCCGACCCTGGTTTCCTTTGCAGTGGATGTGGCGAAAGAAAAAGATATCATCACACCGGAATTGAAAAAGGCAGGAAATAAACTGGCATATTTCGAAATCGATGTGGATGAATACGATATTCCGAATTATGAAAAAGTAATGGAGCTTTATGATGGTATTTCTGCCCTGATTCATGCAGGTATTATTAAGTCTGCTTATGCTGTGGATACGAAAGGTATTGCAGTGGCAGCATCCAAGATGGCATTCGGTAACAAGCTGGGTGTGAAATTTGATGCTGAAAAACTGGAAGCAGAGGATCTGTTCCGCTGTGGCCTTGGCAACATTCTTGCTGAAATCGATGCAGATAAGCTTGCTGAACTGGAAAACAAAGCAGAAGAACTGGATATCAGTTACAGTATTGTAGGTGAGGTAACTGCAAAAGCAGCCTTTGCCTATGACGATGCTTTGATTTCTATGGAAGAAGCACTGGATAGCTGGAAATCCAAACTGGATAAAGTATTCCCATACAAAGGGGAAAAGGGAACAGAAGCAGTAGAATCCCCACTTTACAAGGCGGATTCCATTTACGTATGTAAAAACAAAGTGGCCAGACCTACCGTATTTATTCCGGTATTCCCTGGCACCAACTGTGAATATGATTCTGCAAAAGCCTTTGAACGTGCCGGAGCAGATGTAATCACAAAAGTATTTAAAAATATGACACCGGAAGATATCAGAGACTCTGTAGAAGTGTTTGAAAAAGCCATCAATCAGTCTCAGATCATCATGTTCCCGGGTGGATTCTCAGCTGGTGATGAACCGGATGGAAGTGCTAAATTCTTTGCAACTGCATTCCAGAATGAGAAGATGAAAGAAGCAGTCATGAAGCTGTTAAGCGAAAGAGATGGTCTTGCTCTCGGAATCTGTAATGGTTTCCAGGCGCTGATCAAGCTTGGCCTTGTTCCGTATGGTGAAATTGTCGGTCAGAAAGAAGATTCACCGACTCTTACATTCAATACAGTAAACAGACATATTTCTAAGATGGTATATACCAAAGTAGTTTCCAATAAGTCTCCATGGCTGGCACAGGCTGAACTTGGAAAGACTTATGTAAACCCGGCATCCCATGGAGAAGGCCGATTTGTTGCACCGAAAGAGTGGCTGGATAAGCTGTTTGCAAATGGCCAGGTAGCAACCCAGTATGCAGATCAGGAAGGCAATGTATCCATGGATGAAGAGTACAATATCAATGGCTCCTACTGTTCCATCGAAGGTATCACATCACCGGATGGAAGATGCTTCGGTAAGATGGCACATTCCGAACGTCGCGGTGAAAGTGTAGCAGTGAATATCTATGGAGAACAGGATATGAAGATCTTCGAATCCGGTGTGGCCTATTTTAAATAAAAACAGGTAATGATGAGCGCCCAAAGGAGAGCGTAGATACTCTTCTTTGGGCATGCTTGTGCATATATACTTATGTAAACTTCACTATGGATATCTATGCACATAGGCGAAAAGGGACATAATATATACCAGGAGAAAAATTGACAGATGGAGGAACCCAGTGAATGAAAGCATTTTTGATTTTGGAAGATGGCACGGTTTTTCAGGGAACACATATCGGTGTGGAAAAAGAAGTGATCAGTGAAATCGTTTTTAATACTTCTATGGCAGGATATCTGGAAGTACTGACAGATCCGTCCTATGCAGGACAGGCAGTCTGTATGACTTATCCTTTGATTGGAAATTATGGGGTATGTCTGGCAGATATGGAATCCAGACAGGCATGGCCGGATGGATTTATCGTAAGAGAACTTTCCAGGATTCCAAGTAATTTCCGAAGCGAAATGTCGATTCAGGAATTTCTGGAGCAGCAGAATATTCCGGGAATCGCTGGGATTGATACCAGAATGCTGACAAAGATCCTTCGTGAAAAAGGGACCATGAATGGTATGATCACTACCAATGAAAGCTATGATCTGGATGAAATCATACCGAAACTGAAAGCCTATACAACCGGTAAGGTAGTGGAGAAGGTGACCTGCCCTGAAGCATATGAAGTGAAAGGAAAAAAAGAGCCAAATGGCGCTGGGAAAAAGGTAGCACTTTTAGATCTGGGTGCCAAAAACAACATTGCCAGAAGCCTGGCTATGCGTGGATGCGATGTGACTGTATATCCGGCACAGACGAAAGCAGAAGAAATCTTAAAAGCAAGTCCGGATGGCATCATGCTCTCCAATGGCCCGGGAGATCCAAAGGAATGTACTGAAGTGATTCGGGAAATCAAAAAGCTGTATGACTCCGATGTGCCGATTTTTGCGATCTGTCTGGGACATCAGCTGATGGCGCTGGCCACAGGAGCAGATACCTATAAATTGAAATATGGTCACCGAGGCGGGAATCATCCGGTAAAAGATCTGGAAACCGGGAAGGTTTATATTTCTTCCCAGAACCATGGGTATGTAGTGGACATGGACAAGCTGGACCCCAAGGTGGCAACCCCGGCCTTTATTAATGTCAATGACGGCACCAACGAAGGCCTTGCCTATACAGGAAAAAATATTTTTACGGTACAGTTCCATCCGGAAGCGTGCCCGGGTCCTCAGGATTCCAGCTATCTGTTTGATAGATTCTTAACTATGATGGACGAAAAAGGAGGAAACAACTAATGCCAAAGAATCCAAATGTAAAGAAAGTATTAGTCATTGGCTCCGGTCCTATCGTTATCGGCCAGGCTGCAGAGTTTGACTACGCAGGCACACAGGCCTGTCGTTCCCTGAAAGAGGAAGGTATGGAGGTGGTTCTGGTCAATTCCAATCCGGCCACCATTATGACAGATAAAGATATTGCAGATAAGGTATATATCGAACCTTTAACAGCAGAAGTGTTGGAAAAGATCATTGAAAAAGAAAAACCGGATTCCGTTCTGCCAACCCTTGGTGGTCAGGCTGGTCTGAATCTGGGTATGGAACTGGATGAATCAGGCTTTTTGGCAGCCCACCATGTAAAGCTTCTTGGTACCACTGCTAAAACCATCAAAAAAGCAGAAGACCGTCTGGAATTTAAAGAGACCATGGAAAAAATCGGAGAGCCCTGTGCTCCTTCCCTGGTGGTGGAAAACGTACCGGATGGTGTGGAATTTGCCAATAAAATCGGGTATCCGGTGGTACTTAGACCTGCTTATACCCTGGGTGGTTCCGGCGGCGGTATTGCCCATAATCAGGTGCAGCTGGAAGAGATTCTGGAAAATGGTCTGAGACTTTCCCGTGTGGGCCAGGTTCTGGTAGAACGCTGCATTGCCGGCTGGAAAGAGATCGAATATGAGGTAATGAGAGACAGCGCAGGGAACTGTATCACGGTCTGCAACATGGAAAACATTGATCCGGTAGGCGTGCATACCGGTGACTCTATCGTGGTGGCTCCTTCCCAGACCTTATCCGACAAAGAATATCAGATGCTTCGTAGTGCAGCACTGAATATCATCAATGAACTGGAAATCACCGGTGGATGTAATGTGCAGTTTGCCCTTCATCCTACCAGTTTTGAATATTGTGTCATCGAGGTAAATCCCCGTGTCAGTCGTTCTTCCGCTCTGGCTTCCAAGGCTACCGGTTACCCCATTGCCAAGGTAGCAGCCAAGATCGCGCTGGGATATACCCTGGATGAAATCAAAAATGCCATTACCGGCAAGACTTACGCCAGCTTTGAACCGACGCTGGATTACTGCGTTGTAAAGATACCGCGTCTGCCATTTGATAAATTTATTACAGCAAAACGTACCTTGACCACGCAGATGAAGGCAACCGGTGAGGTCATGAGTATCTGTAATAACTTTGAAGGTGCTTTGATGAAAGCCCTTCGCAGTCTGGAGCAGCATGTGGATTGTCTGCGCAGTTATGACTTTTCCAAGCTGAGTGCAGAAGAGCTGGTAGAGCGAATGAAAATCGTGGATGACCAGCGGATCTTTATCATTGCAGAGGCCATTCGGAAAGGGGTAGATTACGATACCATCCATGAAATCACCATGGTGGATCACTGGTTTATCGACAAAATCGCGATTTTAACCGAGATGGAAGCCCGGCTGGAACAGGAAGGAAAAGCTCTCTGTGTCGATACGTTGACCGAAGCAAAGAGACTGGAATTTTCGGATGCAGTCATTGCCAGACTGACCGGTCTTGGCGAAGAAGATGTGAAGAAGATGCGTTATGAAAATGGCATCACAGCATCCTTTAAAATGGTAGATACCTGCGCAGCAGAATTTGCAGCTTCCACGCCATATTATTATTCTGTATTCGGCGGAGAAGATGAAGCCAAAGAAACCACCGGAAAGAAGAAGGTTCTGGTTCTTGGTTCCGGCCCGATCCGTATCGGGCAGGGTGTTGAATTTGACTATTGTTCCGTTCATGCCACCTGGGCCTTTGCGAAAGCCGGATATGAAACCATTATTGTAAACAACAATCCGGAGACTGTTTCCACTGACTTTGATATTGCAGACAAACTGTATTTTGAGCCTCTTACTCCGGAGGATGTACAGAACATCGTAGATGTGGAAAAACCGGATGGTGCGGTGGTTCAGTTCGGTGGACAGACCGCTATTAAACTCACCGAGTCCCTGATGAAAATGGGGGTACCGATTCTGGGTACCAAAGCAGAAGACGTGGATGCAGCAGAAGACAGAGAGCTGTTTGATCAGATTCTGCAGGAGACTGATATTCCAAGGGCAGCAGGAGGTACTGTCTTTACTGCAGAAGAAGCCAAAGAGGTAGCAAACCGGCTGGGATATCCGGTACTGGTTCGTCCATCCTATGTACTTGGCGGACAGGGCATGCAGATTGCCATTTCAGATCAGGAAATCGAAGAATTTATGGCAATCATCAACCGTTATTCTCAGGAACATCCGATTCTGGTGGATAAATATCTGCAGGGTAAGGAGCTGGAGGTGGATGCGGTATGTGATGGCACAGATATTCTGATTCCGGGTATCATGGAGCATATTGAAAGGACCGGTGTACACTCCGGTGACTCCATTTCCGTTTATCCGGCATTTACCGTCAGTGAAAAAGTAAAAGAGACCATTGCGGAATACTCCAGAAGACTGGCCAAAGCTCTTCATGTCATCGGACTGATCAATATTCAGTTCATTGCAGTGGGAGATGAAGTATATGTTATTGAAGTAAATCCCCGTTCTTCCAGAACGGTGCCATACATCAGCAAGGTAACCGGTATCCCGATCGTGGATCTGGCTACGGAAGTGATCATCGGCAAAAAGATCCGGGATTTAGGATATGAGCCTGGGCTTCAGCCTGCAGCAGACTATGTGGCAATTAAGATGCCGGTATTCTCTTTTGAAAAGATTCGTGGTGCGGAAATCAGCCTTGGTCCGGAAATGAAATCCACCGGAGAATGTCTGGGCATTGCACCTACCTTTGATGAGGCTCTTTATAAGGCATTTTTGGGTGCTGGGGTTGACCTGCCGAAATATAAACAGATGATCATGACCGTAAAGGATGCAGATAAAGGGGAGGCGATTGAAATCGGCCGACGCTTTGAGAAACTGGGTTATACCATTTATGCTACCAGAAGTACAGCAGCAGCTTTAAATGAGGCTGGTGTGAAAGCCCGTAAGGTCAATAAGATCCGACAGGAATCTCCTACCGTTATGGACCTTATCCTGGGACATAAGATCGACCTGGTCATTGATACTCCTACCCAGGGACGTGATAAGAGCAGGGATGGTTTCCTGATCCGCAGAACCTCTATCGAAACAGGAGTGTACTGTATTACTGCAATGGATACCGCAAGAGCCCTCGTGACTTCACTGGAAAACAAAGAAAAGCAGGGAAATGAAATGACACTGGTAGATATTGCAACCATTGCAAAGAGAGGGAAATAAATGCTTCATATTCCGGAAAAACATAGGAAAACTTTGGAGAAAAGAGCATTATCTTAGAATATTTGTAGGAATTTTCTTCTTACAAAAAAAGTTTCAGAGTGCTAAAATAATAGATGTAGCGTGAAGTTTTTGTAGTTTCGAAATGGAGTGTAACATGTTTAATATTGGAGACATTGTAGTTTCCTCAAATAATGGAATTTGTAAAATCACAAATATTGTAAAGCTGGATATGTTTCAAGAGATGAACAAGCCTTGTTTTTTGCTGGAACCTGTCACAGGTGAGAATACGAAGGTTTATATTCCGGTAGAGACAGCAGAAAAACGTGTCAGAAAAGTACTGAATAAGGAAGAGGCAATGGATGTGATCGCCAGAGCTTCCGACATCGAAGAGATGGTCATTGATGATGAGAAGGATCGGGAGCATCGGTATAAAGAGGCAATCCAGAGCAGTGATCCCGAACAGCTTATCCGGGTGATCAAGAATATGTATCACCGCAGGAAACAGAGAACGATCCAGGGAAAAAAGACAACTGCTGTGGATGAACGCTACTTTAAAATAGCGGTGCATAATCTTCATTCCGAGCTTGCTTTTGCACTGGGATGTAAAGAGGATGAGATCCAGGATATGATCCAGAAGCAGGCAAAATAACGCAGAAGGGCTGATATTTTGCATGGAAGGTACAGTAAATTATCAAAAAGAACTGGATAAGATCATAGAGAAGATATGTGACAGTGATCAGGGTGGGAACGGAAAGAAAAAAGTTCCCACTCTTCTTCTTCATAGCTGCTGTGCACCATGCAGCAGTTATTGTATGGAATATCTCCGGCAGTTTTTTGATCTTACGGTTTTTTATTACAATCCGAATATTACCCAGCAGAGTGAATACCGGTTGAGGGCTGAAGAAGAGAAAAGGCTGATCCGGGCCTTTAATGAGCTGCCCACGGAAGATGGCAGAACCATAAAAATCATGGAGGGCGACTATGAGCCGGAACACTTTCTGGAGATGACAAAAGGTCTGGAACAATGTCCGGAGGGCGGGGAAAGGTGTTTCCGCTGTTATGAACTCCGGCTTCGAAAGACAGCAGAGAAGGCCAAAGAGCTGGGCTTTGATTTCTTTACGACAACGCTTACCATCAGTCCGCTGAAAAATGCAGCAAAGCTGAATGAGATCGGTATGCAGCTTGCGAAAGAGCTTGATGTTAACTGGCTGGTTTCTGATTTTAAGAAGAAAAACGGATACAAGCGGTCCATTGAACTGTCACAACAGTATCATCTGTATCGGCAGAATTATTGTGGATGTGGCTTTTCCAAAGCAGAGAGCATGAAGCGGGAAATTCAAAAAGCCGGTAAACAATCAGACAGGGAGAATAAAAATTCAGGAGAAAACAGACAGGGAGAAGTTTAGAAAACATGAAAACAAATCCAGATGGAGAGGCAAGAAGAGAGCAGCTTTTACAGATTTTATATCATGCTTCCCAGCCGGTGTCTGGAACAGAGCTTTCCGGAAAGCTGGGAGTCAGCAGGCAGGTAATTGTGCAGGATATTGCGCTTCTTCGAGCCATTGATAAAAATATTCTTTCCACCAATAAGGGATATATTTTATATCATCAGGAAAAGAGCAGTAAAGTCCGTCGTACGGTGAAAGTTTTTCATACAGATGACCAGATTACCGACGAACTTTATACCATCGTAGACGAAGGCGGCAGAGTGCTGGATGTCTTTGTGGAACATGAGATTTATGGACAGATCATGGTGGATCTGATCATCAATAATCGGGCAGATGTGAATGCTTTTATGGAAAAGGTGAAAAAGAATCATACCAAATCCTTAAATGAACTCACAAATGGGGTACATTTTCATACCCTGGAAGCAGATAGCGAGCAGATATTGGATCGGATTGAAATCGCTCTGGACCAAAAAGGGTATCTCAGGAGAGATTCATAAAAAATGCTTCACAAAAAACTTGTGGTCGAGTAAAAAGTGTGCTATCTTGTATGACGGTAACAAAAGACAGCAATAGAAAATATGACAATAGTTTTCTATTGTTTTCTTTTTACACTTCACTGACAAGACAGTTGTAAACAGAACGACTTTACAGTCGGGTGTGAAGGATAAGAAATCAAAAAAGGAGAAATGCAAAAAGGATATGAAAAATATCCGAAACCTTTGCAGGAAGAAAACATGGAAAAAGTAAAATCAATTTTAAAGGAAATTTTTATTGACGGATTAAGCGGGATGGCAACCGGTCTTTTTGCTACATTAATTATCGGAACCATTATTCAACAGGTGGGGAATCTAATCCCGGGTATGGTTGGACAGTATTTATACCTGATCGGTAAAGTGGCAGGAGTAGTCACTGGTGCAGGCATTGGTATTGGTGTTGCACAGCGTCTCAAATCCAGTCCCTTAGTTGTGGTATCCGCAGCAACCGCCGGCATGGTAGGAGCCTTTGCCAGCAAGATCATCGCCGGATCCGTTCTGGTTGATGGAACTATGGTATTTGCCGGTGTAGGCGAACCTCTGGGGGCTTTTCTGGCAGCAATTACCTGTGTGTACATAGGCCGGCTGGTTTCCGGAAAAACAAAAGTGGATATACTGGTAACACCCTTTGTATGTATTGTATCCGGTTCTGCCATCGGACTGATCTTTGGACCTGGCATATCCAGCTTTATGACCTGGCTTGGAGCGATTATCAACTGGGGAACAGAACAGGCACCATTTTTGATGGGTATTGTGGTTTCCGTCCTGATGGGTATTATCCTTACCCTGCCCATCAGCTCCGCAGCGCTTGGCATTATTCTGGGACTGAACGGAATCGCAGCAGGAGCAGCTACCATCGGATGCTGTGCCAATATGGTGGGCTTTGCAGTGGCTTCTTATAGAGAAAATAAAGTAAATGGTCTGTTAGCCCAGGGGCTTGGCACCAGCATGCTGCAGATTGGTAATATTGTGAAAAAACCGATCATCTGGCTTCCGGCGATTATCACATCAGCTATTTTGGGACCGGTTTCTACCTGTCTTCTTCATATGACCAATAATGCAACCGGTTCCGGTATGGGAACAGCAGGCCTGGTGGGCCAGATCAATGCATATCAGACCATGGTAAGTGAAGGGCTTTCTTCCGCAGTTGTACTGGCTGAGATCATTGTGATGCATGCGATCCTGCCGGCCATTCTGGCCTTTGTGATCTCGGAAATCATGAGAAAAAAAGGTTTGATCTCAGACGGAGATATGAAGCTGGATGTATAGAAGCGCAGCAATGAGGAATGGATAAAACACGGATAAAGCGGTGTCAATGGATTTGCCAAAAATGTATTTTCGTTTTACAATGGTTTTGTCTATCGTTACTTTCCATATGGAAAGACGAGAGATTGGAACAAAAGATAGAATAAATGATCAGAAATATGATAGAGACAGAAAGGCGAAAAATATATGGCAGAACAGATGAAACAACCGGTTCTTCATAATGAAGAATTAGAGGCGCTGATTAAAGTGTTTCGTGATGCGCAGACCAAAGAGAATATGATGAAGATCCTGCAGCTTCTGGACAAGACCCTGATCATGCAGCCGGCACTTTTGCCACCGAATGTAGATAAGGCAACGGTAGAAAAACTGGCAAAAGCCGGTACTGTGAAAATGGATGGAAAGGTGCGTCCCCAGCCGGTAGTATTTAAAAACAGTAACGGAGAAAGTTTTTTCCCGGTCTTTACTTCCAAAGAGCAGATTCCTGCAGGACAGAAATATCCGGCCATGTTGTTCGTTCCATTTAAGGAATGCGCCAAACTGGCATCCAGACCGGAAGCCAAATTAAATGGAATCGTAGTGAATCCTTTTACCGATAATCTGATTTTACATCAGGCTGCATTTCAAGGGACTTCTCCGGTTATGGCAGCAGTGCAGAAGGTGGAAGAATTATCCCCGAAACAAAAACAGGCGATTCTCAGAAACAGAATTGCAGGAGTAGAGATTCCAAAGAGATTCTTCCGGGAAAAAGGAGCGTTTCTGGATTTTGTGGGAGAAGACAGAGAAGAGAGAATCTGCACGATCTTCCGTGACTTTTATGAAGAGGATAAAACAATTCAGGAAGCTTTCCCGTATGAAACAGGTGACTTTGAAGTAATGTCTTTAAATATCAGTGATACCATCCGTCTCTTAAGAATCGGACTTCCGGAAAAGAACTGCCTGATCGGAAGTATCACCAGTGTGTTGATGTTCTTAAATCCCGTGACCGGACAGGCAGTCTGCTACGCCATCAAAAAAGGCGAAAAGGGAAAAGGAAATACTTTTGGTGAAATCGATGCGGATGGAAAGTACCTGGATAAAGGAGAAGCTCCGGGAGAAGGAGAAGAGCTTTATACCTTGATGGGACAGCTTCCCTGGGAAAATTAACTGCGAAAAATGGTAATTTCTGTATAGAAAGCGTAAAATACGGGAAAAACTGTAGAAAAATGAAAAAGTATGGCAGAATAAAACTTGCATAAAATCGTCCCCAATCTTATACTATAGTTAACAGTTCTTCATGATAAAAAGACTATGAACAATAAGAATACATATTGGGGGTAGAAAAGATGACAACTGTAAAAGTAAAATTGGATAGTATTGAAAAGATCAAAGAATTCAACAGAATTGTATGCAAGTTTGAATGTGATTTCGACCTGGAGCAGGGAAGATATTACATTGATGCAAAATCCATGCTTGGTATCCTGAGTCTGGATCTGAGTGCTGTACTTCAGCTTCACTTTACGACTTCTGAGGATGAAGCAGCATCCATTTTAGATGCTATTAAAGATTTTATTGAAGAATAAAACATATCATAGTATAATCCAAACTGCCGGTAGGTGTTCCTGCCGGCAGTTTATCCATGTAAATCATGTGAATAAGGAGACAGGTATGGCAGGAGGAACCAGCTGCGACAGCTGCAATAATTACATATATGATGAAGATTATGACTGCTATGAGTGTGACGTGGATCTGGATGAAGACGAAATGGCCAGATTTCTGACCTGTACTCATTTCGACTGTCCGTATTACCAGTCCGATAATGAATATGAAGTGGTAAAACATCAGATGTAATAAGCAAAAATACACAGGAGAAACATATGGAAAAGACCTTTAAAGAAGCTTATCTTGCGGGAGAAATTCCTTTTGAAGAGATCGATGAATACAGCTATCAGTGGGGACTTCATGATGAAGACCCAAGAACATTATGCCAGTTCCTTGGGCTGAACGCTGAAGAAGAGGATGCGTGGGTAAGTGAAGGAGAGGAAGCATTGATTGCTTTACTGGAAAAAGCGCGGGAATCCTGACAGGAGTGACCGGGCTTTTCTTTCTGTTATTAAAAATTCCTTGTCGGGAATACCATTTCGAAAAGGGGCTTAAAAATAAAGCTGGGAATAGATATGAAAACTGCATGGATGCAAAAAGAAAAAAACAGTATAAAGGGAACCATGTTTACCGGAAAACAGCTCCGATTATTGATTTATCCTCTGATTATTGAGCAGATTCTGGCGGTTACCGTAGGCATGGTGGATACCATGATGATATCCTATGCCGGAGAAGAGGCTATGTCCGGGGTATCCCTGGTAGATATGATCAACAACCTGCTGATCAGTATATTTGCTGCAATTGCCACAGGCGGGGCAGTGGTGGTTTCCCAGTATCTGGGACATAAAGATGAAAAAATGTCCGGCAAGGCAGCTGAGCAGCTTATTACCGTAAGCACGCTGATCGCATTGGGATTTACCGTTTTTTCGATTGTTTTCCGGGGGCCTGTTTTATCCCTTCTTTTTGGCAAAGTAGAAGCAGAGGTTATGGAAAATGCTTTGGTTTATTTTCTGATATCGGCATATTCCTTTCCTTTTCTGGCTATATTTAATGCCTGTGCAGCTATCTACAGATCCATGGGAAATTCCAAGATATCCATGCAGGTATCTGCCGGAATGAATATTTTTAATGCCATAGGAAATGCGATTCTGATTTTTTGGTTTCAGATGGGTGCGGCCGGAGCGGCACTTTCTACGCTGGCAGCCAGAATGGTGGCTGCAATTTATATGATGGTTTTGGTGGCACGAAAGGACAATCAGGTTACAGTCCGGTACAGCCGCCTGTTTACCCTGGATCATTCTATGGCTGGGCGTATTTTACATATTGCGATTCCAAGTGGAGTGGAGAATGGACTTTTTCAGCTGGGCAGAGTACTGGTAGTAAGTATCATATCTCTGTTTGGAACTGCCCAGATTGCTGCCAATGCGGTGGCCAATAACCTGGATTCTATGGGCTGTATTGCAGGGCAGGCTATGAACCTGGCCATGATCACAGTTGTTGGACAATGTATGGGAGCCGGTGAAAAGCAGCAGGCAGTATACTATACCAAAAAATTATGGAAGATTACCTATGTTATTACCTTCTGCGTGAATGTGGTGATCTTATCTTCCCTGCCCTGGATTCTGAATATCTACACTCTTTCACCGGAGGCCTATCGGTATGCTTTTATTTTAGTATGGATACATAATGGTATTGCCATTCTTTTATGGCCTACTGCATTCACTATGCCAAACGCACTGAGGGCAGCAGGGGATGTAAAATTCACCATGTACATATCCATTTTATCCATGTGCATGTTCCGGATCGTATTCAGTATCATTCTGGGAATTTACCTGGGATGGGGAGCAATCGGTGTATGGATCGCCATGGTAATCGACTGGATTTTCAGGGCATCCATGTTTGTATGGCGTTTCTGTAAGAAAAAGTGGCTGGAATTTAAGGTGATTTAAGGAAGAACGGAGGACAACATGGCAGAGAAAGAGAAAATTGTGATTGATGATGCAGAACGGGAAAAAGCACACCTGTGGGCAAGGGAACTATGCAGATATGCCGGTGCAGATGAAGCTTTCTTCCGGGATTTCTGGGAAAGACTGACTGCAGATGAAGAGATTTTCGAAGAATTTGTATATTATCTGGAATATCAGGATTTTCTGTATCAGGTAAAGATTCAGGGATACGGTCTGGTGGATTTAATGATCTTTCAGATTGACCACTTTAAAGCGACAATGGATCAGGATGTGGCGGATATGAGACATAATAAAGATAAGATGCTTCTGATGGCATTTAACAGTCTGCTTCTGATGCGACAGAATCCGGAGCCATTTGTGAATATGATGCAGACCCAGACCGGAACGGAGTATCCGGGAAAATACTGAGATCGGAATCGAGACAGAATATCCGGATAAATATAGAGAATCAGTAAGAAAGCGTAAGGTACGAATTTGAATATCATTACACTAGAACATATTTCGAAGGTATTTACAGAGAGAAAAGTTTTTGATGAGACAGACTTTTACCTGCAGGAAGGGGAGAAAGTAGGAATTGTAGGCATTAACGGAACCGGAAAGTCCACCCTTCTTAAAATCATTGCAGGAAAGGAAGAGACGGATGAGGGAAAGCGTATTACCGCTTCCAATCTGGTGATCCGGTATCTGCCCCAGCATCCGGATTTTGACCCTGAGGATAAAGTCCTGGATGCAGTGGTGGGAAGATGTCCGGAGTCTGAGCGAGTGGACCGGGAAACAAAAGCCAAGATTATGTTAACCAAGCTTGGCCTTTTTGATTTTGAACAAAAGACCGGAAACATGTCCGGAGGACAAAGAAAAAGGCTGGCACTGGCATCGGTTCTTTTATCGGATGCAGATGTCCTTTTGCTGGATGAACCTACAAACCACCTGGATTATGAAATGACGGAGTGGCTGCAGACTTATCTGCAGAACTTCCGTGGAAGCATCATCATGGTAACCCACGACCGGTATTTTCTGGACAGTGTATGTAACCGTATCGTAGAGTTGGATAAAGGGAAAATATATTCCTACCAGGAAAACTATTCCGGTTTCCTGGAACTAAAAGCAGAACGGGAAGAGATGGCCCTCGCCAGTGACCGAAAGAGAAAATCTCTTTTACGAACAGAGCTGGAATGGGTTCAGCGTGGGGCAAGAGCCCGTTCCACCAAGCAGAAATTCCGCTTAAACCGCTATGAAGAACTGAAAAACATGAGGTCTCCGGAGACAGATGGTAAAGTAGAAATGGGCTCGGTCATGTCTCGAATGGGAAAGACAACAGTAGAATTGCACGGCATAAGTAAGTCCTATGATGGAAAACAGATCATCCGGGATTTTACCTATATCTTTTTAAAGAATGACCGGATCGGAATCATCGGACCAAATGGCTGCGGAAAAACCACACTGATGAAAATCCTTGCAGGCAGGATGGAAGCGGATGAAGGAGAGAGAATCGTCGGTTCCACCATAAAAATCGGATATTACAGTCAGATGATAGAGGATGCACAGGCAAAGATGGACCCCCAGCAGCGGCTGATTGATTATATCAAAGAAGCAGCAGAATATGTACAGACAACGGATGGTATGGTTTCTGCTTCACAGATGCTGGAGAGATTTCTGTTTCTCCGGTCTGCCCAGTATTCCCAACTTGGAAAACTGTCCGGCGGAGAAAAGCGGAGGCTGATTCTGCTCCGGGTGCTGATGGAAGCCCCCAACGTGCTGATTCTGGATGAACCGACCAATGACCTGGATATTACCACCCTTGCCATTCTGGAAGATTATCTGGATCATTTTCAGGGTATTGTCATCATTGTATCCCATGACAGGTTTTTCCTGGATCGGACTGTGGGACGCATTTTTGCGTTTCAACCGGATGGAAGCCTGAAACAGTATGAAGGTGGTTATACGGATTATCTTTTAAAGAGAATGGAAGAAGATCCGGACATTCTGGCAGGAATGCAGAGTCTGACTGAAAGACCGGCAAAAACTGCCCAGGAAAAACAAAGCAGCAAAGAGGACTGGAAGAAACAAAGTGCCGCAAGCCGGAAACGGAAATTTACGTTTCAGGAACAACGGGATTATGAACATATCGAAGAGGAAATTGCAGAGCTGGAAGACAGACTGCAGGAGCTGGATGACCGGATGGGAAACTGTGCCAGTGATTTCATACGTTTAAATGAGCTGAATGCAGAGAAGGAAGAAACGGAGAAAAAACTGGAGGAAAAAATGGAACGCTGGATGTATCTGGAACAGCTGGCGGAAGAAATAAAGGAATAAAGAAGTAAAACAATTAAGAAATAGAATAATAAAGAAATAGAATTAAGGAAAAACAGGAATCAATATGAAGCATATTATTTTTGATATTGGAAGTGTGTTGATCGGATACCGCTGGCAGGATATGCTGATGGTGGATCACGGGATGCCCGAGGAAGCAGCATGGAAAATCGGCAGAACAGTTTTTAACTCTCCTTACTGGAGTAAGTATGATGCAGGACTAATCACAACAGCAGAAATGATAGAATATGCAATACAGGATATTCCGGAACTGGCAGAGGATGTCAAATGGTTTTTTGAACATGCAGAGCTGATGCGGGTAAAAAGACCTTTGATCTGGGAAGAGATGAAGATCCTTCGAAAGAAAGGATACAAAATGTATCTGCTTTCCAACTATTCGGGAGAACTTCTGAATATCCATTTAAAGGATACCGGTATCGAAGAACTGGTGGATGGGGGAGTGATTTCCTATCAGATTCATCATGTGAAACCGGAACCGGAGATCTATCAGTATCTTTTAGATAAGTACGACCTGAAGGCAGAAGACTGTCTTTTCTTTGATGACCGGGAGGACAATGTGGAGGCAGCAAGAAAGCTGGGATTTTCCGGCATCGTTGTTACCGGTGAAGAACAGCTTTTAGAGGAACTGCAGAAGCTGTAATGTTATAAGACATTTTAGGATAAAACTGCAGAAACTGTAATAGAATAAGATTTTTCAATAGGAAAATGCACAGAGCAAGGTGTCGGCATTCCATTATGCTAAGTCAGTGCGACAATCTTATTCTGTGCATTTTGTATATATCAGATTGATAAATTTCTGCGTAAAAGTTCGATTATTAAGAAGCGGTAATACTAATTTGCAACCTGCTCAGCAAAGGTGGTGTTCACTAAATCTTCATAGGGAAGAGGGGATTGCAGTTCTCCGGCATCCATCAGGATATTTTCCAGTAATAAGAAAGCATCCTCTGTGAAAACAAGGTCTGTTTTCCAGGTGTCCTGGGTAGCATAACGGGAGACAATGGTTTCTATGGTAGACAGATCAGTTTCCGGAAATTGTGGTTTGATCACTTTGGAGATTTCAGCCGGTGTATGGGTATCACAGTATTCCATACCTTTCTGGAGAGCTTTGGTAAAGGCAGAAATGATGTCCGGATTGGCTTCCATGAAGCTCTTTTTAGCAGAGAAGGAAGTATATGGAACATAGCCGGAAGCCTCTCCCAGGGAAGCCACTACATAACCGTCTCCTTTTTCTTCCAGAGCAGTTGCATGGGGCTCAAATTCCAAAGTAAAGTCACCCTGACCGCCTGAGAAAGCAGCAGCAGTAGAACCAAAGTCAATAGACTGATCGATGGTAAGGTCAGATTTATTTATGTTGTTTTGAGATAGAATATATTCAAATACCATTTCCGGCATGCCACCTGCTCTGCCACCCAGTACATTTTTCCCTTTCAGCATTTCCCATGTAAAATCTTCGATGGGCTCTCTTGCTACCAGGAAGTTGCCGGCTCTCTGGGTAAGCTGTGCAAAGTTTACCGCATAATCGGTATTTCCCTCGGCATAGGTGTAGAGGGTACTTTCTGCACCCATGAAACCGATATCTGCTTCTCCGGTGAGGAGGGCTGTCATGGTTTTATCAGCGCCATAGCCGGTTACCAGTTCAAGGTCAATACCTTCCCGGGCAAAATATCCCTCTTCGATCGCAACATACATGGGAGCGTAAAAAATGGAATGTGCTACTTCGTTCAGAATCACAGGTGTTTTTTCTTTCACCGGTGCATCGGCATTTTTTTGACCGCATCCGGTCATGATGAGTATGGTGGAAAACAGTGTGATGATGGTAAGAAGCAGACTTACTGCTTTACGTGGATTTTTTTTCATAAAGATTCCTCATAAAAGATATTAAAATATAGTATGCGGATGTCGGAAAATTGTTTCCTTTTGAATGGACACAACCGGAAGGAAAATGCCGAATAGAAGTGAAGAATAAAAATGAAGTGAAATATAGTACAGAGATACAAAGAAGGATATGCGGAAGGTGGAAATATGCATAGAAAAGAACTTTCTAAAAAACTGATCGTACTGGATATTGATGGCACTCTGATCGACAGGAATCAGAAAATGTCGGAAAAAGTACGATATGCCATTGCAAAAGCAAGACAGGAGGGAAATGTAGTGTGCATCTGTTCAGGCAGATGTCATTCCCAGGTTCCGGAAGAAATGAAGGAAGGTATTTTTGATGGAATCATCAGTGCAGCAGGAGCAGCAGTTACCTGGAAAGAAAAGCTGATTGCAGCAGAATATCTGACAGAGGAGCAAATTGGGTTTCTCATGGATGAACTGGAAAAGGCCAATTCCATCTGTGTGTATGAAGCTTATGACGGCATCTATATGAAAAAAAGCCATAAGGATACCTTGCTGGCATGTCTGGAAGGGGCTCCGGAAAAAGCGATTTTCAGGAATGTGAAGGAATTAAGTGAAAAGAAAATAAATGAGAAAGAATTAAGCCGGAAAGAATCAGGCGAGAAAGAATCAGGCAATATGGTGTATCCCGAAAATATTCATAAGGTGTCCTTCTATATGTCTGATCAAAAGAAAGAATACTGGAAAGCATTATTACAGGAAAAAGGATTTGAAGTAAGTGCGTTCAGCCAGCCGGGCCCTTTGGGAAACTGTGGTGAAATCTGCAAAAGCAGTTATGATAAAGGATATGCTTTAAAGTTGCTTGCAGATTATTTGAATTGGGATATAAAGGATACCATCGCAATCGGAGACAGTGAAAATGATATTTCCATGCTTAAGGCAGCAGGTGTTGGCATTGCCATGGGAAATGCTTTAGATGAGGTGAAAGTGCATGCGGATGAAGTGACAGAACCAGTGGATAAGGATGGGGTATATACCGCATTTGTAAGACATGGGATTATCCCGGCTGTGGACTAGAGTTATATGGCTTTTTAACCTTGTTTTTTTCTTTACTGTATGTAGGAACTTTTTCCACCCTATACAGTAAATTTTGTTTCTACGGTTTTATCAACACTTTTCGTCCTACAACCCTGAATCATATTTTGGCAAAACATAAGCCGGCATTTCAAAACGAATAGTGAAATGTCGGCTTAAATATTACTTTCTACAATTCTGCATCGCCCTAAAATAGTTTAAACTTCTTTCGAAGAGAAACTTAGCCATCCCGAATTACATATATGGAATAATACTCATTACCAGGTTAAAGGTGGTAAAGAAAACATATGCCATATAGGACAGAAGCATGATTCCGATTGCAATGGTATAGAGGATATATGGCATTTTCGGTTTGTGCAGTACATATGCACGCCAGATAAAATAACCCGGGCGGAATAAAATGGTAAATAAGATAAGTCCAAGAATTTTATAACCGCGCTGATGAATCAAAACAATATCTACAATAGAAAATGCCAGCATTGCCAGAGAGATCAGGGAACCAACGATGGACAATGAGTTATAAAGCGGAGAATATATGATAGCGTCCATGGAACCATTGAGGATACCATATATAACATCCTGATTCATAAGCTGATGCATGGTGATAAAGCCAATCACATAGGAGAGTGGGAATAAGATCATGATAAGCAGATTCCAGATGCCCGGAACATCTGTGGCAGGCATGGTCTGCTGCATATTCTGTGGATTGTAGTACTGCTGGTTGTAATTCTGCTGACCATAATTCTGATACTGCTGATCATAACCCTGCTGGCCATAATTCTGATACTGCTGGTTATAACCCTGCTGACCGTAATTCTGATACTGCTGGTCATAACCCTGCTGACCATAATTCTGATACTGCTGATCATAACCCTGCTGGCCATAATTCTGATACTGCTGGTTATAACCCTGCTGACCGTAGTTCTGATATTGTTGATCATTACTTGACTGCTCTGGGTCATTTGTGTATGGATTGGTATATTCGCTCATTTTTTGTCACGTATAATCCAATCATCTTAGATGGTGATTGGATTTATTCCTTTCTCCCAGT
>CAMFGH010000009.1 GCA_945949875.1 uncultured bacterium
CAATCTGCCCGTTTTATAACAGTATTTTACAAAGTGATATTCGAACAATTCTCATTCGTACAGAACAAAATGCAGCTCATGCAGCAAGTGGACAGGCACGTGTTACCGGCAAGGTGGGAGTGTGTGCAGTGACATCCGGCCCGGGTGCAACCAATGTGATTACCGGTATTGCAACTGCTTTTGCGGACAGTATTCCTCTTGTCTGCATTACCGGTCAGGTGAATTCCGAGCTGCTTGGCAGTGATGTTTTTCAGGAAGCTGATATTACAGGAGCAGTGGAATCTTTTGTAAAATACAGCTATCTGGTAAAAAATGTAAATGATATACCTCGGATTTTTAAAGAAGCATTTTATATTGCCAATACAGGTCGAAAAGGACCTGTTCTGATTGATGTTCCCATTGATATACAAAATGCTGTTATCAATAAATTTAAATATCCGGATGAAGTAAATATGCGTACTTATAAGCCAACGGTAAAGGGCCATATTGTACAGGTGAAAAAGGTCATTAAGGAACTGGAAAGAGCCAAAAGACCGATTATCTGTGTAGGTGGTGGAATTTTACTCAGTGATGCGAAAAATGAACTGAGAGCCTTTGCGGAAAAATACCGTATTCCGGTGGTATCCACAATGATGGGAATCGGTGCCATGCCTACAGAGCATCCTATGTACTATGGTATGGTTGGAAATAATGGCAAACCTTATGCCAACAAGGCAATGAACGAATCCGATCTGCTGATCATGATCGGTGCCCGTGTAGCAGACAGAGCAGTCAGCCAGCCGGACTTGATCACCAACAATAAAGTATTGGTACATATTGATGTGGACCCTGCTGAGATCGGAAAGAATGTGGGTGCGGAAATACCAATCGTAGGGGATGCAAAACACATTTTTGAAGATTTTATGAAACAGGATATCTTCTGTGAGCATGAAGCCTGGATAGTCACCCTGGATAGTTACAAAAAAACTCTTGTAAGAGTTCGTAAACCAAATCCTGATTATGTGGATCCCGCAGCATTTATTAAACTGCTTTCTGAAAAAATGCAGAAAGACGGTATTTATGTGGCAGACGTAGGACAGAATCAGATCTGGTCCTGTGATAACCATATTGTACGGGAAGGCAATTTCCTTACTTCCGGTGGTATGGGAACCATGGGTTATTCCATACCGGCAGCCATGGGTGCCAAGATCGGATGTCCGGACAGACAGGTTATTGCAGTATGTGGCGACGGTTCATTCCAGATGTCCATGATGGAACTGGCAACCATGCGCCAGCATGATATTCCGGTCAAGATCATCGTTCTGAAAAACAATTATCTGGGCATGGTCCGCGAATATCAGCATTATACCTATAAAGATAACTATTCTGTAGTAGATCTTTCAGGTAGTCCGGATTTGGAAAAACTATCTTCCGCTTATGATATACCGTTTATCCGTGTGAAAGATATGACAGATGTGGAATCCAAGATCGATGCTTTCCTGGAAAAAGATGAAAGCATGTTAATGGAATGTCTGATTGATCCAATGGATTTAGTAAAATAACATGAGGTGGAATGATGAAAAGAATATATTCTGTATTAGTAGAGAACCGTTCCGGTGTTCTTTGCAAAGTAGCCGGTCTTTTTTCCAGAAGATGTTTTAATATTGATTCTCTTGCTGTTGGTGAGACTGATGATCCAAGCGTTTCTGTCATGACCATTGTCAGCTCCGGCGATGTAAGAACCATTGAACAGATTGAAAAGCAGCTGAATAAGAAACTGGATGTCATTAAAGTTAAAACCTTTTCGGAAAGCCAGAGCATCAGCCGGGAACTGATGCTTGTAAAAGTAAAATATAATAAAAATAATCGTCGTGATATCATGGAGATCTGTGACATCATGAAGGCAGATATCATTGATATGTCAAAGACTAATCTGATGATTCAGATTTGTGATGAACCGGAAAAGGTTAAACTGTTTATCAACATGCTGTCATCCATTAGTATTGTGGAAATCGCAAGAACGGGAACACTGGCTCTTCAGAAGTGTCTCGATGTTGAAAATTAATATGACATGTGATAAAATAATTGACGCATGAGCAAATGAGGGAATTATTTTTATAGTCTGCCTGTTGGCAAAGGAGTGTTAAATATGCAAAAAAAAGTTTTTCAGCTTCTGGTTGATAATACATCCGGTGTTTTAAGTCGTATCTCCGGATTGTTTTCCAGAAGAGGTTATAATATTGAAAGTATTACCGCCGGTGTAACTGCGGATCCACGTTTTACCCGTATTACGATTGTGGCAAGCGGGGATGACGAAATCCTGGATCAGATTGAAAAGCAGGTTGAGAAGTTAGTCGATGTCAGAGATATCAAGGAACTGAAACCGGATGAAAGTGTATACAGAGAGCTTGCACTGATTAAAGTAAGAGCCAGCTCCACAGAACGTCAGGGTGTTATTGCTGTGGCAGATATCTTCCGTGCAAAGATCATTGATGTGGCACAGGAAAGCCTGATCGTAGAGCTTACCGGTAATCAGGATAAGATTGATGCATTTATCAAGCTTCTGGATGGATATGAGATTCTGGAACTTGCCAGAACCGGTATCGCCGGGCTGGGACGTGGTATCGAGAACGTTACCTATCTGGAATAAGACAGCTGTTTGAAATAAGACTGTTATTTGGAATAAGATAGAATCATTTTGATTCTACATAGGTCTGGACATAAAGGATTCGTCCTTTTGTTATATATTATAGAGGAAATAGATGGAGGAAAAGAAAATGGCAAATATTTTTTACCAGGAAGATTGTAATCTTTCCCTGTTGGAAGGAAAAACAATCGCAGTGATCGGCTATGGCAGCCAGGGACACGCACATGCATTAAATGCAAAGGAATCCGGATGCCATGTTATTATTGGTTTATATGAAGGTTCCAAGTCCTGGGCAAAAGCAGAAGCACAGGGATTTGAAGTTTATACAGCTGCAGAAGCTGCAAAGAGAGCTGATATCATCATGATTCTGATCAATGATGAATTACAGGCGGCTATGTACAAAAAAGATATTGAACCAAACCTGGAAGCAGGGAATATGCTGATGTTCGCACATGGTTTCAATATTCATTTTGGTCAGATCGTTCCACCAAAGGATGTTGACGTTACTATGATCGCTCCAAAAGGACCTGGTCATACAGTAAGAAGCGAATATCAGGCTGGAAAAGGTGTTCCTTGTCTGATCGCTGTTCATCAGGATGCAACTGGTAAAGCACAGGATCTTGCCCTTGCTTATGCACTGGCAATCGGTGGAGCAAGAGCCGGCGTTCTGGAAACTACATTCAGAACAGAAACAGAAACAGACCTTTTCGGTGAACAGGCTGTCCTTTGCGGTGGTGTTTGTGCTTTAATGCAGGCTGGTTTTGAAACATTGGTAGAAGCTGGTTATGACCCAAGAAATGCATATTTTGAATGCATTCATGAAATGAAACTGATCGTTGACCTGATTTATCAGTCCGGTTTTGCCGGAATGAGATATTCTATCTCCAACACAGCTGAATACGGTGATTATATTACAGGACCTAAGATCATTACAGAAGAAACCAAGAAGACCATGAAGAAGATCTTGAAAGACATTCAGGATGGTACTTTTGCAAAAGACTTCTTACTGGATATGTCTTCTGCAGGTGGACAGGCTCACTTCAAAGCTATGAGAAAACTGGCTTCTGAACATCCATCAGAGATCGTCGGTGAAGATATCAGAAAACTGTACAGCTGGAATGGTGAAGATAAGCTGATCAATAACTAAGTTTTGGTTTATTTTAACTTACCGGGTGGTCATCACATAAACGTGATGACCACTTTTTGCGTATCTCTTCTCTGTTATGGCGACGAGGAAAATACTCGTCGTGCTTGCAGAAAAAAGAGTATTATTATACACTTATAAAAGAAAAAACAGGGAGAGTGATGATACATGAATACCCGTAAAAATGTAATATTAGCTCTTCTTACAACAACAGCACTGATGCTTTCTTATATAGAGTCATTGATTCCTTTTTTTCTCGGCGTTCCGGGGATGAAACTGGGGCTTGCCAATCTTGCTGTTGTATTTTGCA
The DNA here is from genome assembly GCA_945949875.1 of uncultured bacterium. Taxonomy (GTDB): domain Bacteria; phylum Bacillota; class Clostridia; order Lachnospirales; family Lachnospiraceae; genus 1XD8-76. The sequence continues at coordinate 4,081 of CAMFGH010000009.1, forward strand.
TTTATCAATTTGGTTTGAAAGAAGCAGCCCTTCTGAATTTCATGAGAATTGTTTTGTCCGGCCTGTTGTTTGGAAATATGTTCTCCATTTTGTTCAGTTTAAGTGGTGCTGCAGTCAGCTTTGCAGCCATGGTGATATGTAAAAAAATCCGGTTTTCCATATATGGAGTCAGTATATCCGGGGGTGTTTTTCATAATATAGGGCAGCTTCTTGTAGCTATTTTTATTGTACAGAATGTTTCCATCAGTATATATGGTCCGTTTTTACTGATTTCCGGTCTGATTACAGGGGCATTCATCGGTTACATTAGTAAAACACTACTGAAATATTCTGACAGGATATTGAGAAAATAGATTTTGGTCAAATATTATTGATTAAGACGATTATTTTAAAATACTTATGGCAGATTTGTCAAAAGAGTTTGAAGGAAGTATTCATTTGAAATATAGAAAAAGAGAAATCATTTTTGTTGTGACCGTTCTTGTTTTGGCACTGATCTGGTTTGCGGTCCAAAAGTACTTACCTACCGGGAACGCAGGAGAAGTTCAAATAACGGTGGGTGGTGAAATATATGGAACATACTCCCTAAGCGAAGAGAAGGAGATTCCGATCAGAGTTGAAAACGGATATAATATCGTTTCTATCTCGAATGGTGTTGTCCGGGTCACTGAGGCAGACTGCCCTGACTTGTTATGTGTGAAAATGCATTCTATTTCCAAAGAAAATCAGGCGATCTGTTGTCTGCCACACAGGGTGGTTGTCCGAATCATAGAAGGAAATGAGGGGGAAGAAGACTGGATTGATTCCGAAACCTATTGATGTATTAGAAAGCATTGATTTTAACAAATGTATTGATAAAATAGATGGATTATGAAAGTGATTCATTTACAAAAAGGGAAAAGAGTATTATCGGAGAGGCTTTGACATGTATGCATATATAAAAGGCGTGATTGCTGATAAGGATTTGGATAATGTGGTTCTGGAAACCGGAGGAATCGGTTATAATATTAAAATTTCTCCCGGAACCTCTGCACTTTTACCTTCTACCGGCGAATCCATAAAACTGTATACCTACACATCGGTAAGAGAAGATGCTATTCATCTCTATGGATTTTTGACTAAGGATGATCTGGATATCTTTAAAATGCTGATTAATGTAAATGGTATCGGACCGAAAGGTGGACAAAGCATTTTGTCTGTTATGAGTGCAGATGAACTGCGGTTTGCCATTGTATCCGGTGATGCCAAGATGATTGCAAAGGCTCAGGGTATCGGCGCAAAAACCGCCCAGAGAGTCATTCTGGACCTGAAGGACAAGATTTCCCTTGAAGATACCTTCCATGCGGTAAAAGAGGAAATAAACGGAAAAGAAGAGGCATCTTTCGGTGCATCCAAGGAAGCTATCGAGGCACTTACCGCATTAGGATATGGTTCAACAGAAGCTGTCCGTGCAGTAAAATCCGTGGAAGGTGCAAATGAGATGAGTGTGGAAGAGATTTTGAAAAAAGCTTTGAAATATCTGATCTGATATCAGACTAATAGTACATAGCGGAATCATAACAAGACAATAAAAATAACGGAAAAAGAAGAATTATGGCTCAGAGAATGATTGAAACAAATTTTATAGAAGAAGATGCGAAGATTGAGGGTACTTTGCGTCCGCAGCTGCTGAAAGATTATGTTGGTCAGGAGAAGATCAAAGAAAATCTGAAGGTATATATCGAGGCTGCAAAGCAGCGAAAAGATGCCTTGGATCATGTGCTTTTTTATGGTCCTCCTGGACTTGGCAAAACCACCCTTGCCGGTGTCATTGCAAATGAGATGGGAGTACACATGAAAGTGACTTCCGGTCCTGCTATTGAAAAACCGGGAGATATGGCGGCTATTCTGAATAATCTGCAGGAAGGTGATCTGCTTTTTGTAGATGAAATACACAGACTGAACAGGCAGGTGGAGGAAGTACTTTATCCTGCTATGGAAGATTATGTGATTGATATCATGATCGGAAAGGGTCCATCAGCCAGATCTATTCGACTGGACCTGCCTAAATTCACATTAGTCGGTGCAACCACCCGTGCAGGCCTTCTTACGGCACCACTCCGTGACCGTTTCGGTGTGATCCACCGTTTGGAATTTTATTCTGTGGAAGAGCTTACAAAGGTAGTCCTTCATTCCGCGCAGATTTTAAAGGTGGATGTGGAGACAGAAGGGGCTGTGGAAATCGCACGACGCAGCAGAGGAACCCCCAGACTTGCAAACCGTATGCTGAAACGGGTAAGGGATTTTGCACAGGTCATGTATGATGGTGTTGTGACCCAGGAAGTAGCTAAAACCGCACTGGATCATATGGATGTAGATAAATTGGGACTGGATCATATTGACCGGAATATTCTGCTTACCATGATCGATAAATTCCAGGGCGGACCGGTGGGACTGGATACCCTTGCGGCAGCCATCGGAGAAGATGCCGGAACCATAGAAGATGTTTATGAACCTTATCTGATAAAAAATGGATTCCTCACCCGTACTCCAAGAGGAAGAATGGTGACAGAAAGGGCATATTCACATTTAGGGCTGGATGACATATAATCTTTTCATTTATGGCAGTAAGTTATTTAGGTCTTGAAATATTATAGTAGTGTGATATATAATATATATGGTATATTTTCTTGTCGATATGTAGCACATTTTGTATAACGTAAGGGGATTCTAATGGATACACGAACAGATGCGGAAGTTCTGATTGGCGGCAAAGTATATACTCTAAGCGGGTATGAAGGTGAAGAATACTTTCAGAAAGTTGCCAGTTATATTAACAATAAGATGGCGGAATATAATAAAATAGATAGTTTTAAAAAGCTGTCTTTGGATTACCAGAATGTCTTATTGCAGATTAACATTGCAGATGATTACTTTAAGTCTAAAAAACAGATCGATCTTTTGGAAGAAGAAATCAAGGCAAAAGAAAAAGAACTGTATGATTTAAAACATGAATTGATTTCTTACCAGATTAAAATTGAAAATATGGAAAAAAATGTTAAGAATCTGAATGCGGACTTAAATGAGAATGCAAAAAAGATTATTCGACTGGAGACGGAATTGAAAGAATCCAAGAAGAATTCTTAGTAAGATTTGTTTTTATTTGGCTGTCATTACATGACAGCCATTTTTTGTTATGGCGACGAGGAAAATACTCATCGTGCTTGCACGCAAGAGTATTTGACGACCGCTAATCAGAGCGAGATTCGCAAAGCGTATCTCGACTCTGTTATGGCGACGAGGAAAATACTCATCGTATAAAATGAGGATATGAATGAAAAAAGTAGAATTGTTAGCTCCCTGCGGAAATTATGAGAGCTTTTTAGCGGCTGTAAATGCCGGAGCGGATGCTGTTTATTTAGCCGGAAATAAATATGGTGCCAGAGCCTATGCAGATAACTTTTCAGAAGAAACTTTGATTCAGGTGATCCACCTGGCCCATTTGTGGGATGTAAAGGTTTATATGACCGTAAATACACTGGTCAAAGAAGAGGAGTTTGGTGAATTATATGACTATATGAATCCTTATGTCTCTGCCGGGCTGGACGGAGCTATTATACAGGATCTTGGTGTATTTTCTTTTTTTCAGGAGACATTCCCTTCTCTGGAACTTCATGCCAGTACACAGATGACTATAACCGGTGTATACGGTGCAGACTATTTAAAGAAAAAAGGCTGTAAAAGAATTGTTCCTTCCCGGGAACTTTCTTTGCATGAAATCTGCGAGATTAAAAAAAGAACGAATCTGGAAATTGAGGCTTTTATTCACGGAGCCATGTGTTATTGTTATTCCGGAAAATGCCTTATGAGCAGTTTTATCGGAGGACGTAGTGGTAACAGAGGACGCTGTGCTCAGCCATGCCGGTTACCATACCGGATTCAGGGAAAAGAGCAGTATTACCTCAGCCTGAAAGATATGAATACTCTTTTGGATATTCCACGATTAATCGATGCAGGAATCGATTCTTTTAAAATTGAAGGACGTATGAAAAAGCCGGAATATGTTGCAGGCGTGGTATCCCTTTATCGAAAATATATTGATCTGTATCAGAAGAATCCTAAAGGGTTCCATGTTGATGAAAAGGATATGGAGCTCCTGAGTCAGCTTTATATACGAAGCGAAACAGGAAATGGATATTATGATAAACCACGTGGAAGGGATATGATTACCTTATCACAACCGGGATATAATGGTACCGATGAAAAAAAACTTCAGTTTTTAAGGGAAAAATATCTCCGGGAACTTCCTAAAATTGCTGTTTCATTAAACATTTGTCTGCAGAAGGATAAGCCTATATATGGGAAAATCCAGGTCTGTATGCCATCTTTTTTTCATAACGAAAAAAGAAATGTAACCTCTGAACAGATTACCTGTGAATTGGAAGGTGCTGTGGTTGGACTGGCCTTAAATCGAGCTGCAACAGCAGAGGACATCAAAAAGCAGATGTCAAAATTGGGAAATACTTCCTTTGTTCTGGACAAATGTGATGTACAGATGGAAAGTGATCTGTTTGTACCGGTCAAGGTTTTAAATGAATTCCGTAGAGCACTGATTCAAAAAGTTTATGAGAAAATAAATCAGTTTTATGGATTGGATTACCCGGAAGTTTCTGTATTGGAGAAAGAACCGGAATTTCATGTTGGAAAAAGCCAGGAAATTATCGTTTCTGTTATGAGCCGGGATCAGTTTCATGCTGCTCTTATATCGGAATCCGATACTGTTTTGATAGACAGTGATCTAATATATGATGGCATAATTTCATCTTTTGAGTTGAAAGCATTATCGGAACAGAAAAAATGGGGAATAAAACTGCCGGAAATCATCAGACTGCATGATGAGAAATATCTGGAGAAAATAAACGAAATGATAGCTCTTAAACCGGATGTGATTTCCTGCAATAGTCTGGATGCTCTGGGATATGTTAAACAGTCTTCTTTTTCCGGAAGTGTAATAGGAGATGCCGGATTGTATGCATGGAACAGCCGGTGTGTAGAATACCTCTGCCATGATCTGGATCGTGTAACACTTCCCCTTGAATTAAACAGTGGAGAGATCAGAACGGTCTGCAAAGCATTGGGGGATAGTGTGGACCATGTAGATATGGTCGTATATGGAAAAGCACCGCTTATGGTCACAGCAAACTGTCTGAAATTGACGACGGGAAAATGCAATCATAACAGGCAGGAACTGCTTTTCATGAAAGACAGAATGGGACATGATTTTTCCGTTTATACCAACTGTAATCATTGTTATAATATGATATATAATTATCTGCCCACATCCCTGCATGATTCTATCTGGATGCTTTTGGAAGATGGAATAGGTCATTTTAGAATCGATTTTACTGATGAGTCGGGAAAAGATGCAGCGCTTGTGATTCAAACTTTTAAAGATTTGATTTCATCTAATCCAAGTAGAAAGCATTGTGAAAAAGTAAGATTACCTTTTGAGGTGACAAACGGGCATATGAGACGAGGCGTACAATAATCCATGGAACACTATGTGATCGCATTATCGAAATATTTTATAGCCATTTTTCTGGCTTTATATACCTATGAATGTTTTGCTGTTTTCCGATTCCAGGATGAAGAAAGAAGAAAAGGGATATACACCAGACAGATCATTCTGATGTTCTTCTTTCATTTTTCCGCATTTCTTACGATTTGCGTACAGACCGGAGAACTACAGTATTTATTTTTTTATGCATTTCAGCAGCTGGCCATTTTTGCAACACTGGTATTATTTGAATTATTTTACCCTACCCTGAACAGACTGATCGTTCATAACATGTGTATGCTTCTTACCATTGGCTTTATTATTTTGACCAGGCTCAGTTTTGAAAAAGCCATGAAGCAGTTTATCATTGTGGTTATTTCACTTGTGATCTCCATGATTATTCCGCATTTTATCTATAAAATGAAATTCTTAAAAAATCTAAGCTGGTTATATGCTTTGATTGGGATTATCTCTTTAGGGATAGTGTTGCTGCTGGGTTCTATAACCAATGGGTCCAAAATCTCCTATACCATAGCAGGTATTACATTTCAACCTTCTGAATTTGTGAAGATCATATTTGTATTTTTTATTGCAAGTGCGTTATATCAATCTTCAAAATTTCTTCATGTGGTTTATGTCACGTTGGTAGCAGCAGTACATGTTCTCATTTTAGTTGTTTCAAAAGATCTTGGTGGAGCACTTATCTTTTTTATGACTTATGTTTTAATGGTATATCTGGCCACTCATAAGATTCGTTATCTGCTGCTGGGATTAGGTGGCGGATGTGCAGCGTCCATTGTTGCGTATCAGATTTTTTCCCATATTCAGACAAGGGTGCAGGCATGGCGTGATCCCTGGTCCGTCATAGACGGAGATGGATATCAGATTACGCAGTCTCTGTTTTCTCTGGGAAGAGGTGAATTGTTTGGTCTGGGCCTTTTTAAAGGAGCTCCGGATGATATTCCATTTGTAGAACAGGATTTTATTTTTTCTGCAGTAGTGGAAGAAATGGGACTCATTGTGGGTCTCTGCCTGATCTTAATCTGCCTCAGCTGTTTTATCATGTTTATGAATATATCCATGAAATTGAAAGACAGATTTTACCAGCTTGTGGCGTTTGGACTAGGCGTTTTGTATATCTTCCAGATCTTTTTGACCATTGGCGGAGATACAAAATTTATACCATTAACCGGTGTTACGCTGCCCCTTGTCAGCTATGGTGGCAGTTCCGTATTGACTATTTTAATTATGTTTTCTATTATAGAAGGTCTGTTTATGATCAGACTTGATGAAGGGGCTAAAAGTGCAAGAAGAAAACAAAAAGCAACCAGAAGAGAGACAACTGAATCAGAACCTTCTTTCCGACGGTCAAGACAACCGGAAGAGGAAAGACAACCGGAAGAGGAAAGACAACCGGAAGATGACGGACAGCAGGAACAGGAAAGATAGCAAAAAGAAGAAAAAATCAAAGAACAGAGAAATCCTGTTTGTTACCTATACTTTTGTTTGTATCTTTCTTGCCATGATGAGCTATATCTGCTTCTATGTGTATACCCACGAAGAAGTTATGATCAATAACAGTTATAATGCAGGTCAGCAAATGCTGGTTCTGCAAAACAGAAGAGGAAGCATTTATTCAAAAGATGGTGATGTTTTAGCAAAAACTGTTGTACAGGATGATGGTTCGGAAGTGCGTGAGTATCCCTACGGGGAAGTTTTTTCTCATGTGGTTGGATATTCGACCAAAGGAAAAACCGGGGTAGAAGCACTGGCAAATTATTATCTGATTCAGTCCAATGCTCCTTTAAATGAAAAAATGAACAATAATATTGCTAATCAGAAAAATCCCGGTGACAGCGTTTATACTACGTTGGAGACAAGCATGCAGGAAGCTGCATACAATGCCCTTGGTGTGTACGATGGGGCTATCATTGCTACAAATCCCAAAACCGGAGAGGTGCTTGCCATGGTGTCGAAGCCGGGATTTGATCCAAATGAGATCGCATCGGTCTGGGAAGATCTGATAGAAGATGATGAATCCAGTGTGTTACTGAATCGTGCCACGCAGGGACTTTATCCACCGGGATCTACCTTTAAAATTGTTACAGCTCTGGAATATCTGAAGGAAAATCCGGATACGTATCAGAATTATCATTTTACCTGTAACGGTTCCATTACCATAGATGGATCCAAAATCAAATGCTACCACGGTGTCAATCATGGATATGTGGACTTGAAGAAATCTTTTGCAAAATCCTGTAATTCCTCTTTTGCCAATATTTCCACGAAAATCGATTGGAATGCATTTGATAAAACCCTGGATCAGTTACTGTTTGGACAAAAGCTTCCCTTTGACATGGAGTCATCGGTCAGCATGATCAATGCAGACCCGGATAGTTCCGCAGAAAATAAGATTCAGACCTCTATCGGACAAGGGGAGACTTTGGTTACACCCCTTCATATGAATATGATCACATGCGCTATCGCAAATGAGGGTGTTTTAAAATGTCCTTATGTGATGGACCGGGTTGAAAATAATAACGGTGCCATTATGAAAAAATTTTCTTCCAATAGTTCCAAGAGGCTTATGGATAGTGATACATCTCAAATTTTAACGGAACTTATGACGGAAGTGGTTGAAAATGGTACTGCAACCAAATTATCCGGACAATTATATACTGCTGCAGGAAAAACCGGTTCAGCTGAATACAATAGCGAGAGCGATTCCCATGCCTGGTTTACCGGATTTGCACCGGCAGAGGATCCGCAGGTCTGTGTGACAGTTATCATAGAGGGAGCCGGTTCCGGTGGGGATCATGCGGTGCCTATTGCCAGAAGGGTATTTGATGCTTATTTCAGTAATCACAGGGAATAGGTCTTGTTTCCGGGGGTGGAATATCTTATACCTTGCGTAACATGTCCTTTTGCATTATACTTTGTAATAAGTAATTGAACACACCATACGGAGGTATTGCAATGATTGAAGCAACCAGTTGCGGCGGTGTGGTTATTTTCCGGGGTAAGATACTTCTGCTTTATAAGAATTACAAGAATAAGTATGAAGGATGGGTATTACCAAAAGGAACTGTTGAAGACGGGGAAGAGTATAAACAGACAGCTCTTCGAGAAGTACTGGAAGAATCAGGTGCAAAAGCAACCATCATGAAGTATATCGGGAAAAGCGAATATACATTCAATGTACCGGATGATGTTGTAGACAAGGATGTACATTGGTATCTGATGATGGCCGACAGTTATTATAGTAAACCACAGCGTGAAGAATTCTTTGTGGATTCTGGATATTACAAATACCATGAAGCGTATCATTTGTTAAAGTTTGCAAACGAAAAGCAGATTCTTGAAAAAGCTTATCATGAGTATTTAGAACTAAAGAAAAAAAATCAATGGTTTAAAAAATGAAAATGAGGCTGTACTTTCACGGATTTTTATTCGTTAAAGTAACAGCCTTGTTTTTACAATATTTCATATTTGGAATTATTTGCATGAAACAATAGACAGATCTTTTTTCAGGTTAAGATTTATGATTTCATTTTGTTCTGTTTTTAAAACAGGTTTGGAAACATCATTTGGATTGATCATAATGATTTTTCCTTCTTTTCCATCCGAAAGAGTTGCTTTTTTTCCAATCTGCATCAACGCAATCTTTGATAAGATTTTGGAAAGCATTTCAGAATCGTATTTTTCTTTTTCCTGTATCATGATCTGTACTGCTTCAAAAGTGTTTTTTGCCGAACGGTATGTTCGGTCAGAGGTCAGTGCTTCATAGGTATCCGTAATCGAAAGAAGTTTTGCATATCTGGAAATTTGGTTTTCTTTCAGTTTGGAAGGATAACCGCTGCCATCACATTTTTCATGATGCATTAAAATGGCTTTTAAAACTGCATCTGGTACATTTTTATCCGACAGAAACTGAAAAGCTTTCATAGGATGACCTTTTATATGTAAAAATTCTAAATCGGTTAATTTCACATTTTTCATTACAATTTCATTTGGAATAAGCAGAAGTCCAAAATCAATCAAAAAGCCGCTGATTATGATATCATTTATTTCATCTTCTGAAAAATCAGTCCATTTTGCAAAAATACCGGACAATAATCCACAATTCAAGCAGTGGGCGTAGATTATCTCATTATTTTTTAACGGACGGTCATAAATATATTCTATTAATTCTTCTGATGAACTGACGCAGTTCTGCATACTTACATTGATATGCAGAAAAGTGTTGATATCAAGATCACAGGTGCCGTTTATCACGCCGGAAAGCATATTTTTAAACATAGCCAGTGAAGAATTATATACAATATTGACTTTTTTCATTTTATCGTTTTCCATAACGATAATCCTCTTTCGTTGTTCTACAGACATTACAAATTTTATAGATATTATACATAAAAAACATTTCATAATATAGTACGCCTTTTTAGATATCTTTACAATCATTTCTTTTGGAATAAAAATATTTCGTGGATAAAGTGTCTGTATCGTGATATGATAACCATGAATATAGATAGGTTAGAGGAACTTTTATGCAAAAGTTTTACAAATATATTTACTGGGATGAGAATATACCTGAGAAAAAAAGGAATCAGATCAAATGGCGTGTCAAAGTGTCTTTTCGTAAGATGAAACCGGTTTATCTGGTTACTTTGTGTGAAGGACCGGATCAGCTTGAAATATATTACAGTCCGATTCTTTTACAAAACTTTTATCGAAAAAATCCCAGGATGATCATAGGAATAGCAGCAACCTATAATGGAGCGATAGAAATCATCAGGCAGATCACCGAAGAATGCTTTCAAGAAAATCATAACTGTGATCTGAAATATTATTTATCACAAAGGGAATAATATCCCTGTATGGAGATATATGTTTCACATTATATTATTACTTTTGAAAATAGTCGGAATCATATTACTTGTTGTTTTAGGGATATTGCTTTTGATACTGGCATGTGTTTTGTTTGTGCCACTGCGGTATAAGGGTGATGTATCCTATATAGAGTCCCCCAGCCTTTCCTGTAAAATTAAATGGATGTTTCCTCTGTTTTTTGGAAAGATTCAATATGATACAGAAACCAAAATTGTGCTACGCGTCCTGGGAATACCTGTTTTTTGTTCTGAGCGAAAAAAGAAAGAGAATAAGAAGGCTGAAAGAAATAAAAATGCGGGAAAAAATAAAAAATCTGTAAAAAATTCAGAACTCGATAAAGAAAGAAAATCCGGGGATAGCAAGGAAACAGAAACAACAGATAAAGGTAACAGAACAGAACGCAATCAAAAAACAGAAAGTCATCAGGAAATAGAAATAAAAGAAAAAACAGAAAAAAAAAGTATTCTGGATTTTCTTAAGAATATCTGGTACACAATAAAAGCTATCTGTGCTAAACTAAAACAGGGACGTGAAACAATTGAGAGATATATTGCACTGTGGCGTTCAGAAGAAATGGTGAACAGTCGCAGTATCGTATGGCAGGAAGTACTTTACCTTCTCAGAACTCTGAAGCCTCAGAGTATAAAGGGTAGTCTGGAGTTTGGATTTGATGATCCTTCCTTAACAGGATATGGGATGGCGGTGTATGGCATATTCTATTCTGTATGGGGGAAAAACGTGGAGGTCAGACCGGATTTTGAAAATCACTGTTTGAAAGCACTTCTGTCAATAAAGGGGAAGATAAGAGTATTCCCTTTTGTGAAAGTTCTTTGCAAATTATACTTTAATCAGGATGTTCGAAAATCATTTGCGCAAATAAAGAAGGAGATTTAAAAATGCAAAATCATAATTTTGATTCTGTGATAAGTTCACTTTTAAAAGGTATGGATACGGTACTTTCCACCAAAACAGTAGTTGGTGAAGCTACCCAAATAGGAGATACCATTATTCTTCCTCTGGTAGATGTGACTTTCGGAATAGGTGCCGGAGCAGGTGCGGGAGATAAAAAGAATAACGGTGGCGGAGGTATGGGTGGTAAAATGACTCCAAGTGCTGTGCTTGTTATAAAAGACGGATATACAAAACTTGTGAATATCAAGAATCAGGATGCGGTAACCAAAATACTGGATATGATTCCTGATCTGGTAGATAAATTCGCTTCGAAACCTGATAAGAACATCATGGAGGATTCAGAAGTAGTTGATATTGCTTTTCCAGATAATAATGCGCCGGAATGATTTTTTTCCGGCGTTTGTCATATAATCCAATAAGATGGTATAAGGGATATAAATTGTGAAACGTGTTATTGGGTTGATTTTATTTTGGGTTGCAGTAGGCATGTTATTGATGATGCTGATCAGTAATACTGTTGTTGGGATTATATTAATTGCAGTCATGTTGGTCATTGGATATAATCTTTTTTGCCTTTAAAAACTTTCTTTCGTTGTCTTTTCGAAAGACAAGAGGAGTGTTTTAACAAATGGAAACGTTCAAATTTAGAGAAGAAGATACCAATCTCATAGAATTTTCGGATAAAAACGATACTTCTGAGAAACGCTATATGATGACAGAAGAAGAGTTTTTGGAGAAAGAAGCGTCTGAAAAAGAGCTGCGGGCATTAAAGCTATGGCTTTTTTCTGAAAATGTCCGGATTGAAAATGAAAAGAAAAAACTGCAGGAAATGCAGAACCGTTTTTTGCATGAAAAGGTTCAATTTCAGAATGAGATGAAAGTTCTGAATCAGAGAATTTCTGCATCCCAGCAGCGATTAAAACAGGATGAACTGTTTTTTGATAAGAAAATGCAGATTCTAAAAAGTGGTTTTGCACAATTAGAGGAAGACAGAAATGCATTTGAGAAGAAGAAATGCGAGGAAGAAGCACGACTTAAAAAAGAAGAAGCTTATAATACCAGGTTTAAGTTTTCGGATGTGGAACTTTTGTTTGCCGGTGTAAAAAATACTCTGGCACTTAAGAAAAGATATAGGGATCTGCTGAAAATCTATCATCCGGATAATCTGGCAGGGGACAAAGAAGTGGTACAGGCTATCAATAAAGAATATGAAAGATTAAAGCAGCAATTATAAAATGTCATCTGAAAAAATATTTCGGAGAATTTCAGGAATACAAAAAACCCATCCAACGGATGGGTTTGCTTGTTATCAACCATATGAATGTGTAGAAGATTATGCTCTTTCTACAGCACCAGATCTTAAGCATCTTGTGCAAACGTGCATGGACTTTGTTACTCCATTAACTTTTGCTTTAACGCTTCTAACATTAGAGTTCCAAATTCTATTGGATCTTCTATGAGAATGGCTTACGTTATTACCAAAATGAACGCCTTTACCACAAATATCACATTTAGCCATCTTTGCACCTCCTAACGAAACGAACAACTCGTTTTTCTAGTTGTTTACAAAACGAGTCTTTCGACTCGCAACATTGGTATAATACCATAGTAAGCAAAAATATGCAAGTTCTTTTTTCATAAATTTATGTTTCATTTTTTATAAAAACCAGTTATAATAATACAAGTCATGAAATCATAGTAAGGAGGATTCCCATGAAAAGTTCATCCATGAATACCCATTTGGGTAATATCTACATTGATAACGAAGTAATCGCCCAGTACGCCGGTACCGTTGCAGTAGAATGCTTTGGTGTTGTAGGCATGGCCGGTGTAAATGTAAAAGACGGTATTGTATCATTGCTGAAAAAGGACAACATTACAAAAGGTATTGCTGTGTCTTTAAAAAATAATAAATTAATTCTTGATTTCCATATTATTGTTTCTTATGGAGTCAGCATTGGCGCTGTAGCAGATAATCTGATTGATAGTGTCAAATATAAAGTGGAAGAATTTACAGGACTTGAAATCGAAAAGGTGAACATCTTTGTAGAAGGTGTCAGAGTGATTGATTAAGGAGGAAAGACCATTGGCTTTAAAGACAATCGACGCCAAAATGTTATCAAAGATGTTTTTGGCGGGTGCAACAAATCTTGATCATAAAAAAGAATGGATCAACGAACTGAATGTTTTCCCTGTTCCGGACGGTGATACAGGAACTAATATGACAATGACGATTATGTCTGCAGCAAAAGAAGTCACAAATGCCGATCAGTCGGATATGGCTGCAGTGTGCAAAGCGATTTCATCCGGTTCTCTTCGTGGTGCACGGGGAAATTCCGGTGTTATTCTGTCACAGCTGTTCAGGGGATTTACCAAATCTGTTTCCAGCAAAAAAGAATTAAATGTAGAGGATTTGGCTGAAGCTTTCGAAAAAGCGGTAGAAACTGCATATAAAGCAGTAATGAAGCCAAAAGAAGGCACGATTTTAACAGTGGCAAGAGGTGGTGCAGAAAAAGCAAGAGAACTCTTGGATGATGGCTGCAGTGACCTGGAGACCTATATCAGAGAAGTGATATTATATATGGATGAAGTGCTGGCACAGACTCCGGAAATGCTTCCGGTTTTGAAACAGGCCGGCGTTGTAGATTCCGGCGGACAGGGTCTTATGGAAGTGCTTAAAGGTGCACAGGATGCATTCCTGGGCAAGGAAATTGATTTTTCTATTTCAGAATCAACACCGATATCCGGTGGTAACAAATCCGGATATGAAGCCCAGGCTGAGACTGATATTAAATATGGATATTGTACAGAATTTATTATTCTTCTGAATAAGACCTTTAACATCAAGATGGAAATGGATTTCAAGGCATATCTGGAATCTATCGGTGATTCTATCGTTGTAGTAACCGATGATGATATTGTAAAAGTACATGTTCATACCAATGATCCCGGCTTTGCAATTCAGAAGGCATTAAAATATGGTGCTTTGTCTAATTTAAAGATTGATAACATGCGTCTGGAGCATCAGGAAAAACTGTTCAAAATGGAACAAAAATCAGAAGCCGAAGAAGTCATGATGGAGAAAAAAGATACTGCATTTATTGCTGTTTCGATTGGTGATGGCATGAATGAAATCTTAAGAGGACTTGGGGTTGACTATATCATTGAAGGTGGTCAGACCATGAATCCGAGTACGGAAGATATACTCAATGCCATTGATAAGGTGAATGCGGATAATATTATTATTCTTCCAAACAATAAGAATATTATATTAGCGGCAAATCAGGCACAGTCCATGGTCGAAGAAAAAAATATTTTTGTTATTCCTACCAAGACAGTTCCACAGGGTATTACTGCTGTCATCAATTATGTTCCGGATCTTTCTGTAGAAGAAAATGTTGCAGTTATGGAAGAAGAAATCGGAAATGTTAAGACCGGTCAGGTAACCTATGCTGTAAGAGATACCTCTATTGATGATAAGGAAATCAAGCAGGGAGACTTCATGGGTATTGGTGATAAAGGCATTCTTTCTGTTGGAACCGATATGAGTGATGTAACAGTTAAAATGTTACAGGAAATGGTAGATGATGATGTGGAACTGATCAGTATCTACTATGGTGAAGATGTGAAAGAGGAAGATGCATCTGCTTTCCATGAAAAAGTAGAAGCAATGTATCCAAGATGTGATGTTGAATTACAGTATGGCGGACAGCCAATTTACTATTATTTGATATCCGCAGAATAAAGAAGTATTCATTTATCCGAAAGAAACCAATCGGTAGTATCAGTTGAATTACCGTATTGCTGTTTCTTTCGGATTTTTTCGCTAAAATCATTTTAAGAGGAAATTATGTATTCAAAGGATTCAATTTTATCTCTAAAAGGAATAGGTGAAAAAACCGCATCCTATTTTAATAAGATGGGAATCACAGAAGTTGGCCAGCTTCTTCATTATTATCCCCGTGATTACGATCTGATGGAAGATGCTGTCCGGATATCTGAATTAGAAGAGGGCAGACGATTTGTGGTTCAAGCAGGCGTGATTGGAAATGTTTCAGAGCGAAAAGCAGGTAAACTTACTATAACAACCTTTCAGGCTGCCGATCACACCGGAATAATACAAATCACATATTTTAATATGCCTTTTATTAAAAAAGTGATGAAAAAGGGTGCAGTATTTTTTTTCCGTGGTAAAGCGATTGCCAGGGGAAGTATCTATGTGATGGAACAGCCAGCATATTTTACGAAAGCGCAGTATGAAGAGAAGCGAGGCGTATTAACACCTGTTTATCCTTTAACAGCCGGTCTGACACAGAATGTGGTTCAAAAAGCAATAAGTCAGGTGCTTAATAATCTGCCTTTAAAAGAACATCTTCCTTTGGAAATTCTATCCGGATGTCAGCTTATGGATTATGAAAATGCGATGCATGGGATTCATTTTCCTTCCAGCAAGGAGCAACTGATACAAGCCAGAAACCGACTTGTTTTTGAGGAGTTTTTGACATTCTTATGTCAGGTTCGAAGTATGAAAGAGTCGGTCAATGCAATTCCTAATGCATTTCCTATGATCAAAGTCGCGAATACCGAAAGATTTCTTGAAAAACTTCCATTTCGTATGACAGAAGATCAAATGAACACATGGGATCAGGTTTCAGAAGATCTTTCAGGTGAGTATACGATGAATAGACTGATTCAGGGTGATGTAGGTTCCGGAAAAACCCTGATTGCTTTTCTTGCCTTACTTATGACCGCAGCAAACGGTTATCAGGGGGCTTTTATGGCTCCTACGGAAGTATTGGCAACACAGCATTATAATACATTTCTGGAATATGCCGGAAGATATGATCTGCCTATCAGACCAGTATTGTTGACAGGTTCCCTGACTGCAAAAGGGAAACAGGAGATATACGAGAAAATTCTGGCTGGAAAATATAATGTGATCATAGGTACCCACGCACTTTTTCAGGAAAAAGTGGAATATAAAAATCTGGCTCTGGTTATCACAGATGAGCAACACAGATTTGGGGTACATCAGAGGGAGCATCTGATGTACAAGGGTGGAAGCCCCCATGTCATGGTAATGAGTGCCACACCGATTCCCAGAACTCTTGCCATGATCCTATATGGTGATTTAAATATTTCCGTTATAAAGCAGATGCCGGAGGGAAGAATTCCCATTAAAAACTGTGTGGTTGGGGTTTCCTATCGGGAGAAAGCATATCAGTTTTTTGCAAAAGAGATTCAAAATGGTCATCAGGTTTTTGTGATCTGTCCCATGATCGAACCAACTGAAGGATCCGATTTGGAAAATGTGGAAGAATATACCGAAAAACTGCGGCATTTTTTTCCGGATTCTGTACAGATCAGTTCCCTGCATGGCAAAATGAAAGCTCCGGAAAAACAGAGGATCATGGATGCGTTTGCTTCCGGGAAAATTGATATCCTGGTTTCTACTACTGTAATAGAAGTGGGGGTCAATGTTCCCAATGCAACCGTCATGATGATTGAAAATGCTGAACGGTTCGGACTGGCACAGCTTCATCAGCTTAGAGGACGTGTCGGACGAGGAAAATTTCCATCTTATTGTATCTTTCTGGATACGGTTCATTCAGACAAGTCCGCGCAGAGATTGGATGTTCTGAACCATTCCAATGATGGATTTTATATTGCAGAGCAGGATCTGAAATTGCGTGGCCCCGGTGATTTATTTGGAATACGTCAGAGTGGCGATCTGTGTTTTCAGCTGGCTGATATTTATCAGGACTCCGCCTTATTATTGGAGGCCGATAAAGTATGTCAGGATATGCAAAAAAACAACATAACATTGACTTTCGAGGAATCTAAAAGTAAACTGGTAGGTAGTGGTTTTTTGCATATTATGTAAAATATTGAAATGGAGAAAAGAATATGAGTAAGATTGCAGTCGTAACCGATAGTAATTCCGGTATTACACCAAAAGAAGCATCCGGATTAGGCGTATATGTAATTCCGATGCCTTTTATGATTGACAGAAAGACATATTATGAAAATATTGATCTTGATCAGGAACAGTTTTATGAAAAACTGGAAGGGGATACTGATATTATAACCAGCCAGCCTACTCCGTCTTCTATACTGGAATTATGGGATGATCTGCTGAAAAAATATGATGAAATTGTTCATATTCCAATGAGTAGTGGACTGTCCGGTTCCTGTCAGAGTGCTCACATGCTTGCTCAGGACTACGATGAAAGAGTACAGGTTGTGAACAACCAGAGGATTTCCATTACCCAGAAGCAGTCAGTAAGAGATGCTTTGATGCTGATTGAAAAAGGTTATGATGCCAAGCAAATCAAAGAAGTATTGGAAGAAGATAAGTTTAATTCCTCCATTTATATTATGCTGGATACTTTAAAATACCTGAAAAAGGGTGGAAGAATAACACCAGCGGCTGCTGCGTTGGGGACGGTGTTGCGTTTAAAACCCGTACTTCAGATACAGGGGGAAAAACTGGATGCATTTGCCAAGGCAAGAACCATTAATCAGGGTAAGAATATTATGATTAATGCTATCAGGAATGATATGATCAACCGCTTTGGAGGAGTGGATCCTGAGGCTTGTGTCATTCAAATGGCACATACGCATAATGATGAAATGATTCAGGAATTCAAAAAGGAAGTGGAAGAAGCTTTTCCGGGATTTATTGTCTCTGACGTAGATCCTTTATCTCTTAGTGTCAGCTGTCATATTGGCCCCGGATCTTTGGCCATTGCAGTTACAAAAATCTTAAAGAAATAAGCTTGATATGTAAGAATAGGAGTCATGTTGCATGGCAAAAGTAAATCAATACGATGCGTCAAATATAACCGTACTTGAAGGACTTGAGGCAGTTCGAAGAAGACCCGGAATGTACATTGGCAGTGTTTCTACCAAGGGTCTGAATCATTTGATCTATGAAATTTTAGATAATTCAGTGGACGAGCATCTCGCAGGATATTGCTCTAAAATTGAAGTGACGCTGGAAGCTGATGGCTCAGCCACTGTTTCAGATAATGGCCGAGGGATTCCTGTTGGAATGCATGAAAAAGGAATCAGTGCAGAACGACTGGTTTTCACCACCTTACATGCAGGTGGTAAATTTGACAACGACGCATATAAGACAAGCGGTGGTCTACACGGGGTAGGTTCTTCTGTTGTAAACGCCCTTTCCAACCGGCTGAATGTGACTGTAAAAACCGGTGGTTTCATTTATGAAGATCATTATGAAAAAGGACTTCCGGTTATGGATCTTGTGGACGGTCTTTTGCCGGTAATCGGGAAGACAAAAGAGACAGGCACCTCCATCAATTTCCTGCCTGATGATACCATTTTCGAAAAAACAAGATTTAAAGAAGATGATGTAAAAAGCAGACTTCATGAAACCGCCTATTTAAATCCGAATCTTACCATTGTTTTTACGGACAAACGGAAAGAACCGGTAGACCAGGTAGAATATCACGAACCGGATGGCATAGTAGGGTTCGTGAAAGATATGAATTCTTCCAAAGAAACCTTACATGATGTGATCTATTTTCAGGGAGAAGCCGAAGGAATTGAAGTACAGGCTGCCTTTCAGTATGTAAATGAATTTCACGAAGATATTTTAGGTTTTTGCAATAATATTTATAATGCAGAAGGCGGTACCCATATTACCGGCTTTAAAACCATGTTCACCAATGTGATCAATACATACGCAAGAGAACTTGGTATTCTGAAAGAAAAAGATGTGAATTTTACCGGTACGGATGTACGTAATGGTATGACTGCAGTCATATCCGTGAAGCATCCCGATCCCCGTTTTGAAGGACAGACCAAAACAAAACTGGATAATCAGGATGCTGCAAAAGTGGTATCAAAAATCACAGGTGATGAAATTGTCCGTTTTTTTGACCGTAATCTGGAGACTCTTAAAATCATCATCAGTTGTGCGGAAAAAGCGGCTAAGATTCGTAAATCGGAAGAAAAAGCAAAAACAAATATGCTCACCAAGCAGAAGTTTTCCTTTGATTCTAACGGGAAACTGGCAAACTGTGAATCCAAAGATCCGTCTAAATGTGAGATTTTTATCGTGGAGGGTGATTCGGCGGGAGGAAGTGCAAAGACAGCCAGAAACCGCATGTATCAGGCCATTTTACCGATTCGCGGTAAGATATTGAATGTGGAGAAAGCCAGTATTGATAAAGTTCTTGCAAATGCAGAGATCAAAACCATGATTTATGCCTTTGGTTGTGGTTTTTCGGAAGGCTATGGAAATGATTTTGATATCTCTAAGCTGAGATATGACAAGATTATTATTATGGCGGATGCCGACGTGGATGGTGCCCATATTTCCACCCTGCTTCTTACTTTATTCTATCGCTTTATGCCGGAGCTGATTTACGAAGGACACGTCTATATCGCCATGCCTCCTTTATATAAAGCAATGCCAACCAAAGGGGAAGAGCAGTATTTGTATGATGATGCTGCGTTAGAAAAATATCGTAAAAGTCATAAGGGTCCATTTACCTTACAGCGATACAAAGGTCTGGGTGAAATGGATGCAGAGCAGCTCTGGGAGACGACTTTGAATCCGGAAACCAGAATGCTGAAAAAGGTTGAGATTGAAGATGGTCGTATGGCTTCCGAAGTGACGCAGATGTTAATGGGAACAGAAGTTCCTCCCAGAAAGACTTTTATTTATGAACATGCAACAGATGCAGAACTGGATGTATGATAAATGGAGTCTTGTGTCGATGAAATAAATTATTTTATATTCAGAAACGGAGATAAAATCCTTGGAAGATCGAATTATTAAAACAGAATATTCTGATGTGATGCAGAAATCCTATATCGATTATGCCATGAGTGTTATTGTTGCCCGTGCTCTGCCCGATGTAAGAGATGGCCTGAAGCCGGTTCAGCGTCGTGTGTTATACGATATGCATGAGCTGGGAATCCGCTCCGACAGACCCTATCGAAAAAGTGCAAGGATCGTGGGTGATACCATGGGTAAATATCATCCTCATGGAGACAGCTCTATATATGACGCTTTGGTTGTTATGACACAGGAGTTTAAAAAAGGACTGCCTCTTGTGGACGGACACGGTAACTTTGGTAATATCGAAGGAGATGGTGCGGCTGCCATGCGTTATACGGAAGCCCGCCTTCAGAAAATTACAGAAGAAGCTTTTTTGGCTGATCTGGATAAAGATGTTGTGGATTTTATTCCTAACTTCGACGAAACAGAAAAGGAGCCTTCCGTACTGCCGGTTAAGGTGCCCAATCTACTGATCAATGGTTCCGAAGGTATAGCAGTAGGTATGGCAACCAACATTCCGCCACATAATCTTGGCGAAGTAATCGATGCTACCAAAGCATACATGAAAGATAATAATATTTCCACCAGGGAATTGATGCGTTATATGAAAGGTCCTGATTTCCCTACCGGTGGAATTGTGATCAATAAAGATGAATTGCTGGATATCTACGAAACCGGTGCGGGGAAGATCAAGATCCGCGGAAAAGTGGATATTGAAAAAGCAAAAGGCGGAAAAACCAATGTGGTAATCAGCGAAATTCCATTTACCATGATTGGAATGGGAATCACTAAATTTTTGCAGGATGTTGCCGCCCTTGCAGAAACAAAGAAGACCATGGATATCGTTGATATCACCAATCAGTCTTCTAAAGAAGGGATTCGAATCGTCATTGAGCTTCGAAGAGATGCCGATGTTCAGAATTTCATCAATATGTTATATAAAAAGACCAGACTGGAAGATACCTTTGGTGTAAATATGCTGGCCATCAGTCACGGTAGACCGGAGACTCTTGGTTTAAAAGCCATCATAAAGGAATGTGTAGACTTTCAGTTTCAGATTGCCACCAGAAAGTACAATAATCTGCTTGCAAAAGAACTGGAAAAGAAAGAAATCCAGGAAGGTCTTATCAAAGCATGCAATGTCATTGATCTTGTAATTGAAATTCTTCGCGGGTCCAAGGACAGAGCTATGGCGAAAGCCTGTCTGGTAGAAGGAAAAACAGACGGTATCAAGTTTAAGTCCAATGCTTCCAAGGCAATGGCTTCCCAGCTCCTATTTACAGAAAAACAGGCGAATGCTATTCTGGAAATGCGTCTATATAAATTGATCGGTCTTGAACTCCAGGCACTGATTAAAGATCATGAAGATACCATGGCCAATATTTTCAAATATGAAGATATTCTGGATCGAAGAGATTCCATGGCTCAGGTTATCATGAACGAACTGGATGAATTTAAGAAAAAATATGGTCGAGAGCGCAGAACAGTAATCGAAAATGGGGAAGCTGCAGTATTTGAAGAACGTAAAGTGGAAGAGATGGATGTCTACTTCCTGATGGATCGTTTCGGATATTGTCGTACTGTCGATGTTGCTACCTATGAACGAAACAAAGAGACCGCTGATGCAGAGAATAAATATGTATTTTTGTGTAAAAATACCGGTAGAGTCTGCATTTTCACATCGGATGGGCAGATGCATACCGTAAAAGTAATGGATATACCATTTGGTAAATTCAGAGATAAAGGTATTCCCATTGATAATATCAGTAATTACAGCACGGAAAGAGATACTATTGTTTATGTAACAAGCCAGACTTTCCTGAATCTATATCGCGTCATCTTTGTTACAAAAACGTCCATGATAAAAGTGGTAAGCGGTGGTGAATTTGATGTGATGAAGCGTACCGTTGCTGCAACAAAACTGGCAGAAGATGATGAAGTGGTAAGTGTAGTTGCGTTAACCGATCAGCGGAACATAGTTCTTCAGTCCAGAGAGGGGTATTTCCTCAGATTCCCGATTGAAGATATTCCGGAAAAGAAAAAAGCTGCTATTGGCGTACGTGGTATGAAGATGGGCGCAAAAGATAGTATAGAAGCTGTATATTATACCAAAAACGCTGTAGAACAGAGTATTGAGTATAAAGGAAAAAATGTCGAACTGAATAAGTTAAAACTTGGTACAAGAGATACTAAGGGCGTAAAAATAAGAGTTTAGTTTTCACGTTAGTTTACGTGATATAAAGGATGCAGTATGAGAGTCATAGCCGGTAAGGCCAGAAGCCTTCCTTTAAAAACACCTGTAGGCATGGATACCAGACCAACTACAGACAGAATAAAAGAAACCTTGTTTAATATTTTATCTCCTGATATTCCGGATGCTGTTTTTATGGATTTATTTTCCGGAAGCGGCGGGATTGGAATCGAAGCATTAAGCAGAGGAGCTAAAAGAGCATATTTTGTAGAACAAAATAATGCAGCAGTTTCCTGTATATCGGATAACCTGAAATTTACCAGATTAATGGATCAGGCTGTTTTGTTGAAGCAGGATGTATACAGTGCTCTATATGGTATTTCGGAGAAAGAAGCAGATATTATTTTTGCAGATCCGCCATATCATGAAGGGCATGAAGAACGTCTGCTTCAAACTTTATCAGAACTGCATTTTGTCACGGAAAATACGTTGATCATTATAGAAGCTGATTTGAAAACGGAACTTTCCTTTGCCGAGGAATTTGGTTTTGATATAATAAGGGAAAAGAAATATAAAACAAATAAACATATTTTTTTGAGAAAGGTCATTGAATAGATATGAAAGCCGCAATATATCCGGGAAGTTTTGATCCTCTGACCTATGGTCATCTGGATATTATTAAAAGATCTTCGGAAATTTTTGATGAATTAATCGTTAGTGTCCTCGACAACAAAAAGAAGACTCCATTGTTTTCTGTGGAAGAACGTGTTAAAATGTTAGAGGAAGCCACGAAGGATATGCCAAACGTCACAGTGGATTCTTTTAGCGGTTTATTAATTGATTATGCAAAAGAGAAAAAAGTCAATGTTGCAATAAGGGGTCTTCGTGCGATAACAGACTTTGAGTATGAATTACAGCTGGCTCAGATGAATCAGACACTATCAGAAGGTGCTTTGGAAACCATGTTTTTGACGACCAATCTGCAGTATGCTTATTTGAGTTCTTCTGCTGTAAAGGAAATTGCTATGTTTCATGGTGATATATCAAGATGTGTACCTGAATTCGTAGCTGAAATGTTATATAAGAAATTCGGTCATTAAACTATTTTGGAATAGGAGATAGCATGAGTAGCAGAATTGAACAGTTAATTGATGACATTGAAGAATATATTGACAGTTGTAAATTTCAGCCCTTTTCATCCAATAAGATCATTGTAAACAAAGATGATATTCAGGATCTGATTCATGAATTACGTGCCAAAACACCGGATGAACTCAAGAGAGTACAGCGTATTATCCAGAATAAGGATGAGATTTTAAACGATGCCAGATCCAAGGCAGAACAGCTTATCAATGAAGCAACGATCCAGACAACAGAACTGATCAGTGAGCATGAAATTATGCAGCAGGCATATGCCCAGGCCGGAGAGATTCTTTCCAAAGCTCAGGCACAGGCTCAGGAAATCGTAGAAAGTGCTGTTATGGATGCCAATGGAATGCGTTCCTCCGCAGTGGAATATACGGATCAATTGTTAGGATATGTTCAGAATGTGATTGAAAGTGCTATTTCAACCTATTCTGCTAATTATGAGACGCTGATCAATGATTTGAAACAATATCAGGAAATCATTATTTCAAACAGACAGGAGCTGGTGCAGACTCCTGAAACTTCCGAAGATGATTTGCTTGAATATGATAATAATTCTTCTTCGGATGACGGACTCGCAAACCTTGATTTAATTTAAATAATGTGAAAGCCGGTTTCAAATGGAACCGGCTTTTTTGAAAGTTAATCTACTTGAAAATGAATCTTTTTGAAGAAATTTATTTGGAAATAAGCTTGATGATATAGGAGTGTATCGTGAGTATACAGTTGGTGATAGACCCGGGGCATGGAGGAGAAAATCTTGGAGCCCAATATTATAATTATACAGAAAAAGACCTGACGGTACAGGTCGGGCTTGCTATGGCAGAAGAACTTCGAAAATATGATGGGATCGATGTCTATTTGACCAGAGAAGAAGACCTGGATGTAAGTCTGGCAGATCGATGTCAATATGCAGATGATGTGGATGCAGATTTTTTTATTTCTCTTCACTTTAATGCATCGGAAGAACACACCTTATATGGAAAGGAAACATGGGTTTCAGCCTTTGGTGAATGCTATGCAAAAGGCTATTCCTTTGGCAGGGTCTGGCTGGATGAAACGTCTGATACTACTCTGCATAACAGAGGTGTGAAAACCCGTTTAAACGATGATGGAATCGATTATTATGGTGTGATCAGAAGATGTACGGAATATCAGATCCCTTCCTGTATTATCGAACACTGTTATATGGATATCGAAGAGGAACATGTTTATTTTAATACTTCAGAGGCCTTAAAACAGCTTGGTATAAAAGATGCTACAGCTGTGGCAAAATTTTTTGGTCTGTCATCTGAAGAATTAGGAGTGGATTACAGCGATTATGCGATAGAAACCGTTCCGGTTCCTACATCCGTCATGGCACCGGACATGACAGAGCCTGCATTGGCTGAAATTTCCGAGTTGTCCATTGATGAGGATATTCCGGCTATTCATATAGACATCCGGGGAGAAGATGAGGAATCCGGATTATTATATTATTCTTACAGTACAGATGGTGGTATGACTTATTCAACCTTGCAGAGATGGCCTGCCGGAGAAAACGAGACAGATGCCACCATTGCATTGGAATATGATAAGAACATCTCCCTGATCTGCCGGGTTTATAATGGATATGATCTATACACCGAGACAAATGTTATAGAAATCGGTACCATACATTCTGCAAAATCTGAGAACATAGAAGAGAACATGAAAAAGAACATGGAAGAAAATACTATGGCAACCACTTCGGAAGATGTCATTTCACTTGTAGAAAATGAACCTTTGCAGGATGCAGCACAACAAAAAACAGACTCCGGAGATATTGAGATTTTTCTGTTTCTGGTATTTGCCATTCTACTGGTATCTCTGGGCATTGTTTTTACTACATTAAAACTCATGTTTCCCAAAAAGAAGCATAGAAAACATTAAAAATGTAGAATGCAACACATAACAGTCACAAGAACGGATTGAATTATTTTGTGTATTACATACTGATACATTGATAAATCGGTACCTTGTATTACGGTGTATGTCTGTGCCATACAGGATAACCCGCCCAAGCTTAGCATGCCAAACAAAACAGCAGGGTTAAACTGCCCAGAACAACTACTCAGTCCGCTTGTGATTTCAAGAATCAGACTCATAAAGCCGGAAGGAAAAATCAGCCTGCATAAAAGAAAGAATATCATATATCCGCCCAGCTTTGTGATGGCATTACATGCAGAATAAATGGATTCATCCAGTGCATTTGCAAGTCCATAGGTAACGGCCTGAGATTTCGATAATAAGCTGGAAAAATCATATTTTTTATAAAAGGTGTGCCGTAAAAAAATGCCATAAACCAGCGGAACGCCAATATGTATGAGAATGCCGATACGAACCGGAATCTGCATCAGTGGCAAAGCAAAGCTTATCATATATATCGGACCAATATTGTTTGTAAAAGAAAGAAGATACTGTGCCTGATTCCTATTTATATGTCCAAACTGATACAGCTCAGCACACATTTTGGCACCGATAGGAAAACCAAATAAAGTACCCATCAGCAGGGCTGCACACATGTCCGGTGTTATCTTATATATTTTGTTTAGTAAGGGATAAAAGGGTGTCATAAGATACCTGCAGAGATCATACCGGATGCAGAAACCGGACAATATCATAAAGGGAAAAAGTGCTGGGATCATTTTTTCATACCATAAGATCAGTGCCTGTTTCACATATTTAGAAGCTTCCAACGGTGAAGCAAATAAATGATAACCAAGCACACAGCACAGCAAAACAATGGGTATTTTTTTGAACATTTTGTTATCCTGAATTTTCTTAATTCATTTTATTCCGTTAAAAAAATTTCATGCAGAACAGGTGGAAAATCAATTGATTCGTTTAGATAAGTTTTTATGTGATATGGGCATAGGAACCCGTAGTGAAGTAAAGAAAATAATAAAAGCCGGGCAGGTACATGTTAATGGAATGCCTGTAAAAAATGCAGATCGGAAAATAGAAGAGACCGCTGAAGTTACCTGCCAGGGACAGGCAGTTTCTTATCAGAAGTATACTTATATCATGCTGAATAAACCTCAGGGTGTGGTAACTGCAACGAGGGATCATCATGACAGAACGGTCATGGACCTGCTCAAGGATGTGAATGCCAAAAATCTATCTCCTGTGGGAAGACTGGATAAAGACACAGAGGGACTTTTGCTTCTGACAAATGACGGTATGCTGTCTCATGAGTTGTTATCACCGAAAAAACACGTGGTAAAATGCTATGAAGTGACGTTAAAGCATGAACTGTCTTTTCAGGATATGTTTGCTTTAGAGCAGGGGGTGGATATAGGGGACGAGAAAAAGACCCTTCCTGCCAAAGTACGTATGCAGGAACCCTGTAAAATCCAGTTGTCCATCATGGAAGGAAGATTTCATCAGGTAAAACGTATGCTTCAGGCGGTATCCAATGAGGTACTTTTTTTGAAAAGAGTCCGCATGGGGACCTTACAGTTAGATCCGCAGCTGGCTCCGGGAGAGTATCGCTACCTGACAACCGATGAAGTGGAAAGCCTGAAAACCAGGGTGCCTTCCCTGGAGCAGATACAAGCTGTCATTTTTGATGTAGACGGTTCCATGGTGGATTCCATGTGGATGTGGAAAAAACTGGATATGGAATATCTGCAAAAGAAAAATATTGTTTTGCCGGATGATCTGCAGAGTTCTATTGAGGGACTCAGTTTTTATCAGACTGCTGAATATTTTAAAGAACGTTTCGGAATTGAGGATTCTGTTGACCGGATTATGGATGAATGGAATCAGATGGCATACGATAAATACGAACATGAAGTACCATTAAAAGAAGGGGTACGTGAGTTTCTGGATTTATGTAAATCAAAAAACATAAAAATGGGAATTGCAACCAGCAATTCCAGAGAGTTGTTTTCAACCCTTTCCAGAGTGCATGGACTGGATGCCTATATTTCCTGTGTAAAGACCGGAAGTGAAGTGATACACGGAAAACCGGCACCGGATATTTATCTGATGGTGGCAGAGCAGCTGGATGTAAAACCGGAAAACTGCCTGGTGTTTGAAGATATCGTGGCCGGTATCATGGCCGGAAAAAATGCAGGAATGAGTGTATGTGCTGTACAGGATGCCTATTCCATGGATACCGATGTGGAAAAGCATTTATGCGCAGATTATTATATTGAGAATTATCATCAGATTTTGGAGAAATACCGGAAATGATTGAAACCGATTTTTTACCTATTTCAAAAGAGGATATGAAACGACAAAACATCAGGCAACTGGATTTTGTCTATGTCATTGGAGATGCCTATGTGGATCATCCTTCCTTTGGACATGCCATTATCAGCAGACTTCTTCAGGCACACGGGTTTTCTGTGGGTATCATTTCACAGCCGGATTGGAAAGACGATGCCAGTATTACAATCCTCGGTGAGCCAAGGCTGGCTTTTTTAGTCAGTGCCGGAAATATGGATTCCATGGTCAATCATTATTTCGTATCCAAAAAAAAGAGACCCACCGATTCCTATACGCCAGGTGGCAAAGCAGGAAAAAGACCGGATCATGCCACTGTTGTATATAGTAACCTGATCCGGAAGACTTACAAGAAAACTCCGATCATTCTGGGAGGTATTGAAGCTTCTCTTCGCAGACTTGCTCATTATGATTATTGGTCTGATTCCTATAAAAGATCTGTTCTATTAGACAGCGGTGCGGATCTGATCAGCTATGGAATGGGTGAAAAATCCATTCTTGAGATTGCAGAAGCACTGGACAGCGGCATAGCAGTACAGGATATTACTTTTATCCCGGGAACAGTATTTAAAACAAAGGATCTGAGTATCGTATATGACCCGCTTGTGCTGCCGGATTATGAAACATGTAAAGAAAACAAAACAAAATATGCGGAAAGTTTTCGCATTCAATATGATAATACAGACCCCTTTACCGGAAAAACTCTGGTAGAGGCTTATCCGAATAAAATATATGTTGTACAGAATCCACCTTCTAAGCCCCTTTCCATGCAGGAAATGGACGATATTTATGATCTGCCTTATCAAAGAACGTATCATCCGATTTATGAAAAAGAAGGTGGCGTTCCGGCTATTTCTGAAGTGAAATTTTCCCTGATCAGCTGTCGCGGATGTTTTGGAGGATGCAGTTTTTGTGCACTTACCTTCCATCAGGGACGAATCGTCCAGGTACGAAGCCATGAATCGATTCTAAAAGAAGCCAGGTGGATGACAGATCAGCCGGACTTTAAAGGCTACATTCACGATGTTGGTGGTCCAACTGCCAATTTCCGTCATCCATCCTGCGAAAAACAGCTTTCCAAGGGAGTTTGTAAAAATAGACAGTGTCTCTGGCCAAGTCCCTGTCCCAATCTGAATGGGGATCATTCAGACTATATCAGTCTTTTACGGAAACTACGGGCACTTCCGAAAGTGAAAAAAGTATTTATCCGATCCGGGGTCCGGTTTGATTATATGCTGCAGGATAAAAATGACCAGTTTTTAAAGGAAATGATCAGTTATCATGTGAGCGGGCAGTGTAAAGTGGCACCGGAACATATATCAGATGCGGTGCTTTCCCGCATGGGGAAACCCAGGAGACAGATCTATGACAGCTTTGTAAAGAAATATCAGAGCTATAATCAGAAGATGGGGTTAAAGCAGTATCTGGTTCCTTATCTGATGAGTTCTCATCCTGGTTCTACGCTGAAAGAAGCCATAGAACTGGCTGAATATTTGAGAGAACTGGGATATATGCCGGAGCAGGTGCAGGATTTTTATCCTACGCCATCTACGATGTCCACCGTAATGTATTATACCGGAATCGATCCGAGAAACGGGGAGAAAGTGTATACTGCAAAAAATCCTCATGAAAAGGCAATGCAGCGGGCATTGATACAATATCGTAATCCGGATATGTATGATCTGGTAAAGGAGGCACTTCTTTTGGAACATCGCCAGGATTTGATCGGATTTGATAAGAAATGTCTGATTCCACCACGAAAAAGAAAGGAAAAACCAAATGAAAATAAGCATCCCAAAGGGAACATACGGGTATATCAAAAAGCAAAGAGTAAGAGAAATCATTAAAACAGTTCTTATGTTCGGTATTTCACTGGCAATTTATCTGGCCGGATATCTGACGGTTCATTCCAACAAAAATCTGCTAACGATTGTTGCTGTTCTGGGATGTCTGCCGGCAAGTAAAAGCGCAGTCAGTATGATCATGTTTTTACGTGCCAAAGGATGTTCGGAAGCCTTAAAAGCGAAAATTGACGGGCTCTCCCTGACACTTTCTCAGCGCTATGACCTTTATCTGACGAGTTATCAAAAGAACTTTCAGATCAGTCACATTGTAATGAAAAATCATAATCTGATCGGCATCACTGAGTCGGATCGTTTTGATGAAAATGCATGTTATGAGCATTTAAAAGACATGTTTTCCAGGAATGGATATAAAGATATTACGGTAAAGATTTTTTCGGATCCGGAGAAATATCTGGAACGGATCGGCTCTCTTCAGCAATCGGAAATGGAAGAGAAAGAGCATTTACAGGAAGAAGTGCTCCACTTACTGGAAAACCTGTCTTTATAAAACAGTAGACGGGAAAAACTGTTTTCAGAAAACTGTAGACAAAAAGACCTGTCTTTATAAAATGGGAGAAATGTGATGAGAGAATTCCTTATCAGGAAGCAGGATGCCGGTCAGCGTTTTGACAAATATTTAAAGCGTATTTTGCCCGATGCTTCTACCGGATTTCTATATAAAATGCTTCGCAAAAAGAATATTACCCTGAATGATAAAAAAGCAGAAGGTAAAGAGCTTTTAAAAGAAAGGGATTCTGTTAAACTATATTTCAGCGAAGAAACTTTTTTGAAATTTTCCGGTGAAAACCAGAATCAAACTATGGATATTTCGGATTATGTGAATGCCTTTCGTAGTCTGAAAGCGATAGATGTTATTTTTCGGAATGAGGATATTCTGATTTTGAATAAACCGGCCGGTATGCTATCTCAAAAAGCAAAAGAAACAGACCTTTCTGTTAATGAATGGATGATCGGCTACCTTTTAGAACAAAAAATAGTTTCTCCGAACAGTTTAAAGCACTTTAAGCCTTCTGTCTGCAACAGGTTAGACCGAAATACAAGCGGACTGATTCTTTGTGGAATTTCTCTTCCCGGCACCAGACTTCTCAGTAAGCTTTTAAAGGCAAGAAATCTGCATAAATATTATATCACCTATGTGCAGGGATGCTTTCCGGGAAAGGTACATGAAAAAGGTTACCTGGTAAAGGATAAGGCATCCAACAAAGTATCGATCTATCACCGAAAAGAGGATATTCCTCAAAAAGCATTGGAAGATGCTGAAATGATTGAAACCGAAATCAGGCCGATCGCAATGGATGAGAAAAGACAAATTTCAAAACTGGAGGTTTTGCTGATCACCGGTAAAAGTCATCAGATCAGAGCACATCTGGCTTCTATGGGGTATCCAATTCTGGGTGACCGGAAATATGGTGTGGAATTTGATATAAAGAGATGTGATGATAAAGATACAGAAGAAAAAATACATGATCTCATGAAATCCGGTTATCAGCTGCTGCATGCCTACAAAGTAGTCTTTCCGGCCGAAATGGATGAAAGGAAAGAATTATCCGGGAAAACTTTTTATGCCCCTATTCCGGATACTTTTACAAAATTGGAGGAAACGATATGCCTACATGGAGTTCCAGAGGCTTAAGGGGTTCTACTCTGGAAGATATGATCAATAGAACCAATGAAAAATATGCGGAAAATAATCTGGCGTTAATCCAGAAAATACCAACTCCCATTACACCAATCAAAATAGATAAAGAAACCAGACATATTACTCTTGCCTATTTTGATCAGAAAAGTACGGTTGATTATATCGGGGCGGTGCAGGGAATTCCGGTATGCTTTGATGCAAAAGAATGTGCAGTGGATACTTTTTCTTTACAGAATATCCATCCTCACCAGGTTGATTTCATGCAGAGATTTGAAAAACAGGGTGGCATTTCTTTTTTTCTGATTTATTTTTCAGGCAGAGATGAGTACTATTATCTACCCTTTGATATGCTGTATTATTTCTGGGAACGCAGTCAGAAGGGTGGGCGGAAAAGTTTTCGATATGACGAGCTGAATCCGGAGTATATCATTCCGAAAAAAAGCGGAATCATGATACCATATCTGGACATGCTGCAAAAGGATTTAAGTGAACGGGATGATGTATAAAGGAAACAGGATTCGTCCGGAAGAAAACCGGATTTGTTTTGTAGTCTTGACATCATATTGGGTCTGGGTTATACTATAGGACGGTTTAACTCTCTACTATGCTATCACGTTACCGTGCTAAAGTCGTTGCGTTAAAGTTACCGTACTAAAGTGCACTTTCTTAGTTTTGATACATTGTTTTGATACGCTGGTTTTTCTGTGTTAGTTTTTCATTACAATAAAAATACGGATTTTAAATACAATAAAGTTTAGGGGATAAATATGAATCAGAATATGTTACATACACCGGAAGGAGTCCGGGATATTTATGGAGAAGAATATGCACGTAAATTAAGAGTGGAAGAGCTTATCCATGAAAAAATAAGAAGTTTCGGATATAAGGATATACAGACTCCCTCTTTTGAGTTTTTTGATGTGTTTTCCAAGGAAGTGGGAACCACACCATCCAGAGAATTATATAAGTTTTTTGATAAAGAAGGAAATACACTGGTTTTGCGTCCTGATTTTACCCCTTCCATGGCCAGATGCGCTGCAAAGTATTTTATGGAAGAAGACATTCCCATTCGTTTTTCTTATTCCGGAAATACCTTTACCAATTTATCTTCCCTTCAGGGTAAACTGAATGAAGTAACGCAGATGGGTGCCGAGTTGATTGGAGATGGAAGTGTAGAAGCAGATGCTGAAATGATTGCCATGCTGGTTCAGTGTTTAAAAAATACCGGACTTAAAAAATTCCAGGTCAGTATAGGACAGGTAGATTATTTCCGGGGTATCTGTATGGATGCAGGACTTGAACAGGAAACAGAAATGGCCCTTCGTGAGAATATCAGTGGTAAAAATATTTTTGGCGTGGAAGACCTTTTAAAAGAATGCAACATTTCTGATGAACATTATCTTGCCCTTTTGAAACTGCCTGAGCTGTTTGGTACAGAAGAGATTCTGGATAAGGCAGCCGAACTGGTTTCCAATGAACGATCATTGGGCGCCGTAGAACGATTAAAACAGCTACATAGGCTTCTGAAAACCTATCAGGTTGAAGATTATATTTCCTTCGATTTTGGTATGCTCAGTAAATACAATTATTATACCGGTGTCATATTCCGTGCCTATACCTATGGTGTGGGAGAAGCTATTGTAAAAGGTGGACGGTATGATAATCTTCTGAAGAAATTTGGTAAGGATGCACCGGCAATTGGTTTTGTTGTAGTGATTGATGATCTGCTTACTGCACTGGCAAGCCAGCATATAGCTCTTCAGACCGGAGAAAATAACATTTTAATCATATATGAAAAGAATTCTTTTGATAAAGCATTGAAAAAAGCGATTTCCCTTCGGGAGGAAGGTAAGTTTGTGGAACTGATTCCTCATAATAATATTCCTACTGAAAAATATCTGGCTTTTGCAAGACAAAATCGTTACAGTGGAGTTTTCTTTGAATATGACAAGGAGGATGCAAAAGCATGAGTACAGAACGATATTTAACTTTTGCATTAGGCAAAGGGCGACTAGCCAATAAAACCCTGGAATTATTAGAACAGCTGGGTATTACCTGTGAAGAAATGAAAGATAAAAATTCCAGAAAACTTATTTTTGTAAATGAAGAACTGAAATTAAAATTCTTTCTGTCCAAGGGACCGGATGTGCCGACTTACGTGGAACATGGTGCCGCAGATATAGGTGTTGTTGGTAAAGATACCATAATAGAAGAAAACCGTAGAGTATATGAGGTACTGGATCTTGGCTTCGGTAAATGCAGAATGTGTGTATGCGGACCGGCCAGTGCCAGGGAACTTTTACAGCATCATGAAAGAATCCGTGTTGCCACCAAATATCCACTGATTGCCAAGGATTATTTTTACAACAAAAAACATCAGACAGTTGATATTATCAAACTCAATGGTTCTGTGGAACTTGGCCCCATTGTAGGGCTGTCCGATGTAATTGTGGATATCGTGGAAACAGGCAGTACACTTCGGGAAAACGGACTGGAAGTATTAGAAGAGGTTTGCCCCTTATCTGCCAGAATGATTGTAAATCAGGTCAGTATGAAAATGGAATATGAACGAATCAATAAACTGATTCATGATATGAAAAAGCTGGTAAAAGCAGAATAAAAACACAAAATTTACAGAGCTGTGAAAACGTTCCATATAAGTATTATAAAAAACAAAGAAACAGAGGTTATGAAATGAGAATCGTAGCATTGACAGAAGAAACCAAGAAGAATCTTTTACAGGATCTTTTAAAAAGAAGTCCCAGCAGCTATGGACAGTATGAAGGGATTGTGAACGATATTATCGCAAACGTCCGTGAAAAGAAGGACAGTGCTGTTTTTGACTATACAAAACAATTTGATCATTGTGATATTAACGCAGATAACATTGTGGTGACAAAGGAAGAAATTCAGGAAGCCTATACCAGGCTGGATGCTGATTTTATCGAAACTATGAAAAAATCTGCAGCCAATGTACGTGATTTCCATGAAAAACAGCTTCGGCAGAGTTTCTTTACCACAAAACCTGATGGATCCATTTTGGGGCAGCGAATCAAACCACTTTCCAGAGCCGGTGTCTATGTACCGGGCGGAAAAGCAGCCTATCCATCCAGCGTTTTGATGAATGTCATTCCGGCAAAGGTTGCCGGTGTATCAGAAGTGGTGATGACCACACCACCAGGACAGGACGGAAAAGTCAATCCCGGCACACTGGTAGCCGCAGATATTGCCGGTGTGGATAAAATCTATAAAGTAGGCGGCGCCCAGGCCATTGCGGCACTTGCCTTTGGTACCGAAACCATACCTAAAGTAGATAAAATCACGGGACCTGGTAATATCTTTGTTGCTCTTGCCAAAAAAGCAGTGTTTGGTTATGTCAGCATAGATTCTGTTGCCGGACCAAGCGAAATACTGGTTCTTGCAGATGAAACTGCAAATCCAAGATATGTTGCTGCAGACCTGCTTTCCCAGGCAGAACACGATGAACTGGCCAGCGCAATTTTGATTACAGACAGTATGGAACTGGCTGAAAAAGTATCCAGAGAAGTAGATGCTTTCACTGCCACATTATCCAGAAAAGAAATCATTGAAAAATCTCTGGAAAATTATGGATATATTCTGGTAACAGAAGATATGAATCAGGCTGTTGAGGCTGCCAATGATATTGCATCGGAGCATATGGAAATTTTAACAAAAGATCCGTTCCAGACCATGACAAAGGTAAAAAATGCAGGCGCAATCTTCCTGGGAGAATATTCCTCCGAACCTTTGGGGGATTATTTTGCAGGGCCAAATCATATTTTGCCAACCAATGGAACTGCAAAATTCTTTTCGCCTCTTGGGGTAGATGATTTTATCAAGAAGAGCAGTATTATCTGTTATTCCAGAGAGGCTCTTTTGCGTGACCATATCGATATTGAACGCTTTGCCAAAAATGAAGGATTAACAGCTCATGCCAATTCTGTTGCCGTCCGGTTTGAATCCGGTGTTTGATAAAACATTTAATCGTATTTTTTGAAATGGAATTTTTCAACATTCTATTTTGAAAGGGATTCTTTTGATATTTTATTTAGAAAGCTATGGGGAAGAACATGAACAGAACATCAAATGTCGCACGAAAAACAAAAGAAACCGATATTAACCTGAGTTTTTCTGTAGATGGAACCGGAAAAAGTGATATTTCCACAGGGATTGGTTTTTTTGATCATATGTTAGAGGGCTTTTCAAAGCATGGATTTTTTGATCTATCCGTTACGGTAAATGGAGATCTGGAGGTAGATGGACATCATACTGTGGAAGATACCGGTATTGTGCTTGGACAGGCCATTAAGGAGGCAATTGGAGATAAAAAAGGGATCAAAAGATTTGGTCAGTTTATGCTTCCCATGGATGATGCACTGGTATTATGTGCTGTTGATCTGGGTGGACGTCCATATCTGAATTTTGATGCTTCTTTTTCTTCGGAAAGAGTAGGGTATCTGGAAACCCAGCTGGTTCAGGAATTCTTTTATGCCATCACCTATACAGCCGGAATGAATCTGCATATCAAGGTATTGGATGGCAGAAATGATCATCACATAATTGAGGCAATGTTTAAAGCCTTTGCCAAGGCGCTGGATATGGCAACTACATATGATAGTAGAATAACGGATGTACTCAGTACGAAAGGAACCCTTTAAAATGAATATGGAATGGTCTGATTTTAAATTGAATTCCGATGGACATGTTACAGTAGTGGTACAGGACTACAAGACCAATGAAGTCTTAATGGTGGCCTATATGAATGAGGAAGCATACCATAGGACGCTGGAAACAGGTAAAATGACCTATTATAGTCGCAGCAGGAATGAGTTGTGGGTAAAAGGTGATACCAGCGGACATTATCAGTATGTGAAGTCTTTGACAGCAGATTGCGACAGGGATACGATTCTGGCAAAAGTAGAGCAAATCGGTGCTGCCTGTCATACAGGAAGCAGATCCTGTTTCTTTCAGGAAATCATGACGAAAAAGATATAACATAATAAGTGCAAAGAAAAACCAAGTGATTCTTTCAACATCATTTGGTTTTTTTGAATGAATTTTTGCTTTGATTCATATGCTGATAAAAAGACAACCAGGTGAGCAAAATATGAGTCGTTTATCGGTAGAAGAAAAACTGCAGTTGATGAGTCGTATACGGTCGGATAATGAATTAAATCATTTGCAGATGAATCGGAGAGAACAGCTTGTCTATGGAAAAAAAACATTAAATGATTCCCCATTACAGGCTGCCCAGATGAACACAGAGGAACAGGAAAATGATTCGATTTTCAGTTTGTCATTAAAATTCAGATTCTTTTTTTCCATTCTGATTTTATTCTCCATTCTCTGGATGAAATTCGGTAATGCCTCATTCGGTGATATCACGTATGAGCGAATCATTTCTTCGTTACAAAATAATGCAATTGATTTTGAGAATTACATTTCGTATACTGATGTAGAAGATGTTTTCAAAGAAATAATACAGGATTGGTGAAAAACTTGAGTGAACTGGCATTAACAGATGATATTTTAATGCAGGTAGAAAAGCCTGCGCGTTATATTGGAAATGAAATTAACAGTGTGGTAAAGCCATCTTTCACGGTAGATATCCGGATGGCTATGTGTTTTCCGGATGTTTATGAAATCGGCATGTCCCATTTGGGAATACAGATTTTATATGACATGTTTAACAGCTGGGATGATGTGTGGTGTGAAAGGGTATATTCTCCCTGGCCTGATCTGGATAAAATTATGAGGGAAAGGCAGATTCCGTTGTTTGGTCTGGAAAGTCAGGAGCCTATAAAATATCTGGACTTTATCGGAATTACGTTGCAGTATGAAATGTGCTATACCAATATTTTACAGGTATTGGATCTGGCAGGTATTCCTTTCTATGCCAAGGCCAGAACAGAGGAAGACCCTATTATTATGGGTGGTGGTCCATGCGCTTATAATCCGGAACCCATTGCAGATTTTTTTGATTTCTTTTATATCGGGGAAGGGGAAACAAAATACAGGGAAATTTTTGATCTATATAAAGAAAATAAAGAAAAGGGCGGTACACGTATTGATTTTCTGAAGAAAATCTGTTCTATTCAGGGTGTCTACGTTCCACAGTTTTATGATGTGACTTATAAAGAGGATGGAACCATTGGAAGCATGCTGCCTAATATCCCGGAAGCACCTGTCCATGTGACCAAAAATATGGTAGAGGATTTTGACCGGGTTTCTTATCCGATGAAGCCGGTGGTTCCTTTTATCAAGTGTACACAGGATCGTGTGGTTCTGGAGATTCAGCGGGGCTGTATCCGGGGCTGCCGATTTTGTCAGGCGGGCCAGCTGTATCGTCCTGTCCGGGAAAAAGATGTGGATACCTTAAAAAGATATGCAGTTGAAATGCTGAAAAACACCGGACATGAGGAGATATCACTTAGCTCTTTAAGCTCCAGTGATTACAGTAAACTACCGGAGCTGATCGACTTTTTGATTCAGTCCTGCGGAGAGAAGAAAGTCAATATTTCTCTGCCCAGTCTGCGTATTGACTCCTTTTCTCTGGATGTGATGAATAAAGTACAGGATATCAAAAAAAGTTCTCTTACTTTTGCACCGGAGGCAGGATCTCAAAGACTACGTAATGTGATCAATAAAGGGTTAACGGAGGAAAACATCCTGCATGGTGCCCAAATGGCTTTTGAAGGTGGCTGGACAAGGGTTAAGCTGTATTTTATGCTGGGACTTCCCACCGAAACCTCAGAAGATATTGCCGGCATAGGTGATCTTGCCAATAAAATTGCAGCCACCTTTTTTGATGTAGTTCCCAAGGAAAAGAGGAGGGAACAGATTCAGATCGTGGTAAGTACCTCTTTTTTTATTCCAAAACCTTTCACGCCCTTTCAGTGGGCTCCTATGTGTAGTGCTGAGCAGTTTTTGGACAAGGCTTATGAAACCAGAAAAGGGATTACCTCTCAGCTGAATCAGAAGCGTATTAAATACAACTGGCATGAGGCGGATGTCAGTGTATTAGAAGGTGTTTTTGCGCGAGGAGACAGGAGAGTTGCTAAGGTCATTCTTTCTGCATATCAGAAAGGATGTATTTTTGATGCCTGGAGTGAATACTATCGCAATGATTTATGGATGGAAGCATTTGAAGAAAATCAGGTTTCCATAGATTTTTATAATACCAGGATAAGATCTCTGGATGAGATTCTTCCATGGGATATTCTGGATTGTGGTGTTTCAAAAGAGTTTTTAAAACGGGAATGGGAAAATGCACTTCAGGAAAAAGTTTCTCCAAACTGCAGAGACAAGTGTAACGGTTGTGGTGCAATGAAGTATGGCTGCGGCGTTTGTGTAGCAGACCGTTCCATCTATAATGACGAGGAAACTATTGCAAAAACAGGGGAGGTGCTGGCATGAGCGAAGGAAGGATAAAAGTTCGTATCAAATTCTCCAAGCATGGTGTTATGCGCTTTATCGGTCATTTGGATATCATGCGCTATTTCCAAAAGGTTTTCCGTCGTGCCGAGATCGATATCGCATACAGCCAGGGATTTTCTCCTCATCAGATCATGTCTTTTGCTGCGCCCCTTGGGGTTGGAATGGAAAGTGACGGAGAATACATGGATGTGGAACTATGTTCCATAAACAGTTCAGAAGATATTGTAAATCGTATGAATGAACAGATGGCAGATGGGATGCAGGTTCTTTCTGCAAGAGTTCTTCCGGATGGCGCTTCCAATGCCATGGCCTCGGTAGCAGCTGCCGGATATTACATTCGTTTTCGGGATTCTTTTGTGCCACCCCAGGGATGGCGTAAAGTCATTGAGGATTTTATGTCACAGGAGCAGATCCTGGTAACCAAGGTTACTAAGAAAAGTGAGATTCAAATGGATTTAAAGCCGGGAATTTATGATTTTAAAGTATCTTCCCATGATTGCACGGACTGTCTGTATCTGATGGTAAATGCAAGCAGTTCCGGCAATATTAAACCGGCTATGGTGTTGGAGGAAGTCTATAAAATGCTGGATATTCCTTTTGATTCCTTTCAGCTTCTTATCACCAGAGAGGACACCTATTTGAATGTTGGAACCGATGAAAAACCGGAGTTTTTACCTCTTGATCTGATCGGTGAAATTGTATAAACAGGATTTATGACATGAGCAGACATATTGACGGTATATCGCATATTTCCAGGGAACATGAGATATATCAGACAAATACAGAACAAAATAAAGTGATTCTTACCAGAAATCATGGTATTTTATATGCTTTTCTACTGGAAAACGGACGTATTTGCAAGGTTGCCCGTGAAGAAAAGCAGGCCTATCCCATTGGCACTATTTTGATTGGTAAGGTAGTAAATATTTTAAAAGAAACGGAAGGTGCTTTTATCCGCTTAGACGGGAAGGATACCATGGCATATCTGCCTGTAAATGGGCAGGAGCTTTCTCATATCCGGATTGTTAATCGTAAGCCCGATGGAAGAATACTGCAGAATGATGATGTCATCATTCAAATTAAGAAAGAACCCCAAAAAACAAAA
Organism: uncultured bacterium; assembly: GCA_945949875.1. Lineage (GTDB taxonomy): Bacteria > Bacillota > Clostridia > Lachnospirales > Lachnospiraceae > 1XD8-76. The sequence continues at coordinate 43,889 of CAMFGH010000009.1, forward strand.
CCATATCTGGTTAGTGGCGTATTGGAAATATCCGGCGAATATCTTGCGTTGCATGATGGTAGCGGACAGGTACATGTTTCTAAAAAAATAGAACAATCACACAAAAAAGAATATCTGGAATATGCTTCCCAGTGGAAAGAAGCAACGATAACAGAACCAAACATGGAAAAAGAACCTGTGGATATGGTATTCCGAACTAACGCCATGTTTGCGGATCGGGATGATATCCATCAGGAATATATTGATCTGATCAGTCAATTTAAAAATGTTGACTTATTCGGTCGAACCAGAACAGTCTACAGTATTTTATATCGAACAGATCTTTTTTACATAGAAATGATTCGAAATCTGGATCACTCCAAAGAATATGAAATCATTACGGATTGTAAAGATGTTCTGGAGCACCTGGAGCATCATAATATTCATTCTCGTCTTTATCAGGATGAACAGATTTCTCTTTCCCAAATATATTCTTTGAAAACCAGGTTGCAGGAACTGTCCGGGAAAAAAGTTTATATGAAATCTGGTGCTTATCTTGTCATTGAGCCTACCGAAGCACTGATCAGTATTGATGTGAATTCCGGAAAAGCTCAGAAAAATGTAGATCATGAGACCTATTCTTTACAGATCAATATAGAGGCAGCAAAAGAAGCTGCTTATCAGATGAAAGTAAGGAATCTGAGTGGAATGATTCTGATTGATTTTATCAATATGAATTTAGCAGAGTCAAAAAAAGAACTGATCAATGTGTTGTGTTCGGAAATCAGCAACGATAAAGTTACAACGAAATTCATTGATTTTACAAAACTGGGACTGGCAGAGCTTACCAGAAAAAGAATGGAAAAGCCCCTCGCCTATGTGCTTCGTGACTGGGAATAAAGGTTGGAAACCAGAGCAATGAATCGGAAACCAGAACTGGGATTTAGAAAAGAGAATCAGAATGCAGTCTTCAATTATATTTTTTATGGAAATCATAGGAACCATTGCCTTTGCATGCTCCGGGGCTATGGCGGGAATTCGAAGTAAAATGGACATTTTCGGAGTATGTGTACTTGGCGTTATCACTTCTGTGGGTGGAGGTATGATTCGGGATATCATGCTTGGAATCATTCCACCAAGCATATTTTATCATCCGGTATATCTTGTGGTTGCAGTTGTTTCTTCCTGTTTTATTTTTATTGCATTTGTCATATGTAGAAAG